>CAZXBB010000125.1:0-4907 GCA_964638815.1 uncultured Isosphaeraceae bacterium
GAGATCGTCGAGGAGGCCGTCGCCGACGCGATCGCCAACGCCGAGCTCAACGGCATCGACAACGCCCGCTTCTACGCCGGCGACATCCGCACCGCGATGCGCCCGCTGATCGAGGAGGAGGGCACCGCCGACGTCGTCGTCATCGACCCGCCGCGCGCCGGCCTCTCCCAGAAGGTCGTCCGCCGCGTGCTCGAGGTCGGCGCCCCGACGATCGTCTACGTCTCCTGCAACCCCACCACCCTCGCCCCCAACGCCCGCCAGATGGTCGACGCCGGCTACGAGCTGCTCACCGTCCGCCCAGTCGACATGTTCCCCCAGACGCCGCACATCGAGTCGGTTGCGCTGCTGCGCAAGCCGGCCTAGCTATCACGTATAAGTGATAAGATGGGTCCTGGGATGGACCCGGGTCAGCTGATTCGCGAGGCACGCAGGCGCCATGGCCTGAGCCAGCAGAGCCTGGCCCGCCGAGTCGGCACCAGGCAGTCCGCGGTCAGTCGACTCGAGCGCGGCGAGGTGTCCCCGACCGTCGAGACGTTGAACCTCATGCTCAACGCCATGGGCGAGCGGCTCGAGATCGGCGGGGCGCCGTTGGAGCGCGACTACGACCCGCTCCACCGCAAGGCACAGGCCGAGCGAACGCCGGAGGAGCGGCTGGCGTTGGCCGTCTCCTGGAACCGGATGGCGGGACGCTTCGCGGCGGCCGGTCGTGAGGCTCGCGGTGAGTCCTGACCAGCCGCTCGACGCCGAGCGGATCTTCCGTGCGCTGGCCGAGCACGGCGTCGACTACGTGCTGATTGGCGGCATCGCCGTTCAGACCCATGGACACGTTCGAACGACCAACGACGTGGACCTGATCCCAGCGCCCGAGCCCGCGAACCTCGACCGCCTGGCGGATGTCCTGAGATCCCTCGACGCCCGCATCCTCAATCCCGGCAGCGAGAACCTCGAAATCGATGGTCGGCTGCTGCCCCGCGCCGCGATCTGGCAGTTCGCCACCAGCGGCGGCGGCATCGATGTCATGCACGAAGTGCCCGCCGGCGATCCGTTCGACCAGTTGAGCGAACGTGCGCTGCGTATCAAGCTCGGCGACGTTGAAGTGCCGGTCGTGAGCCTCGACGACCTGATCCGCATGAAGCTGGCCCGAGGGCGTAACGTGGATCTGCGGGACGTCGCCGCGCTCACCGATGACGGATCGGGCGACAAGTGAGCCATCACGAGGGCAACCGACGCGCGCACACGCGATCGCGGGTTAGATTGCCCTCCGCATGAGCGTCTACTACGCCGGACCGAACCCGCCCGACGCCCCGGAGCTGCGCGTGCTCGGGGTGCTGATCGAGAAGCGGCGGACGACGCCGGACGCCTATCCGCTGAGCGTGAACTCGCTGCGCCTGGCGTGCAACCAGTCGACGAACCGCGACCCGGTCGTCGACTACGACGAGCACATCGTGCTCGACGCGCTCGAGCGGCTGGGGCGGCGCGGCTGGACGCGGCTCGCCAGCGGCGCCGGCAGCCGCTCGCGCAAGTACCGCCACCTCTTCGACGAGGCGCTCGAGCTGGCCGAGGACGAGCTGTCGATGCTCGCCGTGCTGATGTTGCGCGGTCCCCAGACTCCCGGTGAGCTCAAGCAGCGCACCGACCGCCTGCACCCGTTCGCCGACCTCGCGGCGGTCGAGGACACCCTGCTGAAGTTGATCGACCGCGAGCTGGTCGCCCGCCTGCCGCGCCGCCCCGGTCAGAAGGAGCAGCGCTTCGTCCAGCTGCTCGACGGCGGCGAGGACGGCGAGCCGGTCACGTCGGTGGCGGCGGCCGCGACTCCGCCGCACGGCGACCCGCTGGCCGGCGAGACGACCCCGACCCCCGTGGCAGGCGCTGCCGCGCTCGCCCCTGGTCCGGCGGCTCTACCGCCCGAGGTCGAGGAGCGGATCGACAGCCTCGAGCGCCAGGTCGCCGAGCTGAGTGCCGAGCTGCGCGCCCTCCGCGCCGAGCTCGGCCCCTGACAGACGCCCGAACGATCGTTGGGGTCATGACCCCAACGATCGTTCGGGCGAGCTAGGCGGCCTTCGTCTCCACGCTCGTCACCGGCAGGCCGGTCGCATGCTCGGCCTTGCGTTGCAGGTCGAGGTGCAGCCACTTCGACAGGTGATGGGGCAGCGTCGAGACGATCAGCTCGTCGTAGCTGCCGAGGTTGCAGGCGTCGGTGATCGCCGCCAGCGGGTCCGGGTCGCCGATGATCGCCTCCTTGACCGGCACGCCAGTTGCGCGCAATCGCTCGACGAGCGCATCGCGATGCCGCTCCGCCTCCGCACGCCCCTTGTCCGAGTCCATGTTCGCCGCCCAGGCAACCCCGTGCGGGGTCGCCGGGACGAGCACGGTGAACTCGCACTCCCCGCGCCCCGCGCGCTCACGCAGCGCAGCCAGCAGGTTGTCCGACTCGGCGGTCTGATTCGCCACCACCAGGATCTTTGCCATGTTCCTCCTCGGCTCGCTTCTCTCGGTCTGAGCCTACCCCGCCGCTGTGCGGGCCAAGCGCCACAGGCCGAGGAATGCTGCGATAAGCTCTCGTCCCTAACTGGCCAGCGGGAGGGTGAGGGAAATGGGTTCGGTCGTTGCCGGCGCGGTGCGTGTCCTTACGTGCACGGTTGTGCTGCTCGCGGGGGCGGCGATCGGCGCCAACGCGGCCGCGGGGGCGGTCCTGTCGGGCACGGTGAGCAGCCAGGCCCCGCAAGCCCCGCCTCAGCCGCTCGCGGGGGCTACCGTCACGGCGCTGGATCCGCTCACGGGTCAGGCGGTCCTATCGACGACGACGGATCTCGCGGGCGGCTACGCGTTGACGCTCGCCGCGGGCGTCTACGACATCCGCTTCGACCCGGCTCCCGCCCAGCTGCTGGCTCCGACGACCGTCCACGGGGTGGGTCTCTCCAGCGACCACGCGCTCGACATGGTGCTCGTGCCCGTGGGCGTGTCGCGTGTCAGCGGTGTCGTGCGCGATGCGAGTGGAGTGCCGCTGGCGGGCGTGGGTGTGACGGTAGTCGGCAGCGGTGGGCACTCGGTCGGGCTTACCGGCCCTGATGGGTCGTATTCGGTTGCCATCACGCCGGGTGAGCGGCTTCTGATGGTGGACGGCGGTGGGTTGGAGGGGTCGTTCAGGTCGGTTCCGTTCGACGTTTCCTCGGACATGGTCCGGGATGTGGTGTTCCCGCCCTCGTTGGCACTGACGGCACGGGTGTTGGGCGTCGAGGACGAGCCGCTGGCGGATGTTCAGGTGAGGGTTCCGATCTTCGAGTTGGACGGGACGTTCGGCGATCTCGAGGGCAGGGTCGAGTCGGGTGGCGGCAAGTGGCCGACCGATGCGAACGGCGAGGTGGTTCGGTTGGTCCATGGCGGGCAGCCGCAGACGACGACCACGGAGGTGATCCCCCCGACGGGTAGCGGTTATGGGCTGTTCGACCAGGAGTGGTCGGCGGTGACCACGGACACGACCGTCGTGATCCGTCCGCCGCGCCAGGCGCGGGTCAGTGGCATGGTGCGCGACGCGAGCGGGGCGCCGGTGGTCGGTGCGCGGGTGTGGGTTTCCGACGGCGGGCCGGACTCTGTCGACATGACCGGCGCCGACGGGTCGTATTCGGTTGCAATGACACCGGGGACGCCGGTGCTGACCGTCGACGGGGGTTCGCTGGAGGGGTGGTTCAGGTCGGTTCCGTTCGAGGTGTCGTCGGACATGGTGCGCGACGTGACGTTCCCGCCGCTGGTGCGGCTGACGGTGCGTGCGCTCGGCGAGGGCGACGTGCCGGTAGAGGGCGTCGAGGTGAGGGTTCCGATCTTCGAGCTGGACGGTACGTTCGGCGATCTCGAGGGCAGGGTCGAGTCGGGTGGCGGCAAGTGGCTGACCGACGCCGGCGGCGAGTTCGTGCGGTTGGTGCATGGTGGGCAGCCGCAGACGACGCTCAACGAGGTCACGCCTCCGGCGGACAGCGACTACGGACCGTTCGACCGCGAGTGGTCGGCGGTGACGGCGGACACGACCGTCGTGCTCGCGCTGCGACGGGCGCCGCTCGACCTGACGCCACCCCAGGTCTCGTGCGACGCCGACTCTGGCGACTGGCACGCGGACAACGTCAGCATCGCCTGCACCGCGGCCGACGCGGGCTCCGGCCTCGCCGATGGCGCTGACGCCGCCTTCGAGCTGGTGACCGACATATCGGACGGGACCGAGGACGGCGATGCCGCGACGGGGATGCGGGAGGTCTGTGACAACGCCGGCAACTGCGCCGTCGCCGGTCCGATCGACGGAATCAGGGTTGACCGGCGGGCGCCGCGGATTCGCTTCGAGCAGCAGCCGAACGGCCTCCAGGGCTGGTTCGTGGCGCCGCCGGGCTCTGCGACCGCGATCGCCGAGGACGTCTCGATCGCCTCGCTCGACTGCACCTTCGACGGCGCGTCCGGCGGCGAGCCTCCGGTTCCGGGCCCAAGCTCGTTGAGCCTCGGCTTCGAGAGCTCCGGCGAGGGCCGCCATCCGATCGACTGCACGGCCACTGACGAGGCGGGGCACGCGACGAGCGCGAGCGGCGCGATCCTGATCGACCGAACGTGGCCGCGCCGCCCGACCGCCACGACCGACCGGCCGCCGGACTACGCGGGCCGCGGCGGCTGGTACCGCGACGAGGTGACGGTGAGCTTCGTCGACGCGGGCGATCCCGACCTCGCCGACGGCAGCCCCGGCAGCGGCGTTGACCCGGCGACCTCGACGCAGCCGCAGTCGATCGCGACGAGCGGCGTGCACAGCGTCACGGGCACGATCGCCGACGTCGCCGGCAACCGCTCGCGCGAGCGGTCGCTCACCGTGCGCGTCGACGCCGACCCGCCGACGAGCAGCCTCACCTGTCCGTCGACGGCGCGGCGCGGCCTGC
>CAZXBB010000126.1:0-2585 GCA_964638815.1 uncultured Isosphaeraceae bacterium
GACGTCGCATGAGCCCGCTCATCGCTCTCGTCGCCGTCGCTCTCGGGCTCGCGCCGGATCACGTGCCCCCGAAACCGCGCGAGGGCATTCATGGCGCCAGGCATCACGCTTGTCATACTGTCTCTCGTGACGCGACTCGCCCGTTCCGACCCGATGTCCGTCGCCGCCGCCGTCCTCGTCCTTTCGCTCGGGGCCGCGGACGCGTCGTGGCACTTCGACTCGACGGCCGGGGCGCGGCTCGATTACGGCGATGTCCCGGTCGTGACCTCGGGCGCGGCCGGGTCGTTCTCCTGCTTCTGCACGGTCAGGCTCGACGCGGTCGAAGACGACCAGTTCCTTGGTGGGAAGCTCGGCGCGGCGGCGCGCGGGTGGAACCTCGAGTTCGACCGGACCATCGGCGCGACCGATCACGAGCGGCGGTTCCGTTTCCACGTTGCGAACGGTCCCGGCGAGGAGACCGAGCGCTACGCCGTCGCGGAGGCCGCCCCCGACACATGGTACGCCGTCGGCGGCTCTTACACCTGGAACGAGGCGGCTGAGGCCGGCGCGACCGGCGACGACGCGGCGGACATGCATCTCTACGTTGATGGCGTCGACGCCTCCGAGACGCCGCGTTTCGACACGGGGCGGCGGCCCGCCGAGGTGAACGACCCGCTCACGCTCGGCGCGAGCCCGGCCGCCGGCGCGGAATCGACGGGCGCGCGCGTCGGCCACTTCGCCGTGTGGGGCGCGTGCGCGCTCACGCCCGCCGAGCACCTCCTGCTCGCGGAAGGCGCCGATCCGCGCACCATCCGCCCGGACTGCCTGACGTTCTACGCGAGCCTCGAAGACCTCCAGGGCGAGGACCTCGTCGGCGGTGCGCTCCCGCAGCAGACCGCCGGCGCCGCGTTCAGCGTCGACCGCTACCCGTTCGCAAAGCCGCTCGTGACCGGCCTCGGCGACGTGCGTCCGGCCGCGATTCGCCTGATGTCCCACGCCGGCCGGCCGGCGACGCACGCCGTCGAGTACACGGCGACCGACTTCCCCGGCACCGTGAGCGCACCCGTCGCCGCCGCCGCCGAGACCGACTTCGTCGCCGCGCATGAGCTGACGGGGCTCGCGCCGGGAACCACCTACCGCTACCGCGTGCTCGTCGACGGCGCCGTCGTCCCCGCGACGGTCGCCGAGTTCACGACCGCGCCGGCCGGCGATCGTGCCGCCTTCACGTTCACGTACGCGTCGTGCTCCGAGTACAGCTTCCACCAGCCTCCGTACGCCCGCTACCCCTTCGATGCCATGCCGGGGATCGTGACGCGCGCGCCTGACTTCCTCGTGCATTCCGGGGACGTCTGGTACGCGGACAACGGCGGGTTCAACGAAACCGACGACTTCGACGCGTGGGTCGAGGCCACGGTGGAGGCGTTCTCACGCAAGGCCCGCGAGACCTTGGGCCTCAAGGAGTTCGCCGCGCTCCAGGCGCGCCTGCCCGTCTACAGCATGCCGGACGATCACGAATGGCGGAACAACGTCAGCAACATCCCCGGCATGACCGGGACGGAGCGCGACCGCGCGGACATGGCGCTCGGACGCATCCTCGCCTGGCAGTTCCAGCGCAACCCGCCGCGTCTGCCGAAGGCCGTCGAGGACGACGGGCTCTGGTACTCGTTCGCGTACGGCGGCGTCGACTTCTTCTTCATCGACGTGCGCACGCAGCGATCGAGCAATACCGCGCCAGACGATCCCGACAAGAAGATGCTCGGCCCGGACGATCGGCAGCTCGCGGACCTCCTCGTGTGGCTCGAGTCCTCGACCGCGCCGTTCCGGATCATCCTGAGCCCCGGCATGATCTCGCCGTTCGGCACGACCGGTCTCGACGCATGGGGCGTCGGCTTCACCACCGACGCCGAGCGCGTGACCGCGCTGCTCGCCGAGCACGACGACGTGGTGTTCTTCGCCGGCGACGTTCACTGGAGCGGCGCGATCCGGGTCGCGGCGCACGCGAGCGGGAATCCCGCACACGACCTCTACGAGTTCGTGGGCGCTCCGTACGCCGGGCACCTCAGCCCGCCGCCGGCGGGCGGGCCGGAGGAGGGCGTCCTCTTCACGTACGACGGACGCGTCTTCGACCCTCCGCGGACGTCGTACCTCGAGGTGTCGGTCGATACGACGCGCGTCCCCGCCACCCTCGACGTTGCGGTGATCTCGTTCGATCGGGCGACGGGGACCGAGCGCGTCGAATACGCGCACCCGACACTCCGGAGCCGCCGAACGTGCCCGGGCGACATCGATCGCGACGGCGTGGTCGGGTTCGTGGATCTCGTGGCGGTCCTGACGGAGTGGGGCGTCTGCGATCCGGAGACGCCGTGCGCGGCCGACGCGGACGGCGACGGAACGGTCGGAGTCCTCGACCTCCTGACGGTCCTCGCCATATGGGGACCATGCCGCTGAGCCGGCGCCGCTGTTCCCACCCTGAGCGTGGGAGATCCGGCCTGTACACCGGGCCGCGCTTCGGAGGTCGCGCAGTGCAGGCGACCCCGCCTGCACCCGGACTCACACCCACGCCCGCGTGCAGGCGATGGCGCCTGCACCACAACGACGACGGCAGT
>CAZXBB010000127.1:0-34416 GCA_964638815.1 uncultured Isosphaeraceae bacterium
CGGGGGCGTGGCGGCGGCCGCCGGACCGAGCGCGAGGTGCACCGCGCACGACGCGCTGCCGGCGATCGCGAGGGCGAGGAGACTCCTGAGGTTCTTCGGACCGTCAGTCCGGCCCGGACGACCATGGTTCATCGTCTGCCCCTTCGCAGGCGGTTGGATGGCGGTTCCTGCCCCTTGCCGACGCTTCCTCGACCCGTCCTCCACCGACGACTATACGCCGCGGGAAAGTCCGGCGTGCGCGGGCGTCAATCGCACTGCACGTCGTCGCAGTCGGTGCCGTCGCCGCGGTAGTCGCCCTGCATCGCCGTGCATTCGTCACGCGTGAGGTCGTCCTGGCAGGACCCGGCGGCGCCGGGAAGACAGCACGCGCCGCGGGGAAGCTGGCACGGACCCCACTCGCCGAGCACGGCGAGGAGATCACCGAAATCGACGGTGCCGTTGAGATCGACGTCCGCGTCGCAGGGATCACCGGCCTCGCCGCAGAGCGCCTCGTCGGGCGCGCACGCGGTCGGACCGCAGCACGAGTCGCGCACGCAGTGGAAGCCGGGCGGGCACGTGCCGTCCGGACACGGAACGCCGCAGCCGAAGTCGCCGTGACAGACGACCGACCCGTCGTAGAGGAGCACGCAGGCGCAATCGGGATCGCCGCCGCACCCCGGCTCGTAGCCTTTCTCGCACGACCCCGGCTCGAGGCACGCGCCGCCGGGGCAGACGCCGAAGCTGCCGAGGATCGCCAGCACGTCGGCGAATCCGATGAGGCCGTCCCGCGTGATATCCGCGCGCGTGCACGGAGGTCCGGGGCACGTGCCGACCCAGGCGAGACCGCCGCCGCGCGAGATGCCGGTGTCCCCGATCACCTGGACGTCAACGCCGAAGCCGCCCGGGCAGAGCCGGTAGAGCATCCTGTCCTGGCTTCCCTTGGCGTAGAGGACGCGGTTGCACTCGTCGTACGCGAGCCCGACGTGACTCCAGTCGATGCCGGTGTCACCGCGCAGCGACCACGTCATCGACCCGAGGTCGAAGAAGTACAGCCCGGTCTCGGAGCCGCCGAAACCCACGAGCCCGTACACGCCGGGTGCGCCCGAAGAAGGGTCGAATCCGAACGCGAGGCCTTCGAGGTCGACCCCGGGCGAGGGCAGCATCTCGATCACGGTGCCCGTCGCGGCGTCCACGCGGAAGAAAGACTGGTTCGCGGTTCCGAAGAGACGCCGGCCGAGCGCGTCGTACGCCATGCCCTCCATGAGGAGGCTGCCGGTGCGGGCCGCGTCCTCGCCGTTCACCTGGATGCGCAGGAGACCCGACGGCCGCGAGCCAAAGAGCTCGCCGTCCACGCCCGGCGCCAGCCCGACAGTCGTGCTCGTCACGCCCGTGTCGCTGCCGGGTCCGCTCGAGCCGTCGACCTGGTCGAGCACGTGAAGGCCCTGGCCGTTGCTGTCCTCGGAGAAGTAGAGCGTGCCGACGACGTCGAACTCGAGCGGGCACGGCTCCTCGCCGGCGGCCCCCTTCGGCGCGGGCACGAACGCCGTCCCCCCTGCGGCGCGGTCGCGTCCGACGGCGTCGGCGCCGAGTCCCGCGACGACCGCCAGAACACCCACGGCGGTCGCCGCCAGAACCGTTCGAACCTGTCTTCCGTGGGTCATTTCCTGCTCCGTTTTCGCCCCGCGCGGCCCCCATCCGAGCTTACTGGTGGCCGGATCGAAGTCAATTAATAAGCCGACGTGATCGGCGGCCGATAATCCGCGCCGATCGGGGCGATTCCGCGAATCGCCGCGCGAAACGGGGGCGGCGGCGACGTTCCGGTGACTGTTCCCTCGCTCATTCCCTTCGCTCATTCCCTTCACACCGGAGCCCCCCGATGAACGCCTTCCGACTTCGACTGCTCGTGCTCGCCGCCGTGCTCATCACGCCGCCCGCCCTCGGGGAGGACGTGTTCGACGTCGAGTTCGGCGGCGGCACGATGGCCGAATACGTCCAGGCCGTCCGCACCGCCGCCGGCGCCGCCAACGTCGTCTTCACGCCGGTCTCGGCGCAGGTCCCGGTCGCGCCGATGCGTCTGACGAACGTCTCGCTGAAGGCCGCGCTCGAGCTCCTCGAGGGGAGCCACACGCTCCCGGACAGCAGCAGGGTGGATGTCGTCTTCCGTGAGTCGAATTCCGGTCGGTCGGCGCTCGAGAAGCTCGGCGAGCTGACGATCTACCGGCTCGAGGCGCGAAAGTACATTCCCGGCGCTCCCGACCTGCACTCGCACGTGTGGTCGCTTGCGCCGATCCTCGGCGCCGACGAGAATCCGGAACCCGTGCTCACCGCCATCGAGGCCGCGCTCGACCTCGCGGACGGCAACCGGGAGACCGCGAGGGTGCGCTTCCACCGCGAGACGAGGCTGCTGCTGGTGCGCGCCGCCGAGCCCCAGATCGAAGTGATCGACTCGCTCCTCGGCGAGCTCGAGACGCACCCGGCGGGCGAGGATCGCGATGCGGATCCCGAGGCGGAGCGGCGAGAGCACGAGGCCGTGCAGGCCCGGCTCACGACCGAGCTGTCGGCGTGCCGATCGGAAACCGAGGCGATGCGCCGGGCGGTCGTGGCCGCCGAGACCCGTGCCGAGGTGCTCCGGGAGCGCATCGCGGCGCTCGAAGCGGACCGCATGGGAATGCAGGACGAGATCCGACGCATCCTCGGTGAGCGCGACGCGATCGAACGCCGGCTCGACCTGATTGAAATCGAGAAAAGGGGGCGCTGACACCGGGGCCTGCAGCGTTTGACGGGTACGCTGACCTCCGACCCGCTGAGCCCCCCGCGCCGTGGAACCGTCGATTCCAGAACTGACCGGCCGAATCGCCGCGGGCGACCCCGACGCGTTCGCCGTCTTCTACCGGCGGTGGTTCGACTTCGCGTTCGGCGAGGCCCGGCGTGCAACGGGACGTGACGAGAGCTTCTGCCTCGACGTGGTGCACGATGCCATGATGCGCGTGATCCGATCCATGAAGAGCATGCCGAACGAGCCCGCCCTGCGCTCGTGGCTCCGGTCCGCGGTTCGCTCCTGCGCGTACGACCGGCTGCGCGCCGAGGCTCGCCGGCGCCGACGCGAGACGCGCGTCGCGGCCCGCGCCGACGCACCGTCACCCGCGGCGCCGGTCGACCGGGACCTCGTCGATCGGCTCGCCTGGCTGCGGCGCGAGCTCGCGACGCTCGACGAGTCCACGTCGGCGATCGTCACGATGAGGCATCGCTTCGGATGGACGCTCGAGCAGATCGGCGCTGCCGTCGGCCTCAGCCCGGGCGCGGTTGACGGACGCCTGCGCCGCGCCCTGGCTGCGCTGACGCGTCGCGCGAAGGAGCGAACCGATGATCGGGCGTAACCGCGACTTCGGTTCCGACCGGCTCACGCCACCCGGCGCCAGGCGCCGCGACGAGATGCTGCGCGAGCTCCAGGCGGCGATGCCGCGCATCCACCGCGCCCGTCGGCGACGCCGCGCCGCGCTCGGGGGCGCGCTGATGATCGCCGCTGCCGGCGCGACGGCGATCGTCGCGTTGCCGCGTCGTCCGCAGCCGCCCGCGCCCGTCGCGCGAACGACGCCGACGCACCCGGATACACCCGGCGAGGCGACTCACACCACCGGCGCCCTCCGCTCCGTGCTGGTCTTCGATTACGTGGCGCCGTCGCCGCACGTCGTTGACCGGACCGCCGCGCGCGGCACCGGCGTGATCGAGTTCGTCGACGACAGGGGCCTCGTCGCGGTGCTCGCCGCGATGAACCGTCCCGCCGGCGTCGTCCGCCGCGGGGACCGCGTGTGGCTCACCGCGGACGTGGTGGACGAGCTCTGAGCGCGCGATGGGAAGGCGAACGCGGGCACCGGCAGGATCGCGCACGCGCACGTGCACGAACTACGGCGCGTCCGGGTCCCGCAGCCTTTCGACGATGATCGGCACCCCCGGCGGAACACCGTCCGCAACGCCGACGTTCGCGATCATGCTGACGTGGTTGGCCTCCACCACGACGAAGTCCTCCACGCCGTCGAGGCGGGCGGAATCGATCGTCACGCATCCGTCGCCGATGCCGCGCACCGTCTCGTCCACGAGGCCGGATGCCGTATCGTCGGCGCTGCGCAGGAGACGGCGAAACCACGACGGCGCGTCGGCCGACTTCGCGGCGTCACGCAACCTCCGGGCGAGCGCGGCGACGTCCGCCTTCGTGACGGGGCTCATCCGCCCCGCGATGACGGTGTACCGCGTGTGGGCGGCGAGCGGGCGGGCGTTGAGCTCACGGAGGAACGCGGAGTCCGGGAGGAGATCGTCCGCGGCCTCGCCCGTGCCGTCGGCGAGTCCGCCGAGCCAGACGCCGTCGCCGGTGAAGGCGCGAGAGAGCTGCTCCTGGATCTCGGCAACGGCGCGCAGCCTCGCCATCTTCGAGCCGTGGTTCGGCGTGCCGCACATGATCAGCCGCCCGATCGCGGGCAGCGCGTCCGACCCGCGTCCGTCACCCGCGTAGTGCTCCGCGCGGGTGAGCACGTCACGCGTGACCAGCCCGCCCATGGAGTGCGCGACGACGTCCACGCGACGGACGCCCGCCGCGCGCAGCGCGCGCAGTTCGCCCGCGAAGAGATCCGCCGATGCCGGAATCGGCCCGTCGTTCGGATAGGTCATGCGCGCGACGACATGCCCCGCTTCGCGCAGCGCGGCGATGACGGATCCCCACACCCAGCCCGGGTCGTCGAGACCGTGCACGAGCACGACCATCCGCTCCGGCACATCGTGCGCCCGGGTGTACGCCGCCAGCGGCATGCGCGCGTCCGCGTCGGTGACGACCGTCATCCCCCAGGGGCGGGCGACCGGCCGCGTCTGGTCCAGCCCGGAGGAGAGCGTGCGGGACACGCACGTGGTCACGTCGTCGAACCATCGCCGGAGGGAGACCGGCGCACCCGCCAGGGTTTGCGCGAGCCGGGCCGGGTCGATTCCGGGGACGGGCGTGCCGGGCTGCTCCGCGAGATCGGGTGCGCCGCGTGTCGTGCGCGGCGCCTCGATCCCGACGACCTGGGCGGCGCCGGGAGCGGCGGGCGCCATGGCAAGGACGATGGCGACGATGGCGACTTCGTGCCTGATCACGGCCTCGTGCCTCCGTGCCCTCACGGCTCCTGGTAGAGCACGTCCAGCAGACGCTGCTGCGCCCGCTCGTAGTTGCCCAGCGGTTCCAGAAGGCTGCGTTTCAGGCGCTCCATCAGGGCGGGATCGTCCGCGAGACGGTCGCCGTGCCTGTCGAGAATCGCGTTCACCGACGCCGATGCCGCCTTGAGGTCGGCGGTGGCGAGCGAGAACGACCGCGCCGCGTCGTACAGCAGCTCGTGGGCGACCTCGTCCTCCGAGGGGCGGTAGATCAGCTTCCACGGGCTGCGGCGGACCTCGAGCAGCGTCAGCTTGAGCTGCTGGGAGGCGAGCGTCGCGTTGCCCAGGGCCTCGCCGATCTCGACCGACCAGCCGTCGTAGTCCGTCTGGATCGTCCGGATCGTCGCGAGGGCCTCGTCGATCGCCGCGTGGCCCGCATCGAGCAGACGGTTGGCCTTGTCCACCGTCTCCGTGCGGACGCGCTCGGCGATGACGCTGGCGTCCTCGCTCGCGTCCCGGAAGTTCACGATCGTCTCGTCGAGACGCTCGCGATTGTCGTTGATGATGCCACGGCCGTCGATCAGCATCCCGTGGGCCTCGGCGATCGCCGCGTCGAGGTTGCCGGTGAAGCCGTCCGCCCAGGTCATGATCCGGTCCACCGAGCCCGACCACCGCGGCCAGTCCTCATCGCGTACGCGCACGATGAGATCGCGGGCGCCAGCGGCCGCCTCGCCGACGTTGTCGATCATCGGGCCGATGCGCTCGTCGTAGTCGCGGCGCACGCTGGCCGAGACCGCGCGCACGTTCTCGACGATCTCGCCCGTCCGCGCCGCGTTCTCGGCGCCGAGCACGGTGTTGAGCATGCCCGTCGAGATCGCACCCTCGACGCGCCCGCCGTCGGGCTCGCCGCTCGCCGGATCGCCGACGTCGCTGATGTCCAGCCACGCATCCGTCCCGAGCAGCGGCTTGGTGACGAAGATCCGGGCGCCGGCGTACAGGCGAACGTGCTCGTCGATCTTGAACGCGACGTCGATCTGCTCGAACGGCGCGGTCTCTGCGAACCGCGGCTCGACCTCGGTGACTCGTCCGAGGAGCACGCCGCCCACCCGCACGTCGGCGCCCTTCTTCAGGTTGCTCACGCCCGCCGTGACCGGGTACTGCACGATGTATTCGCGCGTGCGGACGGTGAGCTGCTCCCAGATGCCGCTCAGCACCACGATGATGCCCACGGCGATCAGGATCGCGACAGTGACGAAGACGCCGGCCTTGACGTTGTTGCGTCTGCGCTCGCTCGGACTGGCCATGACGTTGAGTCTCCGGAGGTTTCCTTGACGCGCTAACGGGCTCGTGTCGGCTCCACGGCGGGGACGCCGTGGCCCGGGGCGCCGGTGCCGAGCAGGTCTTCCGCGTAGTTCGTCTCCGCGCGGCGGCGGGTGATCGGCCCGTCGGCGTCGCCCCGCAGGAACTGCCGGATGAGCTGCTGGCGCTCGTCGAGCTCGTCGATGCGGTCCACGGGATGATCGCGCAGCACCTCGAAGGCCTGGCGGGTGTCGACCATCAGCATCTTCCCCTTGTCGAGCATCGCCATGCGGTCGGCGATGACGAACGCCGAGTCCATCTCGTGCGTGACGACGACGCTGGTGACCCCCATCTTCTTCGTCAGGTCGATGATGAGGCGGTCGATCTCCGCGCTCGTCACCGGGTCGAGCCCCGCCGAGGGCTCGTCGTAGAAGAGGATCTTCGGATCGAGCGAGAGCGCGCGGGCCAGCCCGGCCCGCTTCTTCATACCGCCGGAGATCTGCGCCGGGTACTTGTCCGCGTGCTCGCGGAGGCCGACCAGCTCCAGCTTGATCTTGACCTGAATCTCGATGATGTTGAGCGCGAGCGTGGTGTGCTCCTGGAGCGGCAGCGCAACGTTCTCGGCCACGGTCATCGAGTTGAAGAGCGCCCCCGACTGGAACAGGATGCCGAACTTCTTGCGGACCGTGTTGAGCCCCTCCTCGTCCAGATCCGCCAGGTTCTGGCCGAACAGGCTGACCGATCCCGAGTCCGCGATGAGCGAGCAGATCATGTGACGCAGCAGCGTGCTCTTGCCGGAGCCCGAGCCGCCCATGATCACCATCGTCTCGCCGGGCAGGATCTCGAGATTGACGCCGTCGAGCACCGTCTGCTCGCCGAAGGCCTTCACGAGATCCCTGACCACGATGATCGGTTCGTCGCTCGACATCAGTCCGTTTCGGCGGCGTCCGGGGCCTGGGAGGAATCCGATGCAGGAGGAGGGGCCGCGGCGACAGGATAGATCAAATGATCCTCGGGCGAGCCGACGCGCACCCACCCCCACTTGAGGACGAACGGCAGTGTTCCGCCCTCGGTCACGATGAACTGGGCCTCCGCGGGGACTGATCGGCCATCGAAGTGGAAGAGATAAGGAATGACCAGGCGCGCGGGGTCGATATCCTTCGCCGCCCGGGCCGGCCCGCGCGGCTCCCGCGTGATCGCCCGCAGCGGACCGTGGCGAACCGAGAGCGTCTCGAGGAACGACGCCGCCTCGGCGGCCGGGCCCGGCCGGTGAAACGCGGCCCGGAATCCCTCGACGTCGCCGGCGAGACCGAGGCGGAATGCCGCCGCCGGACCGTCGATCATCGGGCGCCGCACGTTCGCGTTCCACCAGACGGCGGCCACGATCCAGAAGACGCTGATCCCGGCGCCCACCACGATCGCCGCGATCGCGGCCCCGCGTCCGCGCCGGCCGCGCCGCCGCCCGTCGCGCAGGGCGAGCACGCCGAAGAGCACGCCGAGAAAGCACATCGGCGGGCACGGAACGAAGCTGGCGATGAGCGCGGCCGGCGTCCACGGACTGAGCGCGCCCCCGGTCGGGACCGCAGGAGGAGTCTGGTCGTTCGGGTTCATGGATGACGCCGGGACCGCACGGCCGTCACGGCCCCGCCGGGTAGGTCAGGTCACCCTTGTCGGCGTCACGAATCGAGATGGAGCCGATCTTCATGATCATCCGGCCCTTCGGGTCGGCCATGATCACCTCGGTGTCGGCCGTCACCGTCGCGCCGTCGAAGATCGTGACGTAGGGAAGCACGAAGGTGGTCTGCCCGATCGCCGGCTGCGCGGTCGGTGAACGGTGGGCCGACGCGAACGCGCCGTAGCGGCTGCGGAGTGCGTCGATGAACGCCCGCGCCTCCGCGTCGGAAGCCGTGGCGCCGGCGCCCTCGAAGGACGCGCGGAATCCCGCGATATCGCCGGCGAAGCCCGTGGACAGGGCGTGCTGCGGACCGGTTTCCATGAGCGTGTACATCGTGCCGACCACGGGCGCCGCGCGGTAGCCCAGGAGCACCCACCCGCCGGTGGTGAGCAGCCCGATCAGGATGCCCGCGACGGCGAGCCCCCTGCCCTTGAGCAGCGGGTTCCCGCCGATCTTCCCGAGCGAGATCAGGCCGAGCAGCGGACCCAGCACCGTGACCAGCGGGCAGCAGACCACGAGCGAGCAGATCAGCGACCAGATCGCGAGCTTGCTCGTCGACTGCGGGTACGAGCCGGCGTCGGCGTAGGGATTGTCGAACTGACTCACGGCATGGCTCCTCGTTTCGGCGGCATGGTACCGGAAAGCCCGGTAGCGGAAAGCCGCAGGCTACTCCCCGCCCAGGACCAGATCCCCCCGCACCGCGTCCTCGATCGTGATCTGCGTCGGGCGGAACGCGGGCGTGAGACCGCCGCCGAACACCATGCGCAGCCGCGCGGAGCCGATCGGCGAATCGCCCGCCGTTCGGAAGATCCCGGCCACCTCGACCTCGGGGGCGAGGAAGGTGCCGGATCGCGCGGTGGACAGCACGGCGAACCGCTCGACGTCGCCGTAGCGGCGCGTGACCTCGGCGCCGAACGCCGTCACCTCCTCCGCCGTGAGCGGCGTCGCCTCCTCGGACCACAGCGACAGCGCATCGTCGGCGCGTCCCGCCTGCGCGGCGGATACGAAGCCGGCGACGACCTCGGCGACGGCGCTCTCCTGCGCGTCAATCTGGTTCACGGCGAAGCGGTCGAATACGTACATCCAGGCGAAGGATGCGACGATCCCGACGATCGTCGCCGACATCGCGATACGCGCGCCGCGCAGGCGTCCCCCGGATCGCTGAATACGCCTGAGCGCAAAGAGGCCCAGGAAGGCTCCGCAGAGCGCCGTGAGCGGGCAGCACGGCACGAGGGCGAGGACGAGAGCGCCCACCGCGATCGCCGAGAGCCCCGAAGGCGGCGCGCCCGGCGCGGGTGTCTTCGCTTTGGGCGGCGGCGGCGAGAGCATCGACGTGTCTCGGGATCGGGAGGAAGGGGACGACCGGACCGGACGGGGGTCACAGGATAGACTGCTGATGACGCGGAGCGAGCCGGCCCGGATCGACGTGACGAAGATCGACGTGACGATGACCGACGTGACGATGACCGACGTGACGATCATGGGCCTCGGCCGCTTCGGCGGCGGCGTCGGCGCGGCCCGGTGGCTCGCGGGCCTCGGGAAGCGTGTCCTCGTGACCGACCTCGCCGACGCCCGGAGGCTCGCGGAGAGCGTCGCCGCCCTCGATCGGCACGTGCCCGCCGGCTCCGTACGGTACCGCCTCGGCGCGCACGAGGAGCGGGACTTTACCTCGTGCGATCTCGTCGTCGCGAGCCCCGCGGTCCCGCGGCCGTGGGAGAACCGCTTCCTCGACGCCGCGCGGGAGCACCGCGTACCGATCACCACGGAGATCCGGCTGCTGCTCGAGCGGCTCGACCGGCGGCGCGTGATCGGCGTCACGGGATCGGCGGGCAAGTCCACGACGGCGGCGATGATCCACCACGTGCTCGCGCGGGCCGGGCACCGCGCGCACCTCGGCGGCAACATCGGCGGCTCGCTTCTGCCGGACCTTGCCTCGATCGGCCCCGGCGACTGGATCGTGCTCGAGCTGTCGAGCGCGATGCTGTACTGGCTGGGCGCCGGAGTCGGGATGCCCGCCGCGACCGGCCTCTCGCCCCACGTCGCGGTGCTGACGAACATCGAGCCGAACCACGTCGACTGGCACGGGACGTACGAGCACTACCGCCGATGCAAGGAGGCGATCTTCGCCTACCAGCAGGAGGGTGACCACGCGGTGCGCGGCGAGCACTTCGACGCCCTGCGCCGCCCGGTCCCCCTGCGGATCCCGGGCGGACACAACCAGCGGAACGCGATCGTCGCGGTGAACGCGGTGTTTCGGGCCACGGGGCTGCGGCCCGGCGACGCGGTGCCGCTGCTTGCCGACTTCGCGGGCCTCCCCCACCGTCTCGAGTTCGTGGCCGAAGACCACGACCGGCGGTTCGTGAACGACTCGAAGGCGACGACGCCCGGCGCGACGACGCTCGCGGTGGCGTCGTTCGACCGGCCGTCCACGGTGCACCTCATCGCCGGCGGATACGACAAGCAGATCGATCTCTCGACGATCGCGGATCTCGCCCCGCGCATCGGGGGCCTGTACGCGATCGGCGCGACGGGCGCGGCGATCGCCGCCCGCGCCGGACGCGGCGCGTTCGACTGCGGCACGCTCGACGTCGCCGTGGCGCGCGCGCTCGATCGCATGGGTGCGGGCGACACGCTGCTCCTGAGCCCGGGCTGCGCGAGCTGGGACCAGTTCGAGGATTACCAGGCGCGCGGCGAGCGTTTCCGGACGCTGGTCCGTGCGGCGCTCGCGGCCCCCCGTCCCGAGGCATCGAGTCTCCATTGAACCGCCTCGAGCGCAAGCGATTCGACCGCCTGCTCGAGCGCGTGCTCGATGCGCTGCCGCCGCGCTTCCACGAGCTGCTTGACGAGGCGCCTCTCATCGTGGATGACGACGCCGACCCGGCGCTCCTCGAGGAGCTCGGCATGGACCCGGCCCGCGAGGGCCTGTGCGGTCTGCACAGCGGAACCCCGCTGACCGAGCGATCGGTCGCGGACGACCACGGCGTCGAGACGATCCATCTCTTCCGCGAAGGCATCGTGGACCAGGCGGGCGGATGGCAGCAGGGCGACGAAGCCGTCGAGCGCGAAATCCGCATCACGCTGCTGCACGAGGTGGGGCATCACTTCGGGCTGGAGGAGGACGATCTCGAGGCCCTGGGGTATGCGTAGGAACTGGCGGTGGCGGCGGCTGTCCGTCCGGCCCCGGCCTCTCTCAGATCTCCACGCGACCCGTCAGCTCCCCCGGTGAAGCCGCCCCCTGCCGGCGCACCCACTTCTCGAGCCCGCGCGCCGTCTTCGCGGGCAGACGCGGGTCCACGAAGAGGGCGGTCCCCATGCCGACGGCGGTCGCGCCGGCGAGGATCATCTCGGCGGCGTCGCGCCAGCCCATCACGCCGCCGAGACCGATGATCGGGACGTTGCGCTCGCGGGCGACGGCGTCGTGGACGGCGTGGACCATGCGCACCGCGATCGGGTGAATCGCCGGTCCGCTGAGACCGCCGGTGCCGCGGCTGAGACGCGGCTGCCGGGTCTCGACGTCGATCGACATCGCGGAGACGGTGTTGATGAGCGTGAGCGCGTCGGCGCCGCCGTCGATCGCGGTGCGGGCCATGCGGACGATGTCGCCGACGTTGGGCGAGAGCTTGACGATCAGCTTCGTCCGCGCGAGCGCGGGGCGTACGGCCTCGAGCAGCCGGGCGAGCGCGTCGGGGCACTCGCCGAAGACGAGGCCGTCGTCCGTGTTCGGGCAGGAGACGTTGAGCTCGACGAGCGGCAGGAGCTCCGTGGCGTCGAACGCCTCGGCGACGGCGACGTAGTCCTCGATCCGATCGCCGGCGATCGATCCGATGACGACGGTGTCGACGTTCGCCGCGGCGGGGAGCTTCTCGGCCATGAAGCGCTCGATGCCGACGTTCGCCAGGCCGATCGCGTTGAGCATGCCGTTCGCGGCGTCAATGATGCGCCACGGCGGGTTGCCCTCGCGCGGCTCGCGCGTGATCGACTTCGTGACGATGGCGCCGATCGTGGCCGGATCCAGCACGCGCGCGAACTCGTCCACGTACCCGCACGTCCCGGCCGCCGCGACGATGGGGTTTCGCAGGGTGACCCCGGCGATATCGACGGACATGGCGACGCCTTCGGGCATGGGCGACATGCTAGCCCGCATTATGCGTGAAGCGAGCCGGTGGGTCGTGGAATGAACAGCCAATCCCGGAATGAAACGATGATTCCCCGCCCGTCCACGAACCTGCGATGCACAACCGGCGCGACAAGCCGATCGCGTGGTCGCTCGGGCCAGGGCGCCGACGTGTTTGACACCACATCAAGCCTCGAACGTGCGACCACGCGTTCGGATCGTCCGCCGGACGGTTCGCTTCATGCATAACGCGGGCTGGCCCGAAGGCGGCGTCGCTGCGTATCATCGAGGCATGAGCAGCCCCGCATCCCTCGACGACCGCATCGCCCGTTTCGAGAACATGGCAGAGGCCGATCCCGACAACGACATGGCGCACTTCAGTCTCGGTAACGCGTACCTCCAGGCGGGGCGCGCCGCCGAGGCGGGGCGCAGCCTGCTGCGGTGCATCGAGCTCAACCCGGACATGAGCAAGGCCTACCAGCTCGCGGGCGAAGCGCTCATCAAGGCGGGCTGGACCGACCAGGCGGCGGAGACGCTCGAGAAAGGCTACGAGGTCGCGGCGGGCAAGGGCGACCTCATGCCGCGGGACGCGATCGCGGAGCTGCTCGAGTCAATCGGCCGCAGGCCGCCGGCGCTGTCGGCGGAAACGGAGCAGCAGGCGGCGGAGCGCGCGGCGAGCGGAACGTTCGTCTGCCGGCGCACGGGCCGGCCCGGCACGCAGCTCCCCGGGCCGCCGATGCGCGGCCGCGTCGGCGCATGGATCCACGCGAACATATCCGCCGAGACGTGGAACGCGTGGATCGGCCAGGGCACGAAGGTCATCAACGAGCTGCGTCTGGACTTCTCCCGCGAGCAGGACCAGGAGACGTTCGACGAGCAAATGTACGAGTACCTGGGCATGGAGCCGGAACTCGTCCGGGAGCTGACGTCCTAGCAGCCCGTTGAAGAACTGGGGCGTTGCCAGAGTGCGATGCTTTTCGTCGTGGCAAGGAGCCAAACCGACGCCGTATTTGACGATACAGCGAGGTTTGGCGACGCCGTCCACGGCGGAAATGATCGTGCTCCGGCGGCGTTCCAGTTCTTCAACGGGCTGCTAGGGCCCTCTAGTCACTGGTCTCCCTCAAGTGGGTCGCCGCCTGCTCCGATATCGGACGCATGCCGCCCCGCCGGGGAAGACCAGGGAAGACCGCCGTCGTCGCCGCCATCGCGTGCGCAACCGCGGTCGCGGCGTCCGCGACGGCCCAGAACGACGCCGCCTTCCGGCGATCGATCGAGCGCCGCCTCCAGGAGATCGACTCCACGTACCGCCTCACGGTTCCGCCCGACCAGCCGATCGCCGAGCGTCTCCAGCTCGAGTTCGGCGGCTCGGCCCGGTTCGGGCTCGTCACGTCGGACAACAGCGCGAGCGTCACGCGGGTCCTCCGCCAGAGCGACGCCACGTTCCACGCGCGGGCGGAGCTTGACGGGGCGCATCGCTTCTTCGGCCGGCTCCGCCTGCTCTACAACGACTTCAACTCGGGCGATTCGTTCGACGGCCGCGGTGACGAGCTCGAGGAGCCCATCGGCGACCGCTACTGGTACGAGTTCGACTCCGCCGGTGCGGAAATCGCGCGGACCGGCGAGCGTCCGGACACGACCGTCAACATCAAGGGCGGCCGCCAGTACGTGCTCTGGGGATCGGGGCTCGCGCTGAGCAACGTGCTCTACGCGGGCCTCGTCGATGTCGGGATCGGTGACATCGGGCTGATCGGCCTGGCGGCCGCGACGCCGCCGACGGGCACCATCGACTTTGACGGCACGCGCCCCGGCTTCGACGAGGACACGCGCCGCAACTTCTTCGGGGGCCGGATCGAGCTCCGCGGCATGGCCCGACACGTTCCCTCGGTGTCGTTCCTCGCGCAGCGCGACGAGAACGACCTCAATACCCGGATCTTCCCCACGCCGTTCGGACCGATCCTGTCCGTGTCGAAGTACGACTCCGATTACTACACCGCCGCCTCGCGCGGGAACCTGACGGAGAGCTCGTTCTACCGCGTCGAGCTGATCCACCAGCGCGGCCGCGCCCGCAGCAGCTCCGTGGACCCGACCAACGGACTCCCGACGCCGCAGACGACGGAGAGCATCGACGCATGGGCGGGCATGCTCACACTCATTCAGCTCTTCCGCAACGAGGCCGACACGCGGCTCGAGGTCGAATTCGCCGGCGGCTCGGGCGACGCCGACCGCGGGCATCCGTCCAACACGTTCCTCGGCAACCGGTCCGGCACGAAGGACCAGGCGTTCAACGCGCTCGGGTACATCAACACCGGGCTCGCCCTTTCGCCCGAGATCTCGAACCTCCTCATGCTGCGCGTCGGCGTGCGGCACACGGTGTTCGATCGACGACGCGGCGCCGGGCGGCTCCGCGCCGGTCTGGACGGGTTCCTCCTCGCGAAGGCCCATCCGGACGCGCCGCTCTCCGTGACGACGCTGCCCGCCCACTTCGTCGGCGGCGAGATCGACGTGTCGATCGACTGGCGCGCGGCCGCGGACCTCGAGATCAATCTCCGCTACGGCGTCTTCGTTCCGGGCGAGGCGATCCCGGACGGCCAGGACGACCTGCGTCATTTCTTCTATCTCGGAGCCGTCTGTGCGTTCTGACCTTTGCATCCGGCCGGGCCCGGTCGCCGTCATGGTCGCCGTCATGGTCGCCGTCAGGGTCGCCGTCCGCGTCGCCGTCCTCGCCGCCGTCACGGCCGCGGGCTGTGCGACGGCGCGCACGGTGATCGAGAACTCGGCCACCGACCGCTTCGGCGCCGACGCGGACGAGCTCGACTTCTGGGACGTGATCGCCACGCAGCGCGTCGTGACGAACCACGACGCTCTCTACGGCCTGCTGCTCGCCGCCTCCGGCGCGGCGCCGGAGGGCTACGAAGCGCGGCTCGAGGAGGCGCGGCGGCGGGGATGGATCGCGGGCGCCCGCACGCCGCCCGCGAACGAGTCCGCCACCGTGGGCATGATCGCGGTCGCGGCGTGCGACCTCATCGACGCCGGGGGCGGGCTCGTGATGCGGCTGCTCGGGCCCGCGCCACGCTCCTGCACACGCGAGATCGTGTACCTCGACCTGCTGCCGCCGCGCACCGAGAACCAGTCCATGACGGGCCTGGAGTTCATCGATCTCCTGAGCCGCATCGAGCAGTTCAATCGGGAGGAAGACACGTGAAGAACCGGAGCATGTTGAACCGGAGCATGTTGAACCAGACCGTCATCGCGCTCCTGGCCGCCGCGGCGACGCTTCCTGGCGGCAACGGCGGCGCGTACGGCCAGGCCGTCGCGCGGCCGGCGCTTCGCGTCCCCGGTCCCGCGCTCGCGGCGGCGCTTCGTGACGCGTTGCGCGACGTCGGCGCCGAGGCCCGGGCCCGTTTCGCGGAGCAGCCGGAGGCGACCGGCCCGCTCCAGGCGGCGGTGATGGAGGTCAATGGGCGCGTCGAGTGGCGGGCCGACGAGGAGCGCCCCTGGCGGCAGGCTGCGGTGGACGATCTGCTCGATCCCGGCGCCCGCATCCGCACCGGCCGCGACTCCACGATGACGCTGCGCGTCGGCCACAACGCGACGGTGATGATCGAGAGCCACACGCGCATGGCGCTCCCGCGCGTGCTGCGAGATGGCGAGACGCTGCGCACGCTCGTCGAGGTGTCGCGCGGCCGCGCGAACATCAAGGTGGACCGCGTCGGCCTCACGAACGACTTCTCGGTGGTCACGCCGTCCGGCACGCTCGCCGTGCGCGGCACGGGCTTCGCCGTCTCCTACGGCGGGCTCGAGGGAACGCGGATCGAAGCCGCCCGTTTCAACGACATCGCCTCGATCGAGGTGCGGTACTTCCTCGAGCGCTTCGCCATGGCCGTCTCGGCTCGCGCGATCACGACGGACCGCCACCCGAACCCGGCCGTCGCCCGGCTCTTCCGGGGCTTCGGCCCCCCGCGCATCATCAGCGCCGTGGTCGAGGCCGGGGCGACGCCGGAGCTCCTCATGGCGACGATGGGAAGCCAGGCCCGACGCGGGCGCCGGCTCGACCTCGCGCGGATGGGCGTGGTCGAGTCCATCGAGAACATCCTGCCGACGTACGGCTTCGACGAGCACGTGCTCATGCAGTTCAACGATCCCCTGACGCTCGGCGAGATCGCCGACTTCATCTGCACGTATCTCGGCACGGTGTTCTACCGGTACGCGATGATCCTCGACATGAGCGGGCTCGGCACGCACGGGCTGACGACCACGTTGAGCCAGGTCCAGATGTTCTGCGACGATCACAACGGGCCCTTCGGGCCGGGAGATCTCCAGGAGATCGTGAACATCATCGTCTCGTACTGCGTCGATCAGCACGCGCCGAGCCAGCACGACGTCGCGCGCTGCATCAAGGACTTCTACAAGGCCGTCGTCGACCAGTACAACGGCGGGGTCTGACGCGCCGGCGCCGCCATGAGACGATCCACCAGACCGGCCGACGGATCGCGCCCCCGCGGCACGCGCCGCTCGTGGCGACGCGCCGGTCTTGCGGTCGCCCTGGCGCTGGCGTTCGCCGGGCTCGATCGGCTCGGCGTGTTCAACGGTCCCGAGCGGCGAAGCGTCGATGCCCGCATGACGCTGCTGCCGCGCCCCGCCCGGCCCATGACGGACCGGATCGTCCACGTCGACATCGACGACAGCGCACTCGCGAGACTCGGCGGCTGGCCGTGGGACCGCGCGACCATCGCCGACGCGGTGGACGAGCTCCGCCGCGCCGGGGCCGCGACGATCGCCCTCGACCTCATCTTCAGCGACGAGCGCCCCGCGCCGTCCGGCGGGATGACTGGCGCCGCGACCGGCGCGAGGACTGGCGCCGCGACTGGCCCCGTCTCCGACTCCGACGGGCAGTTCGCCGCGGCGCTCGCCCGCGCCCGCGCGGTCGTGCCGGTGCTCCTCCACGAGCCGCCGGTCTTCGACGATGACTGGAAGCGCGGCGACGGGCCCGCCGAGCTCGAACGGCTGCTGCGGGTGCTCGCGGAGGACGTGCAGCAGGGCGAAGACGAGGTCGTGGAACGCGCCGGGCTCACCGGCTCCCGCTCCCGGCGGTACCGCGCGCAACCGCTCGCTTTCAAGCACGCGGCGGCGTGGCGCGCGCTCGCCGCCTCGCCCCAAGTGGAGTGGGAGGCGTTCGAGGCGGAGCTGACCCCCCGACGCAGCGTGATCGCCGGCGCGTATCCCGAGCGCGCGATCCTGCGATCCGCGTGGACCCGCGACCGCGCGTGGCGCGCGCTCGCCCCGCGGCTGGTCCGGCCCGACGGGAGCGCCGGCACGCACCTCGACATGCCGCCGCTCCCGCGGCTTGCCGCCGCCGCCTCCGCGGTCGGCTTCGTCAACGTCAACGCGCGGCGTCATCCCGACGGACGCGTGCGCGAGCTGCCCGTCTTCCGCGCGGCGCCGGGCGGAATCGCTGTGCAGTTCGGCCTCGCGGCCGCGCTCGCCCACGCGGGGATCGACCCGGCCTCC
Source organism: uncultured Isosphaeraceae bacterium (assembly GCA_964638815.1). Taxonomy (GTDB): domain Bacteria; phylum Planctomycetota; class Phycisphaerae; order Phycisphaerales; family SM1A02; genus CAZXBB01. The sequence goes on from CAZXBB010000127.1 coordinate 17,694, forward strand.
CTGCGCGAGGAGCGCGGCGCGCTCGTCGCCGGCAACGTGCGGCTCCCGTTGTGCGACGGGAAGCTCTGGATCGCGTGGCCGACGAGCGACACGACGCCACGCTGGAAGGGCCTGCTCCGCCCGGCCGACGCGGGCGCCGACGCACCGAGCGAGGCGGCCGGACATCTCTCCATCCGCGAGGTCGTCGAGCTGGCCCGCGCGCGGCGAACCCGCACACGGCTCGCCGGCGATCTCGCCACAGTCACCAAGCTCGTCTTCGCCGGGGCGCAGATCGACCCGGGCGACCGCGATCTCCTCGACGACGACACGCAGCGTCTCGTCGCCGACGAGGTCGACTTCACGCTCGCGGAGGCCCCGCCGGCGGACGAGTCGGCCGGTCTCGACGCGGCCTTCCGCGATCACCTCCACAACTGCCGCGCCTGGCGCGAGCTCACGGCCGCGATCACCGACGCCGACACGCGGATCGCGGCGGCGTCCGGCGCGCTGCGCGCCGCCGTGGATGGCCGGCTCGTCTTCGTCGGCTGGACGGCGACGGCCGTGGCCGCCGATTTCTGCGCGACCGCGATCGGACCGTCCACGCCCGGCGTCGTCGTGCACGCCGCGCTGGCGGACATGGTGTTGACGGGGCGACACGTCGCGTTCCTCCCGCCCGTCGCGGCCGTGGGGCTCGTGCTCCTGCCCGCGCTCGCGTGCGGGCTGCTCGCGGTGCGGTGCTCCGCCCTCGCCTCGACCTTCGGCGCCGGCGTGATCTCGCTCGCGTACGCGGTCGCGGCGGTCGGGCTCTTCGCGCGCTTTGACCTCGCGATCCCGGTCGTCGCCCCGCTGACGGCGGCGGCGGCGGTGTGGATCACGGGAACGGCGATCGAAGCCTGGCGCTCGCAGCGCGAGCGGCTGCGCATCACGCGCCAGTTCAAGTCGCGCGTGTCGGGCGATCTCGTCGACTACCTCGTCGCCAACCCCGGCGCCGTGACCGTGGACGGCACCGAGCGCGAGGTCACCGTTCTCTTCGGCGACCTCGCCGGCTTCACGTCGATGAGCGAAGCCCTGGGCGGACCGGGCACCGTCGCGATGCTCAACCGCTACCTCAAGGGGCTCGCCGACGTCCTCGTCGCCAACGGCGCCTACGTGAACAAGTTCCTCGGCGACGGCCTCATGGCGTTCTGGTCCGCGTTCGAGCCGGATCCCGCGCAGGCACGGCGCGCGTGCGCATCGATCGCCGCCTGCCGCACCGCGATGGACGCGCTCAACGCCGAGTCGCGCGTCGAAGGCCTGCCCGAGCTCGACCTGCGGATCGGCATTGCGACGGGCCGCGTCGTGGTGGGCGACTGCGGGGCGCCGCCGTCGATGCACGACTACACGGCCATCGGCGACGCCGTGAACCTCGCCGCGCGACTCGAGACGGCGAACAAGCAGTTCGGAACCACGAACCTGATCGACGGCCGCACCCGGGCGCTGCTCGGCGACGATGCGCCCGATGTGCGACCGGTCGGGCGCATTTCGGTCGTCGGGCAGACGGCGGCGGTAGACGCCTACGAGATCATGCCGGCCGGTTGCCCCGGACCGATGCTCGAGCTCTGTCGCCGCGTCGTCGACGCCTTCACGGCCGGGCGCCTCGACGAAGCGGACGCCGCCCTCGAGACGCTCGAGGCGTCGTTCGGTCCGACCCGCTGGTCGGGTCGATTCCGGCGCGCGATCGGCGATATCGCGGAGGCCGGCGCCGAAGCGTTCGACGGGACGCTGCGTCTCAGCGAGAAGTAGACCCGGGGCCGGCGCAACCGTCGCGCTGCCCGTCGCACCGTCCGTCGCACCGTCCGTCGCGCCGTCCGGCGCGCCGTCCGGCGCGCTACAGGTACGTCCTGCGGTGGTACACCCACCACTCGAGCATCAGCACCGCCAGGCACAACCCGATCGCGTACGGCCACAGCGGCAGGTACGACCCACCCGCGCCCGGCGTGCCCGAGACGATCTGCTGGCCGACCTCGATATTCTCAACGACGTCGATGCGGCCTTCGGTCTCGGCGTCCATGTTGACGGCGATGGGGCGTCGCTCCGGCTCGTCGGCGCCGGGCACGGCGTAGGTGAGCAGGTACAGCCCAGCGAGACGCACGGGGCCCCACGAGACGCGTGTCGGGTCCGACAGCGTCAGCGGCAACGGCGGCGTGTCGGGCGTGTGAAGCGTGATGGACGTCGCGCCGGCCGGAATCCGCGCCGTGATCGCGTCGCCGACCGCGACCCCTTCCGTGGTGATCCCCTCGCCGATGTGGCCGAGATAGTCCACCGCGTTGAACAGGAACGTCACCCAGCTCCGCAGGAGCGGCCAGTTGCTCGCCACCGGGTCGAACGTGACGTGGAGAACTTGCATGGATCCGCGCGAGACGGCGAGGATCACCGGCCCCCTGCTTCCCTCGGCGAGCACGGCGACGGCGCCGTCCGGCTGCACGAGACGGCCCTTCACGATGTGCACGTCATCCAGTTGCACGAAGCGCAGCGCCGGATGCTCGTCGCGCTCATTCAGGACGATCTGGGTGCCGGCCTCCCCGAAGTCGTTGAAGCCCTCGATCGGCGGCGTCGGCCCGAAGGTCAGATAGCGGGCCGGCGGCATCATGCCGGCGGGCGGCGCGAAGTTGTCGAAGACGATGACGTCGTACCCGCCGATGCCGCCCTCCGCGCCGGCGGCGTTCGCGGCCAGACGCAGGTACTGCTGCTCGCTGAGGATCTCGAGCCGCTCGAGCGCCATGCCTTCGAGAACCGACCGGATCAGGAAGCTCTTCGGCGCGACGACGGCCACGCGAAGCTGCTTCGGAGGGGGTACGACGGACTGCGCGACGTCGTCGGCGGCGAGGTCGTCCGGCCTCAGGTTGGCGACCTCGATGATGGCCCCGCGCGGCTGGTCGAACGGCGTGAAGACGACGTTGTTGCGCCCGGGGCGCAGCACTCCCGTCCCCTCGTCGAGCTCCGCCGCCGGCAGCGTGATCTCCTCGAGGGCGCGGGCGGATTCGTTGACCGACAGCTGCACGTCGCAGGTCACGCTCCGCGTCGAGAAGTTCAGCATCGCCGCGAACACCTCGACGGCGGTCGGACGGTCGAAGGGGCGCTCCACCGAGATCGCGCCGATCGCGACGTTGTCCGCGTCCGCCGTACCGACGCGGTGGTAGTGCATGGTCTCGCCGCGCAGCACCTGCTCAGGGAGATCCTTTATGCGGCCGTCGGTGAACACCTCGAGCGTGGCGGGGTCGCCCATCGGGCGGTCCGAGTCGGGGTTGACGTTCGTCGTGTAGGCCCGCGCCAGCTTGAGCGCCTCGCCGAGGGAGGTGGTCCCGTGCGTGGGCCGGACGTTCTCGATCGCCGCGAGCAGCTCCGCCTTCGACGCCGAGAACCGCGACATCACCTCCGGCCGCCCCGAGAACGCGACGACCATCGTCTCCCCGGAAGAGCTGCCGAAGAGGCTGCCGGCGTAGAGACGCTCGACGAGGGCACGGGCCCCCTGCTTGGCGTCGTCGAGACGCGTGCCGCCGCCCGAGCCGTCGGTCGCCGTCATCGACGCGGAGTTATCGATGAGGATGACGGTCCGGCCGCCCTTGCGCTGCCCCGCCTGAATCTGCGGCTGCATGACCGATGCGATCAGCAGGAGCAGCGCGATGAGCTGGAGGAGCAGCAGCAGGCTCCTGCGCAGCCGCTGGAACGGCGCGTTCGCGCGGAGGTCCTCGATCGATCGCTTCCACAGGAGCGTGCACGCGATCGGCTGCGCGCGGCGACGCAGCTTGAGGAAGTACAGCAGGATCAGCGGCGGAATCACGGCGGCGGCCAGGATGGCGCCGGTCAGCGGCGTGAGCCAGTTCACTTGAGCAACCCCCGCTTGCGCAGGTAGTCGAGCAGCAGCGTGTCGATGCTCGTCGACGTATCGACCGTGATGTGCATCGCGCCGCGCCGGACGCAGTACTCGCGCAGCTTGCCGCAGTAGGCGTCGAGATTCTCCTTGTACTTCTTCAGGAGCGCGGCGCTGACGGTGACCTCGGCGACGTCCTCGTCCTCGACGTCGGTGAGACGGAGGTCCCCGGCGAGACCGGTGCGGGCCGGGTCGATCTCCTCGGGGCTCAGCACCTGGAGGCAGAACGTGTCGTACCCGCCTCCGGCGAGATACCGCAGGCCCTTCTCGTAGCCGTCCTTCATCATGAAGTCGGAGAGGATCACCGTCACGCCCTTGCCCTGGCGGCCGAGCGCGATCGTGCGCATCGCGTTCGAGAAATCATCGATGCCGTCCGGAACGAGGTCGAGCAGCCACGACCCCATCTCCTTCGCGCGGCGGCGACCGCGGAGGTTCGAGAGCGGGCGGACGCCCTCGCCCCCGTAGGCGTAGAACGTGACGCGGTTGTGGTTGACGAGCCCGATGTATCCGAGTGCCATCGCGAGCTTCTGGCAGTAGATGAACTTGCTGGGGTTCCCCCAGTGCATCGAGGCGCTCGTGTCGATCGCGACGACCAGCGACAGGTCCTCCTCCTCGAGGAAGAGCTTGAGAAAGAGCTTGTCGAGCCGGGCGTAGATGTTCCAGTCGATGAAGCGCAGATCGTCGCCGTGCACGTAGTGCCGGTAGTCCGCGAACTCCACACTGATGCCGCGCTTCTTGCTCCGGCGCTCCCCCTGGAGCTTGCCGGCGAATATCTTGCGGCTCATGACGTCCACCTGGTCGAGCTTCGCCATCAGCTCGCTGCCGAGCAGGTCGTCGATGCGCTCCGGGCGGGGCTGGGTTGGGATTCCGAAGTCAGGCATGCGGTCTCGAAGGGACTGAGCCGGGAGACCGGGTGTCGCCCGTCCCGGCCGGTCTTGTCCCGTGTGTCCCGTGGTCCCTCAGTCCCCTGGTCCATTGCCTCGGGACCTCGTCGAGCAGACGGTTCACGATGTCATCCGTCGTCACGCCCTCCGCCTCCGCCTCGAAGCTCCGTCGCAGCCGGTGCCGCAGCGCGGCGGCCGCGATGTCGGTGATGTCCTTGTAGCCGACGGCGTAGCGTCCGTCGACGAGCGCACGGATCTTCGCGGCCCAGATGATCGATTGTGCGCCGCGCGGGCTCACCCCCGTCGCGATGAGGCGGTCGAGGTCGCGGATGCCGTAGGGCGAGCCCGGGTGCGTGGCGAGGATGAGCCGGATCGCGAAGTCCTCGACGTGCGGGGCGACGACGAGCCGTCGCGCGAGCTTCTGCGCCTGGAGGATGTACGGTCCGTCGATCATCCGGCGAACTTCCACCCGCGCCCGGGTCGTCGTGCGCCGCACGATCTCGTTGAGCTCCTGCCGCGTCGTGTTGGGCACGACGATCTTGAACAGGAACCGGTCGAGCTGCGCCTCCGGGAGCAGGTACGTGCCCTCCTGCTCGATGGGGTTCTGCGTGGCGAGGACGAGGAACGGACGCGTGAGCTCGTGCGTGCGACCCGCGATCGTGATCGATCGCTCCTGCATCGCCTCGAGCAGCGCCGACTGGCTCTTCGGCGTCGCGCGGTTGATCTCGTCGGCAAGCACGATCTGCTGGAAGAGCGGGCCCGGCCGGAAGGAGAACGTGCGATGTCCCGTCACGGCGTCCTCGAGCACGACGCTCGTGCCCGTGATGTCCGCGGGCATGAGGTCCGGCGTGAACTGGATGCGCGAGAACGGCAGCGAGAGCGTCTGCGCGAGCGTCCGCACCAGCAGCGTCTTGCCGAGCCCCGGCACCCCCTCGAGCAGCACGTGCCCGTCGGCGAAGAGCGCCGTGAGCGTCTGGTCGATCACCTCGTCCTGTCCGACGATGACGCGGGCGATCTCTGCGCGAAGCCGCGCGTAGACCTCGCGGAATCCGGCGCACGCCGTCCTGACCGCCTCGATGTCGTCGAGGGCCGTGTCCAGACGCGGCAGCGGCGGCAGTGCCGCACCGGGGGGAGGCGCGGCCGTCTCAGGCATCCTTGCCTCCCGGGCTCTCTGCGTCCCCGGCGCCGCCCCCGGCGTCGCCACCGGCGTCGCGCTCCTCGCCGCGCGCGCGACGCTTCGCCGCGAGCAGACGCGACGTGTAATCCCCGTCGTCCGCGTCGGCGCCGGACGTCCCGGTCTTCGGCGGCTCCGTCCGCGCGGCCGGCTTGGGGCCACGGTCGGCCGGCTTCCCGCCGCCGACGTCGATCGCCTTCCCGAGGTCCTCCTCGGTGGCTTCGAAGCGGGCCGCGCCGCGAGCGCCGCGCTGCGCGCGTCTCGCCGCCCTCGCGTCCGCGGGCTCGTCCCGGCGGTGCGCGACCTGCGAACGCGTCCGCTTCCACGCGGCGACCGTGTCGGTCGAGACGTCCGCCCTGCGTCCGATGGCCTTGCCCGCGACCGCGGCCGCCCGCTTCGGATCGACCGAGATCCGTCGCGCGGCGACGTCGAGGATGAGGATGCACGCCGCGAGGATCGCGAGCAGGTCCCACACGCGCTTGAGGCTGCGCGGCACGGCGAGATCGCCGCGGTCGAAGAGCCCGACGAGGTCGGGATCGTCGCCGGTGAGCACCCGGCCGCCGGTGCGGCGGGCGAGCTCGACGAGGAGCGCCTCGTTGTGCTTCACTGCGCGGAACTCGCGCGCGTACGGCACGGTGACGGCGGCCTGGATGTGGCCCTGCCGGAGCGTCTCGCCGGAGCCGCTCTCGTACGCGACGTTCACGAGGTACGCGCCCGCGGCGTCGGTCGAGAACTGGCCGCGGTAACGGCCGGGGCCCGTCTGCTGGAGGCTGAGCGGCTCGGCCGTGGCATCGGGGCGCACCATCACGCCGCTCGTGCGCAGGAAGTTGAGGCTCGACGCGTCCGCCTCGAGCGCCTGGACCTCGACGATCGCCTGGTCGCCTTCCATCCGCGTGACGACGTCCATGTTCATTGGCGAGCTCGGGCGCAGCGTCCAGCGGACGACCTGCTCCCAGAACACCTGGAACCGCTCCCAGCTCGCCCAGCGCGAGCCCCACAGCTCCGTGAGATCGCTCGTGTACGCCACCGTCCGGCCGAGGCCATAGTTCCAGTAGGCGAAGAGCGGGTCGTTGCCCTCCGTCGTCGAGATCACGATCGGCGTCTGCGCGAGGCCCTCGCGCGCGGCCGTCAGCACGTAACCGTCGATCGCGGGCACGCCCGAGAATCCCCTTGTCGGCCCGGGGAGGTTGCTCACGACCGTGGGCGTGTAGGTGTCGCCGTCCTGGATGAGCGACCGCGAGACGATCTGTGCTTCCTTGATGAAGATCTGCGGAAGCTGCTTCGGGTTCTTGACGTCGTAGAACTGCCCGCCCGTCTTGTTCGCCACCGCGCGCATGCGCGCCTTGTCGAGCGCCGTGCCGTGGCCGCCCACCATGACCGTCGTGACCGTCACGCGATTGTCGACGAAGCTCTGGAGCAGCGCGGGCGACGGCGGCGACGGGTCGCCGTCGGAGATGATGATCGCGTGACGCTGGGCGGCGGTCGTGCCGGTCAGGCCCTGGAGGGCCAGCGACATCGAGGGTCCGAACGCGGGCATGTCGCCGACGGTCATCGTCTTCGTCGCCTGGAGCGCGGCGCGCTTGTCGCCGAGACGCTGCATCGGGAACGCCCACGAGCACCCCTGGTTGGCGGCGCCCCAGGCGAACTCGACGATCCCGACGTAGTCGAGCCGGCTCAGCGCCTCGATGGAGGCCTCCGCCACCTTCTGACCCCAGAAGTTGCCCTGCGGCATCTCGCAGGAGTGCATGATGAGCGCGAGCGCGCCGGCGGGCATCTGCCGCTTGTCGGGCGGATTGAGCCTGACCGGCAGCGCCTTGGCGAGATCGGAATCGATCCAGCCGCCGGCGCCGAACGACTGCGCGCCGCCGATCATCGCCAGGCCCCCCCCGAGATCGTGCACGTACGAATGCAGCATCATGTCCTGCGTCTGGTCGAACGACCAGCGCGGAATGTTCACGAGCATGACGGCGTCGTACCCGCTCAGGAAGACGAGACCGCCGCTCAGCTCGTTCGACGCGCGTATCTCGGCGGTGATGCCGGCCTCCCGCAGCGCCTCGACGAGATACGCCGCCTGGCTCGCCTCCTCGGAGACGATGAGCACCTTCCCGTGCCCGCCGACGAACGTGACGGCGACGGCGCGGTTGTTCCGCTCGATCGCGTCCATGCCCGGCTCGTCCGGGATGAAGACCGCGTCGAACTGGTGCGGGCCCGAGTCGTCGAGCGCGATCACCTGCTCGAGCGCGGTCACGCCCGGCGGAAGCTCGACATGCAGACCGTCGCCCTCCTCGTCGCCGTTGAGATCGAGGTACACGCTGTTCATCCGGAGCCTGACGGTGCCGGATGCCACGCCCTGGCTCCGCAGCACGAGACGCACGCGGGCCGTCTGCCCCTGCCGCGCGCGCGTCGGCGCGACGATCTGCTCGAAGATCACTTCGTTGGGGTAGTCGTACTTGAGAACGAGCACGTCGATCGGCACGCCGTTCGCCTCGGCCACCTCGGCCGCCGCGAGGACGGAATCGACGGTCTCGTTGCCGTCGGACGCCAGGACGATGCGGTTCGCGGTGTCGTCGGGCATGATGGCCAGGGCCATGCGCACGCCCGCGGCGAGGTCGGTCGCCGCCGGATCACCCTCGTCGGACCCCACGGTGACGGCCGACAGCGGATCCGGCATCGCCGTGATGTGCGCGTCCCTGTTGACGGTGATGACCGCCACGCGATCCTCGGGCCGCTCCTTCGCCTCGACCGCCCGCTCGAGGAAATTCAGCGCCGACTTCTTGAGCGGCACGGGGATCGACTGGCTGCGGTCGAGAAGCACCGTGACCGTCAACCCCTTCCCGCGCTTCACGAGGTTCGGATGCGACAGTGCGAGCGCGAGGCCCGCGATGACGAGGGCACGCAGCCCGAAGGTCACGTAGGCTTTCGTGCGGGACTGGCCGCCGATGCTGCGCCGGGTCATGAGGAACGCCGGGATCAGGAGCAGCAGGAGGAGGAGCCAGATTGGTTGGTCGAGTCGGATGGGAGTTGTTCCGGGTCGAGCGGAGCGCGTTCCGGGGCTTCACGGGGAGCGGACGACCTGCACCCGATTGTTGCCCGAGTCGAGGATGTAGACCAGACCGTCGTCCGACGCCACGTTCCAAGGATATCGAAGCTCGCCCTCGCCCGTGCCCAGGCGGCCGAAGAGCCCCAGCGGCGCTCCGTCGGGAGCGAAACGCTGGAGCCGGTTGTTGCCGAACTCCGCCACGAGGATCGTCCCGTCTTCGAGGAACGTGAAGCCGTAAGGGTAGTGCAGCCGGCCGGGCGCCGTACCCGCGCCGCCGAAGGACCGCCGGACGTTTCCATCGGGATCGGTCACGACGATGCGGTGATTGCAGGAGTCGGCGATGTAGATCTCCGCGCCGTCGGGCGAGAACGCGATCGTCTGCGGCCGGTCGAACTGCCCGATCTCCGCCCCGAACGAGCCGAACTCGGAAAGATACGTGCCGTCCGGGGCGAACACCTGGATCCGGTCGTGCCCGCCGTACTCCGCGACGAACAGGCGGCCGTCGGGAGCGAACGCGACCCGGGTCGGATAGATGAACTGGCCGGGGCCGTCGCCGTAGCTCCCGAAGCGCATGACCTCGTTGCCGTCGGGGTCGTAGGCGATGACGCGGTAGTAGTGCGTGTCGGCGACGAACACGCGCCCGTCGGGCGCGACGCTGACGCCGGTGGGCTTGCCGTTCTCCTTCTCCGGCATCCGCCACGAGGTTTGCGCGACGCCGTCGAGCCCGAAGCGCTGAACCCGCGCGGTCTTGTCGACGACGTAGAGGTAGCCGCGCTCGCGGTCGATCGCCATCGCCCGCGGATAGCTGAACTGCCCGAGCGCGGTGCCCGTCGTCCCGAACACGAGCCGCGGATCCAGGGGTCGCGTCTCCGCGGGATCGCGCGTGCAGCCGGCGAGACCGAGCGCGGGGACGATGACGGCGAGTGCGGCGAACGTCGAGCCCGCGCCGCGCGCGGCGAAGCGTCTTCCCCGCCACACGGCGGTGACGATCGCCGCCGCGCCGAGCGCGAGCACCGCCAGAAGGAGCACGGCGACGATGACCGTTTGTGGACGCTGGTAGTGCATGTCGTTGAGGAGCGCCATGGCGAGCGGGCGGGAGCCGGGCGGATGAACGCGGGCGGTGACCGCGGCCTCGCCGAGGGCGAGCACGAGGATGGTCGCCGCCGCAGCGACGCCGGCGGCCAGGAGTCGCGGGCCCGCCGCCACGAGCACGCCGCCGAGGCCCGTGGCCCCGTCGGTCCGGCGCAGATCGGCGATCGCCGACGGCTCGCGCGCCGCCGCCCACCATCCGAGGAGCGCAGCCACGAACCCGAAGCGCATCAGGTGGGCCACGATCACGATCGCCTCCCGACGGTACACGAGGTCGGCGAAGAGCGCCGTGTTGTACGCGGCCTCCAGCGCAATCCCGGCGACGGTGGCGGGCACGAACGCGCCCGCCAGCCAGAGCGCCGCCTGGGCGTGCGCGGCGCGGCGCACCCACGTCCGTTCGTCGAGCCACGTCGCCGTCAGACCGACCGCCAGCAGCCCGCCGAGCCCCGCGACGACGACGGCGCGGAGGATGCTGCCCGCGAGGTCGCGACCGTACAGCGTGACGAACGCCTCGACCTGGGTCCACGATCCCACGCGGCCGGCGAGCAGCACCAGGGGGACGATCAGGGTCGCGAGCAGGAGCGCCGCCACGCCGGCGACCGCCGGCAGGTCGCGACCGCGACTGCGTTCCCCCGGACGCATCGAGCCCGCCGCCCGGCCGGCGAGGGCGATCCAGACGGCGACGGCGCCCGCCGACGCGATCGCGATCGCCGGCAGCGCGGCGCGCAGCACCTCCCCCGCCGGCGCGCCGAGCGCGTCCTTCGCTCGCAGCTCGTTGCCGTACGTGAACACCTCGGCGAGGTCGAAGCAGGTCGTGTTGTCGAAGACGACGAGAAAGACGACGAGCGCGCCGAGCGCGAGTCCGCCTCCAGCCGCGCGGAGACCCGCGAGCAGCCGCCGGATGCGCCCCGCTCCATCGAGGGCCAGCATCTCGCCGTGCTCGGCCGGCGTCAGCGCGACCGCGCCGGCGACGCACCACCCGACGATCGGCCAGGACCAGCCGACGAGCGCGACCGCGAGCGTGGCCCGGCGCAGCGCGGGCACCATGCCGTGCGTCACCGCCCATGCGTGCACCGGGGAATCGGCGGGCCACAACTGCCACCAGACGTAGAACACGGCATACGCCGGGAGGCACAACGGCAGGAGCATCAGCACGGCGAGCGGCACGAAGCCGCCGGCGGGCAGACGCCGGCCGAGCACGCGTCCCGGCCCCCACCCGATCACGGCGGCCGCGATCGCCACCAGGCCCGCGTACGCCGTGGTCTCCAGCAGGAGCGCGCCGGCGGGACGGATCGGCTCGTACCCGGTGACGGCGGGCGTCGCCGGTGCGACCAGCGTGCCGATCGCGAGGAGCCCCGGGTACGCGGCGCCGGCGAGCCAGAGGAGCGTCGCCGTCAGCGGCAGCAGCCACCGGGTCCTACTCCGCATCGGCATCGCCTGCCGTCAGCATCCGCATCGCCTGCGCCACGGCGTCGCCTCGCGCTGCCGCAGCGCGGCGGTAGTCAACGTCCAGCGGGTCGTCCACGGCGTACGCGGCGTACGCGGACGCGAGGCCCGGTCTGAGGGGCAGGTTGTGCGAGACGGATTCGGCGAGCGTTCGCTCGGCCTCCTCGGACAGCAGGAACTCGACGAGACGGCCCGCCGCCTCCGCGTTCGGCGCGCCTGCGACGAGCGAGACGGTGTTCGGAATGAGCAGCGTGCCGTTCCCCGTCTCGTCCTCGTGGCTGTGCGCGGGGTAGACGAGCGCGACGTTCAGCCCCTGCGTCTGCGCGGCCCACACGTCGTCGGTGTCGGTCAGCCCGAGATCCGCCTCGCCGTCCGCCACGGCGCGCACCACGCCGGCGTTGCCGCTGGGCAGCAGACGCACCGCGTTGTCGCGCAGACCGATCAGGAACGCCTCGTAGTAGCCCGGCATCGCGACGCGATCCCAGTAGGACTTCATCGCTCCGAGGTGACCGCCCGTCGTGCCGAAGCGCGGGTCGGCCATGACGATGCGCCCCCCGAGCGCGCGGCGGGTGAGGTCGGTCCATGTCTTCGGAACGTCCTCGGGGGCGACGCGATCCGGCGCGTAGACGATGACGCGCGCCCGGGCGGCCATCGCGTACCACCGGCGGTCTGGCGCGCGCCAGCGCGCCGGCCAGTCGGCCAGCGCCTCCGCCGCGTACGGGGCGAGGACGCCGTCGTCCGCGAGTCCGATCGTCATGAAGATCTCGGACGACCAGAACACGTCGGCCTGCGGCCGGTCGCGTTCGGCCCGGAGCCGCTCGACGAGCCCGGTCGTCTTCTTCGCCTCGGTGTCGCCGACGATCAGGACCCTGATCCCGGTCCGCTGCTCGAAGCGGTCGACGATGGTCCGCGCGACGTGCGCGTCGGCGGAGACGTAGAGGACGACCTCCGGCGTCTCGCCGGTGCACCCGGTGACGCACGCGAGCGCGAGCAGGAGGAGTTGAGCGGTGCGCCGCCTCAGTTCACTTTCCGTCACTGCCGCCGGAGGCCCCGTCCGTCTCCGCCGGGGCGGGTTCCGCCGGCGCCGGGTCCTCGCCGACGTCGGCCGTCACCGCCTTGCTGAGCTGCTGGAGCTGCCCGAAGTAGTGCTTCATTGCGTCGTGGTACTGCCGCGGAAGCAGGTCCTCGTTGAGTGCCTCGTCGTAGCCCTCGGCGCTCGCGTCGATGACCTGGCGAAGCTTCGCCTTCGACTCGCCGCGCACCGGCGTGCCGTCGATGAGCATCGACGCGATGATCTCGCCGTCCCCGAGCGGCGCGTCGGCCTTGGCCATCCGGGTCCCCGACGGCGTGCGTCGCACCGGCGCCTTGCCGCCGGCGCCCGCGCCCCAGTTGCCCATCCCGGGGCCGGTCTTCCACTGCTCGAGCGCCTTGCTCATGGTCATGCCCTGCCCGAGCCCCTCGCCCTTGCACTGGCTCTGCGCGGCCTGGGCCTGCTCGAGGAGCGCCTGGAGCTGCTCCATCTGCGTGAGCTGACCCTGGGCCTGCTGCCCGAGCTGCCCCGGCTCCCCCTGCATCATCTGCTGCGCCATCTGCGCGAGGCCCTGGCCGAGGCCCTTCATCATCTGCTGCGCCGCCTGCTGGGCCTGCATCATCTGCTGGAGCTGCTGCTTCTGCTGATCGTTGAGGTTCGCGGCCTGCTCGAGCGCCTGCTGGAGGGCCTGCGGGTTGTTGGCGAGCTGCGGATCCAGCCCGGCCTGCTGGAGCGCCTGCTTGAGCTCGTCCTGCTTCTGTGCAAGCTGCTCGAGTTGCTTCGCGATCTCCTCGAGCTGCTTCGCCAGCTCGGCTTTCTGCTCCGCGGAGAGATCGCCGTTCTTCATGTCCTCGATCATCTTCTCGAGCGCTTCCTGCGCGGTCTTGAAGTCGCCGCTCGCGAGCGCTTCCGCGAGCTCTTTGCCTGCGCCGTCGGGCGGCGTCTTCATCTTCGCGAGCATGTTCTCGAGCGCGTCGGCGGTCTTGCCCTTCTCGCCGCTCAGGATCTCGTCGAGACGCTTGTTGAGATCGGTGACCTTCTTGAGTGCGTCGCGCTTCACGTGCTCGGGGTCGCGCAGCGCATCGGCGTCGCGCGCCGGCGCGTTGAGCTCCTGCACGAGGTCACCCAGCTCGGCGCTGAGCTGCGGCTTGTCCTCGACGGTCTTGGCGATCACCTCGAACGCCTCCTCCACCTCGCTCTGCGCCCTGCTGATCGCGGCCTGCTCCTCGGCGTCCTCGCCGGCAAAGAGATCCGCCTGAGGGAGGAACAGCACGCCAGTAGTCGCGAACGCGAGCAACGGAGCGATCCACCAGTTCTTCGGCGCACCAACGGCGTACCGGCGACGGACGGCCTCGCGGGTGCGCGGATCGGTCGCGGTCGCCACGGCGTCCTCGACCGCGGCGCGGGCGAAGGCGTCCGATCGCCCGTCGCAATGAAGCGCGGTCGACATCCGCTCGCGAAGACCGAGCCGCTCGTCAACGTGCACCGCGACGTCAAGCGCGCTCAGCCGCCGCCGCCACCAGAGCGCAACAGCGACCAGCCCGCAGCCCGCGACGAGCGCCGGACCCACCCACCGCCAGGCGAGGAAGGACTCGGCCGGGAGGCGATCGGCCACCGCCAGCACGAGGGCGAGGGTCGCTGCGACGACGGCCACGGCGGAGACGGCGCCGAGCAACGATGAGAGCTCCAGCCGGGTCGCCGCGATCTTGAGCAAGGTCCGAATCTCTTTCATGTGACACCTCGTCAGGATCGAATACCATTCTATCGGCACCGCCGACCTCCTCGACGATAGGCCGCAAACGCCACCCGCCGCGGTGCCGGGCCTCCGCTTCCCTCCCGAAGGACGTTCCACGATGAAGATTCTCTGCCTCATGGTGAGCCTGCTCTTCGTTCTCGGACCGGGGGCGCTTCCCGCGGTCGGCCAGAGCCAGAGCGACCTTCGTCGCGACAACCAGCGGCTCCGGGCCGAGGTCGAAGAACTCCGGCGCGAGCTCGACGCGCTGCGGGCCGAGCTCCAGCGACTCCGCGAGGAGAACACGCGTCTCCAACGCCAACTCGCCGCCGCCCCGACCGGGCCCGCGGCGCCTCCCGCCGCAGCCGTGCCGCCCCCGCCGCAGGTCTCGATCGACGAGACGCTTCCGGACGCGAGCCCGCGCGCCCTCCTGCGATCGCTCGTCGAGAGCTACCGCGAGACGATGGCCGACCTGCCGACCGGCGACAGTCCGGCGTCGGCCGAGCGGCTCGCGTACATGCGCCAGCTCGACCGCTGGGCGAGCCGCGTGAACCGGGAATACAAGGTGCCGATCGAATGGCACGTCGAGGTGATCGACCTTCCCGTCACCGCCGGCCGCGGCTTCACGGCGCGTGTACAAGCCGTGGACCCGATGACCGCGGCGACGCTCGGCGACCCGTTCGACGCATCGCTGCCGCGCCCGGTCGCGAACCGCCTGCGACAGATCGAGCAGCGGCAGGGTCTCGACGAACCGCTCGTCCTGAAGGGCGTCCTCGTCCCGCGCGTCCACGTCAACGAGGACCGGACTGATCCCGGCCCCTTCGACAATCCTCGTTTCATCGGGACGTTCGCGGAGTTCGGATTCACCGTGGACGTGTCGGCGCTGCATCCGCCGAAAGAATAGCGTCTGGCGGCCGGCGGGCCGTCGCAGCGGAAGGACGCGCCCGCTGCGCTCTGCGCCGATCGCGCCGGGGCCCTACGCCGCGTCGAGCACACGGTTGACGATGGCGTTGACGAATGCGAAGCGCGAGCCGGTGAAGCACTCGCTGACGGATTCGGCGGCCTGGCGTCGGGCGTGCTCGAGCTCGACGCTGAACTGCCGGAGCGTGGCCGGCGCCTCGTCCGTCCAGCGCTCCATCAGGATCTGGATCTTTTCGAGCTCGTCGCAGTCGAGCCAGAGACCGCCGCAGCGCGGGCACCGATCGACGAAGACGCCGCTGTCGCCGCCGTAGTTCACGACTTCCATCGCGCCGTCACAGCCGGGGCAGCCGACGACGCGTCGCGTCTCCGCTTCGGGCACACCGAACACGGGCTTGTGTGCGGCGAGCTCGCCCGGCGCGGCGCCCGGGAACCGCTTCTCGCGCGTGTTGACGATCGAGGTCATCGCATCCGGCGCGATGTACTCGCCGCCGCAGGCGTCACAGGTATGGATGTGCGCGCCCTCGTAGCTGAGCTCGCGCAGCGACGACTGGCAGTTCGGACAGTGCATGACGGGTCCTCCGTGACGGGTCTTCCGAGACGGGTCTTCCGTGACGGGCCTTCCGTGACGGGTCCTCCGAAAGGGCCCTCCGAAAGGGCCGGTAGTCGTCTCATCGGCTCGACCGGAGGCCCGGATCAGCGTGAACCCCGGCATGTCCGCCCGAGGGCCGGCGCCCGAGGGCCGGGGCGGATCGAACGTGCCGCGGCGCCCGCCGGAGCCCGACTCAGAGAGACGGATCCCGTCCGGCGCGGACCTCCGCGCGGAGAATGCGCTCGCCGTACTCCGGCGTGATCGTCCCCTCGGCGACGTACGCCGCGATCTCCCGGCGGGTGTGCTCGCGGCCGAGGCTCACGGTGATCCTCGTGATCGACTTGACGACCATGCTCAGCATGAAGCAGGCCGCGATGATCACGAAGACGATGCTCTCCCCGATCTGCTGCAGCAGGAATTCCATGGTCGCCTCCATTTCCCGTTGTCTCGCTATTGTGACGCGTTTGAGCCTATCGACCCCCCGGTCGCCGCACACGTCCCGATCCGCCGGCCGCAGGACGCGAGGGCGAGTTCCTGTTTCACGCCGCGCGATCCCGGATGGCGGACGCTGCTTGCCCGGGCGACGAATCCGGGAAGAATGGTTCGTCCGCGTCCGCGGGGAAGGTGCCCGGTCCCGCGTCCGCGGGTCGTGCTCCGTCCCGCGTCCGTTCCCCCCGCCCCCGCCCCCCGCTCCCCGCCCCCCGCCCCCCGCTCCCACCGCCGGCGAACTTCCATGTACTCCCTGGGCCTGACGCTTCTCATCTATTACGTCGCGGTGATCGCCGTCTTCAGCATCTACGGGCTGCACCGGTACGCCCAGGTGTGGACCTTCCTCCGGTCCGGGGGTCGGGGGGGCGCACCCGGCCCGGCGGGCCCCGGCGGGCGGCCGCCCCCCCGCCCCCGGCCGGAGCCGAGGGTGAAAGAGTGGGGGG
>CAZXBB010000128.1:0-13185 GCA_964638815.1 uncultured Isosphaeraceae bacterium
AGAGGCTCAGTCCGAGAGGCTCAGTCGAACCGCCCACGTCTCCGCGTCCGTCGAGAGCAGCAGCCACCCGTCCATGAGCGCCGCGTCGTCGAGGCGTTTCTTCAGCGGTTCGAGCGCGATGATCTCGCCCTCGAGCTTGCAGGAGTCGGAGAGCACGTAGACGTGATACGTGCGCTGCGTCTGCCGCTCGCCGCTCTCGTCAACGGGAACCTGCCGCGTGTCGTGCTGGCTGACCACGACGAGTCGGTCCTCGCCCTCGAGCAGCCACTTGAAATCGCGGTTCTCCGCGATGATGTCCGCTCCGCGCACGTTCCCCGCGAGGTCATACCGCACGATGCGATCCCGGTAGTGCGCGAGGATGCGATCGCCGGTCACGACGACGTCCTGGAGCGCGTCGCGTTCCCAGTTGCCGCGCACCGCCGAGTCAAAGGGCTCCGAGAGCCGGCCGTCCTCGGCGTTCACGCTGTGGAGGTTGCTCCCGCGGCTCTCGATGATGAAATCGCGAAGGCCGGACCACCCGTCGCGCGCTTCGATCGCGTCGAACGCGACGTTCGTCCAGCGCCGCCGGCCGCTGAGCAGATCGATCGCCTCGAGCTCGTACCGCGTCGCGCAGAGCAGCGTCCCCAGCGCGTCCGCCGCGACCCAGAGCACCCCGCCGCGCGACGGCGCGGTCCGGTGGACGATGCGGCCGGTGCGCGAGTCGAGGACGACGAGGCGGGGGGTCGGAGCGTCGGCCCCGGGCCCCTCCTCCATGCCGACGAGGGCGATGCCGAAGCCGCTGTCGATCGCCTCGTGCACCTGCCCGAGCGTCCGGGGCGTTGACCAGAGCACGCCGCCGTGCGCGCGGTCGAACGCCGCGACGCCGCCGGTCCGGCGGACCAGGAACACCGCTTCGTCCCCGACGAGCGGCAGGACCTGTCGCGGCTCGAACGGGTTCCCGTTCGGCATCTGGTCCTCGATCACCCGTCCGCTCCCGAGCGGCGCGGGCAGGTGATCCTCGAGCCGCGGCGTCGTCCATTCGCGGCGCCCGGTGCTGGTGTCGATGGCGACGATCCGCGGGTCGTCGGTGCGATCGCCGATGCCGAGGAGCAGCTCGTCCCGGTCGAAGTGCAGCAGCGAGACGCCGCTGCCCTCGATCTCGGCCGTCCAGGTCGGCTCCAGCGTCTCGGCTGTGATCATGCGGAGGTCGTTGAGGCCGTCGTCCTTTGCGGCGAGCAGCAGGGCGCGGTCCGACGGCCGCAGCCGGCGGGCGGCGGGCGGCGGGTTGAGCAGGCGTCCCTCGAGCTGACGCGCCGGCGTCTCCAGCGGCCGGTCCAGCTCTCGCACGCGCGGCCGCCGGGCGTCGTCGTGCGTGGGGGCGAGGCGGGCGAGCCAGGCCCCGGCGTCCGGCTCGCCCTCTTCGCCTTCGAGCGCGACGCGGCGTTCGCCGCCGACGCTCGTCAGCACGCGGATCGCCTGCGTCGGGCGCTCGTCATCGACGCACGTCTCGATGAAAGCGCCGAGCAGACGCGCCGCGCGAGGCGCGCCGGGGGCGAGGTGGTACTGAGTCGCGAGCGTCGCCAGCGCGGCCCGCGTCTCGCCGCGCTCACGCTGCATCCGCGCCGCGCGAAGGGCGGCGTCGCCGGCCGCGTCCGCGTACGGGAACTCGCCGGCGAGGGCGACCAGGGCCCCGTCGTCGGCCGTCGGGTCCTCGAGGAGGTGACGATACGACTCCCGCGCGAAGTGCGCCAGCGGTTCGTAGGCCCCGGCGCCGACCCGCTCGAGGAGCGCCCCCAGACGCTCGCACGCCCACAGGGCGGCGGGGCGGAGGAGCCCGGACTCGCTGCGCACGGTCGCGCGCAATACGGGGTCCGACAGCACGGCCTGGTACGTCTCGACGGCACGGCCCGGCGTCCGTTCGGCGAGGCCGTCGCCGTAGGCGAGGAGATACTCCACGCGCTGATCCGTCGTCGCCGCGACGGCGCCGATCATGCCGTAGAGCGCCTCGCGTTCGTCATCCGCCGCGGCGATTCCTCGGTGATGGATCTCGAGCAGCATGTTGAAGAGCTCCGCCCGCGCGCTCTCGGCCTCTCCGGTCCGCGGTATCCGCTCGATCGCCCGGAGCGAGAGGTCGGCGCCCTCGAGCGCCAGCGACAGGTTCCCGACCCGCATGCCGAGCTGAAGCAGCGACAGCGCCGGATCGGCGTCCTCGTGGGCGGCGGCGATCCGCTCGCGCAGCATCTGCTCCGCCCGGCTCAGCGACATGTACGCCTCGAGCGTGTCGCCGCTGGCGAGCAGGAGCTGCGCGCCGGACGCGACGGGGTTCCCCCCGACGCTCACCGCGAGCGTGTGATTCACCCGTCCGGTCTCGTCGTCCACGAGAAGCACGCCGTCGGTCGTGGGAACCACCAGCGCTCCTGTCACCAGTTGCACCCGTCCGACGATCGTCGGCGCGTCGGCCTCGCTCGAGAGGCGCGTACGCTTCCCCTCGGCGCCCTCCGGGCCGTCCAGCCCGACTTCATCGACGAGCGACGCGCGGGCGGCCGGAAGCTGCCAGCGCGGACGCTTCAGGTTGTCAACGCTGAACGCCCGGATCTCGCTTCCGATCGCGTACACCATCGCGTCCGTGGCGAGAAGGTAAGCCGGGGAGTTCCACTGGTCGCCGGTCCACGCCTCGTGCGTTTCGAGCGTGTCGCCGGTCGCGCGGTCGAGCACCGTGATCCGCCGCTGGTCGGGCGTGATCGCGACCACATGGTCGCCGGCGAGCACCGGTCCGCCGATCTCCCAGGGCTGACGCGTCCGCCCGCGGATGTGCACCGGCACGCTGTAGCGACGCAGCCACCGCGTGTCGCCGTTCGACGCCTCGAGGCACGCGATGGCGCCGACCGCGGTGGCGACGAAGAGCTCGCCGTCGTCGTGCACGAGCGACGAGAACGGGCGCGCCGTCTTCGTGCGGCTCCCGCTCGAGGCGATGTGCCGCACCCACCTCAGGTCGCCGGTCGCGAGGTCGAGCGCCACCACGTAGCACCCCGTGAGCATCTGCGCCGAGACCTTGCGGGCGAGCACGTACGCCGCGCCTTCCGCGATGACCGGCGCTCCGTGCGGGAAGAGGCCCTCGTACTCCCTCTCGTCACCGAGCCGGTCGAAGCCGACCGCCCACCGGAGCTCGCCCGTTCGCCGGTCGAGACACACGACGCGCCCCGACGTCGAACGCGTATCGGCAAAAGCGTGTCCGGTCAGCGTCACCAGCGCGTCACCGTCCACCGCGATGACGTTCAGATCGCCGACCTGGCTCTTGTCGTGCTCGATCGCCGGCGGCGGCTGGTCCTCGTAGGGTTGTGGCCAGACGCTGCGGCCCGTGAAGCGATCGAGGGCGAGGACCCGGAGGCCTTCGTTGATGTACACGCTTGAACCGGCGATCGTCGCCGCCACCGTGGTGAGGTCGCCGTCGCGGCGTCTGCGGTCGTAGTTGGCGGACGGGCCGTCCGCCGCCTCGGGCTCCGGGTTGTGGCGGCGTCGAAGGAGCGATGCGTCCATGTCCACGGACCAGATCGTCTGCGCGACGAGCTCGTCGAGATCGCTGACCTCGGCGCGATCGAGCGGCGACGTGCCGCGAACGACCTCTGCGCCGGTTCCGGCGGCGACGAGATGCGCGACCTCGCGTCGGAACGGCTCCGCGTCACCGCCGAGCTCGTCCAGCCTCTGAATCGCCTCGCGCGCTCGGTCGGCGCGGCCGAGGTAGTGCGCGGCAAGCCCGATCCCGTACCAGCAGTGCGCCGCGCGGTCGCTGGTGAGACCGGGATGCCCGATCGCGCGCTCGTACGCATCGATGGCCACCAGGAACTGCGCCGCCTCGAGCGCCTCCTGTCCGGCGCGCAGCAGCGCTTCGAGCCCGGCTTCGGTCAGCAGACGTGTCCGCAGGAGCCAATCGATCTCGTTCGTCGCAAGCAGACGCTGCGCCTCCGCCTGCTGCATGAGCCGGTAGCGGTCGAGCAGCCCGGCGTTGTTCCGCAGGTCCGCGAGGACGCGGGTCCGCACCGACACGAACTCGTCGGTCGTCGCCTCGTGCCGCGGGATCACGTTCTCGCCGTAGGTGTCCAGCAGCTCCTGGTAGATGCGGATCGCCTCGCCGGTGTTGGAGACGGCCTGCTCGCGCGCGAGCCGGAACAGCTCCCACGCCCGCGGGGCGTCGTCGATGTAGACCGGACTCTGGGTCTGCGCGCGGGCCGGAACGGCGAGGGCGATCGCGACGAGGAAGAATGCCGCGCGTCGAGCTCCCGGGAACGGTCGGATCATCGGGTTTCCTCTCTGTGCCTCTGTGCCTCTGTGGACGGTGCCTCTGTGGCCGGTGCCTCGTGTCTCCGTGCTCCCGGGACGGGCGGCGGCCGAAGGCGACATCGGCGTTTGACGGGGTTCTCGGACGAATGTTAGCCGTCGACCTGAACGAAGACGCGTGTCGGGAACCCTGTGCGCCCCCGAAGTCCCGACGTGCGGCCGCACCGGGCGCCGTCGCGGTCAAGGGGCGTTCGCGGATCGCCGACGGAGCTCTCTCGGGAGGGAGTCGCGTGGGATTGACGGTCGCATTTCGAACGGGCCCGGGCATCGGCGGCATGGATCGCCGGGGGCATCGCGTCGTCGTTCTCCTCTTCGGCATCATCGTCCTCAGCCTCGCGGACCTCGTGATCACGATCGAGCACCTTCAGACGATCGGCATGGTCGAGGCCAATCCCATCGCGGCCTGGCTGATCCGCAGCACGGATTCGGCGTGGGCGCTCGCGGCGTACAAGATCGCTACCGTCGGGATCTGCGTCGCATTGCTCTACCGGGCACGCCGTCTTCGCGTGGGCGAGCTCGCCGCGTGGTGCGGCGTGGTGATCCTCGCCGGGCTGTCGGTCATGTGGCACTCGTACGCGAAGCAGATGGAGTCGCCGGCCGAGCTGATCGCCGCCCAGGCGGACTTCGGCGAGCAGTGGCTGTTCCTCGACTGACGACCGTGTCGCCGGTACATTGCCGGTCATGCTCAATCGCGGCTCGAGGACGACCTCCCGGAACGTTTCGTGCGGGCTGCTCGCGCTCGCGGGTCTGGCCGGCTGCTCGGGGCACCAGGCGCCGCTGGTCCGCGTGGGAGACGCCGCGCTCGTCGAGGTGGCGGACGAGGCCCTCGCGATCGGCATCGCCATCGAGCTTGAGAATCCGAACGCCGAGCCGCTCGAGCTGCGCAGGCTGACCTACACGCTGTCCATCGACGGCCGGACGGTGTACGACGGCAGGCGTGCGGCCCAGGCCACGCTCGCGCGGTCGGGGGTGAAGACCATCACCATCCCGGCCGTGGTCCGATACGACCGGGTTTCGTGGGACGAGACCGGGCCGCCCGCGGAGGCGGAGTGGTCCGTGCGGGGCGAGGTCGTGTACGTGACCCCGGACGAGCTGGGCGAGATCCTCCTCGACGCACGCATCATCGAGCCGAAGGCGGCGTTCGGTGGCGGGGGAGTCGTCCGGATCTCGAACTGATTATCGGAATTCGCCAGACGGTACACGCCGCGCATCCTCGTTGGGCGGCCCGCTCGGCGCGGCCGCGACGGTTGGTTTCACGGCGACGTTATCCCATCCTTGGAGCGTGACGATATGCGCACCGGGTCTCCGTGATTCGTCCCGCCATCTCGTCCAAACAGACTGGGGTCAATTCGATGCAGCTCCCCGAGATTCTCCGGACCGCCCACGAGCACGACGCCTCCGACATTCACCTCATCAGCGGGCATCCGCCCATGATGCGCGTGAACACGGTCATCACGCCGATCGATCACCCGGTGCTCACGCCGGACAGCGTCGAAGACACCCTGCGCGAGATGGTGACGGACGCCCAGTGGGCGCGTTTCCAGGAGATGCACGACCTCGACTTCTCGCACGAGATCGCGGGCCTGAACCGCTATCGCGTCAACGCCCACCTCCAGCGGGCTTCGATCGGCCTCGCGCTTCGAATCATCCGATCGCAGGCGCCGCCGATGGAGATGCTGAACCTCCCGGAGGTCATCAGCCGTCTCACGTACCTGCCCCGCGGTCTCGTGCTCGTCACCGGCGACACGGGCTCGGGCAAGACGACGACGCTGGCCGCGATGATCGAGTCGATGAACGAGCGCTACCGGAAGCACATCATCACGCTCGAGGACCCGATCGAGTACGCCCTCGAGTCGAAGAAGTGCCTCATCGAGCAGCGCGAGCTCGGGCAGGACATGCCGAGCTTCGCGTCTGGTCTGAAGCACTCGCTGCGTCAGGATCCGGACATCATCCTCGTCGGCGAGATGCGAGATCTCGACACGACGGCGCTGGCCATCTCGGCCGCGGAGACGGGCCACCTGGTCCTCTCGACGCTGCACACGGTCAACGCGTCGCAGACCGTCGAGCGAATCATCGACATGTATCCGGCGACGCAGCAGAACCAGATCCGCTCCATGCTGGGCAACACCCTCCAGGCGGTGGTGTCCCAGACGCTGTTCAGCCGCATCGACCGCCCGGGCATGGTGCCCGCGGTGGAGGTCATGCTTTGCACGCCCGCGGTGCGCAACATCATTCGCGAGGCGAGGACTTTCGAGATTCCGAACGTGATCGATACGAGCCGGCAGATGGGCATGATCAGCCTCGACAACTCGATCGCCGAGCTCTACTTCAACGGCCTGATCAGCCGCGAGGATGCCGTGGCGCAGGCCGCGTATCCCGACAAGATCGAGCGTCAGTTGGCAGCATGATCCAGGAGGGACGGGTTTCGCATGCCTCAATACCGCTTCCAAGCAAGGCTTGCGTCGGGTCAGGTCCAGGCCGGTATTCTCACTGCGGAGAGCGCCTCCACGGCCGCGGCCACCCTGCGCAACCAGGGGCACCACGTCCTCTCGATGGTGCCCGTCCAGTCGAACGCGTCCCAGATCGGCGGGCGGCTGGTCAAGGTGCTGAATTACTCGTCCGGTCCGTCGCAGAAGGACGTGCTCGACTTCACGACGCAGCTCGCCGTGATGGTGCGCGCGGGCATCAGCCTGCGCGCCTCGCTCGAAGGCATCTCCGAGCAGATGAGCAACCCGAAGTTCCGCAAGATCCTGCTCGCGATCAAGTCCGACGTGGAGTCGGGCAAGCAGTTCTCCGAGGCGATCGCGAAGTACCCGAAGCAGTTCGGTCCGCTCTACCAGAACATGGTCCGGGCGTCGGAGATGTCCGGCTCGTTCGCCCAGATGCTCGACCGGATCGCGGCGTACATCGCGCAGCAGCTCGAGACCAAGAAGATGGTCATCGGGGCGAGCATCTACCCGGCGATCATCGGCGGCATGGCGATCAGCGTGACGGTGTTCCTCCTCACGTTCGTCCTGCCCAAGTTCGCCGGCGTCTTCAAGGGCAAGGAAGCGGTGCTTCCCTGGCCCACGAAGTTCCTCATGGGTCTCTCGGAGTGGATGGTCTCCTACTGGTACGTGATCGTGGGCATCGTCGCCCTGACGATCACGGCCCTGGCTCTGTTCCTCAAGACCGACATCGGTCGCCTGTGGCTCGACAAGACGAAGCTCACCGTGCCGCTCTTTGCGCGGATGTTCCGCTCGCTGTACGTGAGCCGCTCATTGCACACCATGGGCGAGCTGCTGAACGCGGGTGTTCCGATGCTGGACACGCTCGCGATCACGGGCGACATCTCGGGCAATCTGCTCTACAAGAAGCTGTGGCGGAACGTCTACGCCGCGGTCAAGCAAGGCAAGAAGGTGCAGTCGCAGCTCGTGCGATCGACGCTGCTCCCGAAGTCGGTCGTGCAGATGGTCGGCGCCGGCGAGGAGTCGGGCCGACTCGGCGAAGTGCTGGAGGAGATCTCCGTGTACTACCAGAAGGCGCTGCGCGACGCGATCAAGGCGGTCACGAGCATGATCGAGCCGATCATGATCATCATCATGGGCGGCATCGTCGGCTTCATCGCCATGGCGATCATCCTGCCCATCTTCAAGATGAGCAACCTGGTCGGCTGATGCCGCCGCAGCGCCGGGGGAGAGCGCCGTTCGGCGCGCCGGAAGAGAAGATCGCAACGTCGGAGGCAGTGAGGAGTGGGACCATGGCGCCGAACGTCGTCCAACGACCGGGCACACGCCGCCCCGCGCAGGCACGGCGGGCCGCGTTCACCCTGATCGAAACCGCGCTGGCGACCGTCATCGTCGGCGTCGGCGTCCTGGCGATGGTCGCGGCCCAGCAGGCGTTCCACCAGCAGAACAACTGGTCCACGCACGCGAGCATCGCGGAGCGTCTCGGCAACGAGATCCGGGAGATGAGCCTGCTGCTCCCGCGGCACGATCCCGTGACGGGCAACGCCACCTGGGGACCCGAGACCAGCGAGACCTCGTGGGAGGACTACGACGACGTGGACGACTTCGACGGCGCCGGCGGCGGGCTGATCTTCGGCGCCGACCACGACGCGGGCACGGCGGACAACGGGCCGTTGAACGCCCGGCGCGAGATCATTCCGAACATGAACGGCTGGGAGCAGATCGTGACGGTGCGGAACGTCGATCCGTTCTTCATCAACGACGTGGGAAGCCCCCCGGCCGACGGCACCACCGACATGATGCTCGTCGAGGTCCTGGTGCGATACACCGACCGGAAGGGGAACCAGACGGACATGACGACGGTCTCATGGATCGTTCCGAAGTGACCGGGACCGGCGACGGGCGTGCGGGCGACGTGACGGAGGTGAGGGAGAGAGCTTCGATGGAACGACGGGTCATTTCGAGAGAAGTTTGGCCGAAAGAAGTTTGGCCGAGAGAAGTTTGGCCGAACCAGGTCCGGCCGACACAAGTTTGGCCGACACAGGTCAGGCCGAACCAGGTCAGGCCGGGCGCGACGCGACGCGGCGTCGCCTCCGTGCTGGCGATGATGTTCCTGGTGCTCTTCGGCTCCCTCGCCGCCGCGATGGCGGTCGTCGCGCAGGGCAATCTGCGCACGGCCGATTCGTCGCTGAAGGTATCGCGCGCGATGAGCGCGGCGGAGACGGGGCTCGCGTTCGCATCGGCCCGCATGGCCTCCGAGTCGCGACGCTTCATCGTCGAGAAGGGCGTCATCGACAGCACATTCGCGGATGAGCTGTGGAGCGGGACCATCGATCCCTCTGAGGTCACGGTCCTTCCGCCGGTCGGCTACCCGCCGCCCGGCTCCGACCCACCCGGCATCATGCAGGCCATCCGCGACGCCCACCTCGCGGACTCGCACGACATCATCGTCGAGGCCGGTGACGCCGACCTGCCCACGGTCGATACCGAAAACGGCATCCTGCTCGTGCGTCCGATCGCGCTGGATGCGAGCGCCAACAGCCCGTACTTCCGGCTGCGGTACGAGTTCCTCGGGGAAGAGACCTCGCTGGTCCGCCTGACGTCCACCGGCGTAGACGACAACGTCTCGCGCACGCTCGCGATGGATTTCCGGATCGAGAAGAAGATCGAGTACTCGATCCTCAGCACCAACCGGATCATGATCGGCAAGAACGTGGTCGTCCACGGCCCGCTCGGCTCGCGCTACGGCGTCGATCCGGTCACAGGCGACGCCAACCCGAACGAGCTCGAGACCGACAACGGCGATCCGCTCGTGATGCGGAGCGACTTCAACTACCTCGACGATACGCTCGACCTGCGGCTCCAGGAGCTCTACCTGGCCATCACGAACCCCCTGAACGGCGACGTTGACGGCGACGGGCGTCTGCGCCCGGATCACCCCGTCGAGGCGGCGGCCCTCGCGCCATACCCGCAGCTCACGGACTACGACGGCGACGAGTACGTTGACGACTTCGACCAGTTCCTCAGCCGCTACGACACGAACCCCGTGGACTTCAAGGTCGTCTACGACGCGGCGCTGTCCGGCGGGATGACCGTCGAGTTCGAGGAGGACGGCGAGATCATCGACTTCCAGCTCGCGCGACTCATCGACGAGAGCCGGCCGGACCGCGACGGCGACGGCGAGGAGGGATCCGCCAGCGATCGCGCGCTCGGCTGGCAGGACGGCATCATCGACGCGCAGGATCTCTACGCCAAAGTGACGGGGCGGCTCGCGTTCGCCGTCGCGCGGGCGGACTGGGAGACCGCGCAGGCCGAGCCCTACCAGAACGTCGTCCAGGGACCGATTCGCCCGGGAATCGACCAGCCCGCGGTGACCTTCGAGGTGAGCGACGAGGAGCTCCTCGAGATCAGCACGGACATGTTCAACGACTCCCATAACTGGTTCGAGGCGCAGGTGCCGGCGGAGACGCCCATCCCGCCGGGCGACCCGCCGCTCGACCCGGCCGATCTCGCGGTCGGCGCGCAGGTGCTCCATGCGGGCACGTTCACGCCGGCCTCGTCGGGCGACTGGGAATCCGTGCCCTTCGGCTCGGCGGGCGCGTACGACTACTATCAGCGCCCGCTCTACCAGGACTTCGTGTTCAAGAACGTCCGGATCCCGCGCGGGAACAACGGTCTGTTCCAGAACTGCACGTTCGTCGGCGTCGTGTTCGTCGAAGCCGAGGGAGCGTGCGATCACAAGGACTGGAACTATGCCGGCGCCGTCGAGCCGATCGACGACGGCATGGGTGGCTTCACCTACGAGCTGCGCTTCCCCGACCTGCCGCCACCGCCGCCGGACCACATCGACGTTGACGGTGTCGAGGTTCGCGACACGCGCGACTACTCGAACAACATCCGTTTCGACGGATGCACGTTCCTGGGCTCGGTCGCCGCCGACAAGCTGGACGAGTACACGCACTGGCGCAACAAGGTCCAGATCACCGGCGCCACACGCTCCTACCTGTATCCCGAGGAGGTCGTTCCCGACACCCTCACGGACTCGTCCGGGACGTTCCTCCTGAAGGACCTCCTCACGGACCACATCAGCGACGCCGCGCGCGAGGAGCTCGCCAAGAGCTCGATCCTCATGCCCGGCTGGTCCGTGGACGTCGGCAACTTCACGAACGAGCAGGATCCGGATCCGGCCCTGACGCCGTGGGTGCGTCTCAAGGGCGTGATCATCGCCGGCGTGCTCGACGTGCGCGGCACGGCCGAGATCAAGGGCACGCTGCTCATGACGTTCCGCCCGAAGGTGGGGGAGGGGCCGCTCTCCTACGGCGGACAGCCCGACGCGTTCAACACGACGATCGGCTACTTCGGGCCCACCGACGGCGACGACGAGGGCAGCGACCCCGGCGGCCCCGGCTTCAACGGCTTCGGCGAGATCCGGCTCATCTACGATCCGGACGCCCAGCTTCCCGACGGGATCCCGTGGCCGGTGCGCATGGTGCCGGAGCCCGACTCGTACTTCGAAGGAGGGTCGTGATCATGCGCGCGCACACCCATGGTGACGGCCCCCGGCGCCCCCGGCACATTCCGCGACCCCGTCGCGTCCGGCGCGGCTTCAACCTCGTCGAGCTGCTCATGGCGCTCTCGATCACGGCCACGCTGCTGACCGCGACGATGGTCGCGCTCGACGCCTCCTTCATGGCGTATCAGAACACGACGGAGGTCGCATCGACGCACACGATCAGCCGTCTCGCGATGCACCGGATCCTGACCATGATCCGCACCGGGCAGGACTTCCGTCCGCGACCGCTCGCGCCGCAGGATCGCATCGAGGAGAGCGACTTCATCGACTTCCGGCTCCCCGGCGGCAACGTCGTGACCGTCGAGTGGGACCAGGCCGAGGAGGCCCTGTACATTCGTCCCGGCGGCGCGGGCAATCCGCGCTACCTGATCCTCGAGGGTGTGATCGAGCAGTTCTACCCGACGGGCCACCCGCGGGAGGGCGAGCTGATCATGCCCTTCACCCTCGAGTACGAACTCGGCTTCGAGCTCTACCGCGCGACGATCGACATCGCGGTGCAGCCGGACGACAACATGAACGTCGGCCTCGACGGCAACCGCAACGAGATCATCAGGCTGGTGGCGACGTCGATGCCGCGCGGCGCGGCGCACGAGTAGACACGGCGCACGAGTAGACAGGCCTTCGCGCGGCGTCGGTCACGCGGCGTCGGTCACGCGACGTCGGTCACGCGACGTCGGTCACGCACGTCGGTCACGTACGTCGGTCACGCACGTGAACTCCGGGCGCATGGCCCGGGGCTTCCTCCTGAAGGACCTCCTCGGCAAGGCGGGCCGGCGGTGGCGCCGCGTTCCAGACGAGACGCCCACCGTCCTCCGGCGCGCTCGGCGGTGCGCGGGAAGCCCGACTTATCCAGCTTCTCACGAAATTGTCTTGCTGCTGCCCTCCTCCGGGGAGCTACCATCCTGGATGTCTGGCGTCCAGCGCTTCTTTACGAGGGGGGCGAGATGACGACGGGGCTTGGTTCGAAAGCATGGCGGTCTTCGGAGGGGCTGGCTCGGCGAGCTGATCCTCTCGGACCGGACGGGCACAATTCCCGGCGTCGCGGCCATCGAGTTCGCTCGTCGATGTCTGCGGCGCTCGGCGGCGGGTTGCTCGCGTGGGCGCTGCTGGCGCCGGCGGTCACCCCCGCCGCGGCGCAGTGCCGGTACGAGGTGACGCGGATCCGGCAGTGCCCGTTCGCCACGAGCGGCAACGCCATCAACAACCACGGCGCAATCGCCGGCTACTATCTGGCCTGCCCCGACGGACTGTTCGACGAGGCGTTCTCCTGGGACCCGACGGGGTCGCTCGTGACGCTGCCCCGGATGGGGAACTTCGAGGCGCGGGCGTTCGACATCAACGACCGCGGGCAGGTCGTGGGGCAGGCCGGGGCGGCCCGGACCACCCCGGTGCTCTGGGAGGACGGCGAGTTCATCGGCTTGGGTCTGCTGGCCGGGGCGAACACGGGGAGCGCGAGCGCGATCAACACGTGCGGCCAGATCGTCGGATACTCGGCCGATAGCGGCTACGGGCGACCATGGGACGCGGTCCTCTGGACGGACGGCCAGATGGTCAGTCTCCGTCCGTTGCTCGGTGAGCCGAGATACTCCTTCGCGTGGGACATCAACGATCGCTCCCAGATCGTGGGGTGGCGCAGGCTGGAGTCCGGACTCCACCGCCGGGCGTTTCTGCTCGACGGCGAGACGTTGATCGACCTGCACGCGGGCTTCGGCTTCCAGCGGAGCGAGGCGCAGGCGATCAACGATCACGGCATCGTGGTCGGCCACCGCATGGTGTTCCGAACACCGGTGGACTTCTACCGGCAGCCCGTCATGTGGGTGGACGGGGTTCCGCGGGATCTCCATGTGCCCC
>CAZXBB010000129.1:0-7421 GCA_964638815.1 uncultured Isosphaeraceae bacterium
AGCGAGCGCCGGCGCGAGCTCGTGGCAGGCATGATCGCCATCGTGGACTACGAGCGCGAGCTCGTCGGACAGCTCATCGAGGGGCTCCGCGCCATCCCCGGCGTGACGATCCACGGCATCACCGACGGTGCCCGCGCCGCGGAGCGCGTGCCGACGGTCTCGATGTCGATCGACGGCGTCGCGCCGCGCACCGCAGCGGAGTCTCTCGGGCGCGAGGGGATCTACGTGTGGGACGGCGACTTCTACGCGACCGGGCTCATCGAGCGACTCGGCATGGCCGAGGTCGGGGGCGTGCTGCGCATCGGGCTCGTCCACTACAACACCGCGGCAGAGGTCGATCGGACGCTCGAGGCCCTCGAGCGGATGGCCGGCGCGGCCCGGCGAGCGTGAACGCCACGGCGCTGGGATCGGGCCCCAACGGGCCGCTGAGGGCTCGGGCCCGCGGCCTTCACCTCGCCCAGCGGCTTTACTGACGAACGACGTTCGACGATCCGCCGCCAAGTGGCTCGCTCGACGGATCTGTCGACGCCCAGACGTCGAACGCGCCGGCCCGCGGCCGACACGACGAACGAGCTGAGCGATCGGCGGCCTCATTCGTCGTTAGCGCCGCTGGCCGAAGTTGCGGCGGCCGGTGGGCGCCACGGAGACGGCGAACGGGGGGTCCGCGCCCGCTGAGCGCGGCTGTGCAGCGGGTCTCGCGTGGGCCCGGATGCTTCGGCCGGCACGTCGTGGGGCCTACCATGCAGTGCATGCCATCCCGTCGGGCTCGCGCCGGCGCCGTTCTCGTCGTCGTCCTGGCCGCGGTCCTGGGCGCGTGCGGCCCTCCGGCGGACGCCACTGACACTCCGCTCGTCACCGGCGATCCGCCCACGGCACGGATCCCGATCATCGTCGATACCGATGTTGACGTCAGCGACCTCGCGGCGCTGGCCGTGCTGCTGCGCGATCCCAAGGTCGACGTGCGCGCCGTCACGATCGCCCCGACCGGGACCGGGGTCACCAACTGCGCTTCCGGTCGCCTGATCATCCAGTACGTGCTCGAGGAATTCGGGGCCGGGGCGATCCCGTTCGCCTGCGGCCGCGTGGACCCGGGGCCCGACGGCCGACGATTCCCCGACGAGTGGCGGCTCGACGCGGATGGCGGCTGGGGGATGGTGATGCCGCCGCAGCCGAACACCGGCGTTCCCGAGGACGCGGCCACGCTGCTGGCCCGGGCCGTGAACGAGAGCCCGAGCTCGCCCACGGTGGTCGCACTCGGGCCGTGGACCAACCTCGAGAACGCCGTCATCGCAGACCCCACGGTCGCGGACCGGATCGCGGCGATCCACGCGATGGGCGGCGCGATCGACGTCCCGGGCAACGTCATCGTCGAGGACGTCACTGCCGACGACGGCCTCGAATGGAACCTCGCCGCCGACCCATCCGCCGTCACGGCGATCTTCGGCACGGCAACACCGATCAGCCTGGTGCCACTCGACGCGACGGACGACGTGCCGATCCCGCCGAACCTCCCCGAGCGTCTCGACGAGCATCGTCCCGCGGCAGGTGCGGACCTCGTGTTCGAGCTGCTGGCGCGCGTCCCCACGCGCCTCACCGGCGACGGTCAGCAGCTCTGGGATGAGCTCGCGGCCCTGACCGTGAGCGCGCCGGACCTCGCGACCTGGGAGGAAGCGCTGCTGCTGGCGGATGAAACCGGGCGAGTCACCCGGGAGGACGCCGGCCGGCCGGTTCGCTTCGCGACGGCCGCGGATCGTGGGGCGGTCGAATCGGCCCTGGTCGATGCGCTGGCCGTCGGACCGGCCCGGGCGACCCCCTTCGAGCTGGCCGGCGAGCTGGCGGTTCGCTGGGACGGAGCCAC
This sequence comes from uncultured Isosphaeraceae bacterium, assembly GCA_964638815.1. Taxonomy (GTDB): domain Bacteria; phylum Planctomycetota; class Phycisphaerae; order Phycisphaerales; family SM1A02; genus CAZXBB01. The sequence goes on from CAZXBB010000129.1 coordinate 1,859, forward strand.
CTGCACCTTCGAGATGCCAGGCGGTCTGAAACCCGGCCTTGCCGCGTTGACGTTCGAGAACACCACCGGCGACCCGGCCGCCGTCCAGATCGTCGGCGTCCGCGAGCCACACACGTGGCAGGAGCTGGAAGCGCTGCTCCCGACGATCGATCCTGCCTCCGAGACCCCTCAGTTGCCCGACTGGATCATCGACGCCGGCGGCGCCTCCGACGAGCCCGGAGCGGGCGGTTCGATCACGGGCTCCGTGTCGCTCGAGACCGGGACCTACGGGCCGGTGTGCATCACCGGCACCTGGCCGGACCTGGTGTTCCGCCCGGGCCAGCCGTTCGTCGTCGCGGCTCCGTAACGCATCTGGCCCGCCTCAGGAGGCCGAGAGCATCCAGATCCCCGGATCCGATTCCGCTGGAGAGCCGCCGACCTCCGCGAAGGCTTCCACCGCACGACGAAGGTGGACCATGGCGTCGTCATCTCGGCCGGCGGCATGGAGCAGGTCCGCGAGGTGGTTCTCGACCGCACCCTCCAGGTGCCGGTCGCCGATCTCTCGACACAGGTCGGCGGCGGCGACCCCGTGCCCGACCCCGGTTTCTACATCGCCGGCTGCGGCCTCGGCCAGCGCCAGGCCGGTCAGGGCCGCGATGCGTCCGGTGGGGTCCTGCGCGTCGGCCGCCGCCACTGCCTGGCGTGATGCGAGCCTGGCGGCGTGCGCGTCACCCGACGCAAGCGCGATGAGACCCAGCGAGCGATGCGCGGCCCCGATCCCCGTCGCGTCATCTGCCCGCTCCGCGGCGGCGAGCGCCTCCCGGGCGGCCGCGAGAGCCCCCGGTGCGTCGCCACCGAGGCGCAGGACGATGCTGCGGTCGACCAGCACGCGAGCCACGAACGCCGGATCCGACGCACCGCCGAGCGCGGCGTCGAGGTGCCGCGCGGCTGCCACCAGGTCGCCCCGGCGCAGCTGCGCACCCGCGATGGCGTGCTCGATCTCCGGGAGCGTGTCGTCGGCGGCGGCGGCGGCGGCCGCCTCGAGCGCGCTGATCGCGCCAACGTAGTCACCCAACCGCGTTCGCAGCCGGCCGATCGCAGCGCGCAGGCCGACGACGTCGGGGTGCCCGAGCGAGAGCGCGGTCTCATCGTGCTCGATGGCCTGGCGGTTCGCGAAGATCGCCGCCGCCCGCGCACCGGCGAGCTGGAATGCCTCTGCCGCCTCCACCGATCGACCACCATCTCGTTCATGCGCCGCGATCAGCGCGAGGCGGGCCAGGTCGTCGCGGCCGCTTCCCGCCAGGTCGAGTCGCAACGCCTCGGCGACGCGGCGGTGCAGCAGCTTCCTTCGGGTCAGACTGGTGGTCTCGTAGGCGAGGTCGCGAAGGCCGGGGTGGGCGAAGTCGAACCCGGGTCCCGCTTCTCGAACGAGACCGCGCCGCAATAACTCATCGAGCGCGTCCACCGTCTCGCCTTCGGACCGACCGCTCGCGTGACGGACCATGCCCAGGTCGAACGACCGTCCGATCACCGACGCCGCCGCGAGGATCTGCCCGGCCGTCTCACCGGCAGCCGCCAGACGCGCGCGCAGGACGTCCCTGACGCCGGCCGGCATGGTCGTCAGCATCCCTCCGCCAGCCGCCAGGGCCTCGACGACATAGAGGGGCAGGCCTTCGGACGACTCGAACAGGCGGTCGATGACGTCCGGGTCCGTGGTCGTGCGCGCGGCCAGCTCGGCGACCGCCGCCCGATCGAGCCGCCCGAGCTCCACGACCAATGCCGGCGGGGCCGCCAGCCGGCTGACGACCGGTTCGGTCTGCTCGTCCAGGTCCTCCCGGCGCCAGGTCAGCAACACGACCATCGGCCGTCCCGTCAGGCGATGCGCGAGGTAATCGAGCGCTTCCAGGGTGGCGCCATCGGCCCACTGCAGGTCATCGATCCAGATGCAGCCCGGCACCGGGCCCGCGGTCAGGGCGGCGAGGCCGTCGGCGATAGCCGCGACGAGCCTGGCGTGCGCGCCTGGACCGTCGGCGCGCGTCCGACCCGGGCGACCGCCGGGCGCCATCGCCGGCAGCAGGCGTGCCAGCTCCGAACGGACATCGGGGTCGAGGCGTTCGGCCGCGCCCGGGTGGGCGTGGGCCGAGCGCAGCAGCTCGACGATCGGCCCATAGGCGATCGCGCGCTCGCCCATGTAGGCACGGGCCGTCAGGACCGTGCCACCTCGGTCGCGAATGCGCTCGGCGAGGGCTTCCGCCAGCCGGGTCTTGCCGATGCCCGCCTCGCCGATGAGCGTCGCGATCCGCCCATGTCCGGCGTCATCCGACGGGCTGGCCGCGACCAGCCGGTCCATCGCATCGCCGCGCCCGACCAGCGGCGCGACGGTAGGGACGGCATCGTCCGGCGGCTCGGTCTTGTCCGGCGCGTCCGCCGGCAGTCCGCGCATCGCGGCGAGCGCCCCGCTGGGCTGGTCGGCATCCCGGATCGCCTCATAGCGCGCCGTCGTCGACGCCAACGGCACGACGCCGAGCTCCCGATCGAGCGTGGCGACGCACAGCCGGTAGTGGCGCATCGCCGCCGCGCGGTCGCCGGACCGTGCGAACAGGTCCATGAGCCGGACGTACCCGGCCTCGTCGAGCGGATCGAGGTCGAGGCGGCGGGAAGCGGCAGCGATGGCGCCGGGCAGGTCGCCCTCCGACTCCTGCGCCGTTGCCAGCCGGTCCAGGACGCTCATCGCGGTCCGTTCGACGGCGACGGCCCGCGCCGCCCGCCAATCATCGAATTCGGGGCTGTCGCGCAGATTGAAGCCAGCGAGGAAAGGGCCGCGCGCCAGGGCCGCGGCCGCGGTCAAGGAACGCCGGGTGTCCGAGCGCGCGAGGCGCTCGAGCTCCGCGAGGTCGATGCGGACCTGGTCGGGATCGAGCGCCACTCTTGCGCGATCGACGATGACCGTGTCGTGGCCAGCCGCCGCGCGGAGCGTCGACAGGGTCCGTCGCAGCGCGCCGCCGGCCGCCGCCGCATCGGCATCGGGCCAGAGCAGCGCTGCAAGCTCATCGCGCGCGAACGCCCGGCCCTCCGCCGCCAGCAGGACGAGGATCGCGACGGCTTTGCGGGTGTCCACGACGAGCGGGGCGCCGTCGACCAGCACCTCCGGAGGCCCGAGGAGCCGGATATCGAGCCGAGGCGGGCGGCGTATCGTGGTCACGCCGTAACGGTAACCACTCTGATGGCAGTTCCGTAACGTTCCAGTGACGTCCGAGGGTGAGGATACCCGCATGTTCCCCATGCCGGCTGCACGAACGGGCTCCTGTCTGACGACCAACGCCCGATGATGCTGCACCTGGCCCGGCCATTCGCGATCGTCGGATCGGTGACGGCGCTTGTCGCTGCGGTGGCCACGCTCACCCTCCGCATCGTCGATCCGGCGCCGCTCCTTCCGGGCGTGTTCGGGTTCGGGCCGACGGCGCTCGTTGGGATGGAACTCCTCGGTGTCGCGTTCGCCTCGGTCGGGGCGCTGCTCGTCGTGCGCCGTCCGGGCAACGCCGTCGGGTGGTGCATGGTCCTGATCGGCGTGGGGTACGCGCTCGGGGGGCTGAGCGCCGCGATCACGGGATCGGCGGTGGCCGACGGACCTGCTGGAGCCGCGACCGCCGGCCTCGCCGGCTGGTTCACCGTGTTCTTCACCACCATCGGTGGCCTGGTCTTCGGGCTTGGGTTCATCTTCCCGTCGGGTCGAGGCCACACGCCGGGATGGGATCGGATCATCCGGCTCGCTGCGATCGGGTTCCCCGTCGTGTCCCTCTTCGTCTTCCTGATCCGACCAGGCCCGCTCCACCTCTTCTCGACGATCGACAACCCCTTCGGGATCGGTCCGGACCTGCGGCCGTTCCTCGGACAGAATGTTTCGCAGTCCCTGGCGGCGTTTTCGTCGGCCGTCGTTCCCGTCCTCACTTGGTCGCTCGTCTCGCGGTATCGGATGGCCGATACCATCAGTCGACAGCAACTCAAGTGGTTCGTCCTCGCCATCCTCGTGACGATCTGCGGGGTCGGTGTCGCGGCCGTGGGCGCGGTGGTCACCAACGAGCCGCCGGAGGCTGGGCTGGTCGTCTTCGGGTTCGCCGGCGCGCTGGTCCCGATCGCGATCGGAATCGCGATCCTCCGGCATGGCCTGTATGACATCGATCGGCTGATCAGCCGGACCCTTGCCTACGCCGCGGTCACGGCGGTGCTCGCAGCGGTATTCGGGGTGGCCGCGCTGTCATTTGGGGTCGCCCTCAGCTCCTTCGCCGAGGGGCAGACGATCGCCGTTGCCGGGTCGACCCTGCTCGTCGCCGCCCTCTTCGGCCCGATCCGCCGGCGCGCCCAGGCGATCGTCGACCGGCGGTTCGACCGGTCCAGTTACGACGCCGCGCTCACGGTTCAGGCGATGAGCGCACGACTGCGCAACGACGTCGATCTCGACCGCGTCGAGGCCGATCTGCTCGGCGTGATCGATCGCACATTCCATCCGGCAAAGACCGGACTGTGGCTCCGGTGATGCCTCGCATCGCCCGCCTGCGCGAGGCACGGCGATGACCACGGCCGCCCGTCGCGGCGGGGCGCCAACCTGGGCAAAGTCCTTCGCCGCCATCGGCTGGCTCATCACCGTAGCAGGCGGCATCGGGGGTCTGGGACTTCGGCTCGCCGACCCGGTCGCCATGGTTCCCAACGTGTTCGGGATGGACGATCCGAGGATGGTGGTCTTCGTGATCCTCGGCATCACCTGGGCGACGGTCGGCGCTGTGCTCGTCGTCAGGCGACCCGAAAACAGCGTCGGCCGCTATGCCCTCGTCATCGGCGCGGCATACGCCCTATCGATCCTGACGGCAGCGGTGATGTCGTCGGCGTGGGCCGACGGATCCGACGCGGACCGACGGGTCGCCGCGGTCATGGCGTGGCTGACCCAGGTCCTGAGCGCGGCCACGGGACTCGCGCTCTACCTCCCGCTGGTGTTCCCGAGTGGCCGAAGCCTCTCCCGAGGATGGGACGTGATACGGCCCATCTTCCTGATCAGCCTCATCGGTTACTGGGCCGTGTGGCTCGTCCAGCCCGGAAACCTTCAGATGTTCCCCGCGATCCAGAATCCGCTCGGCGTCGGGCCCGATCTACGCGGTGCGGCCGGCCTTCCGATGGCGCCAGTTCTGATCGTCTGGATCATTGCGGCCGTGCCGCTCTACATCGGCGCGATCGTCTCGAAGTACCGACACGCGCACGAGATCGAGCGCCAGCAGATCAAATGGTTCCTGGCCGCCGTGGGCGCCACGCTCGTGTCCCTGGTGCTCACGGCGGTGATCGGCCTCGCCGGACTCGGCGCATCGGGCATACCGCTGGCCATCTACGGCGTTTCGAGTACGTTCGTCCCGGTGAGCATCGCCATCGCCATCCTCCGGTATCGCCTCTATGACATCGATCGGCTGATCAGTCGATCCCTGGCGTACGCCATCGTCACGGGCGTGCTCGCGGCCCTCTTCGCAGCGACGACGATCGGCCTGAGCACCCTGCTTGGAACGCTGGCCGAGGGCGAGACGCTGGCGGTGGCCGGCTCGAC
>CAZXBB010000130.1:0-3623 GCA_964638815.1 uncultured Isosphaeraceae bacterium
GATCGCCGCGACGAACGACGGCTTCGAGATCGCCGAGCGCGACCTCGCGATCCGCGGCCCGGGCGAGCTCTTCGGCGCCCGCCAGTCGGGCGTCGCCCCGTTCCTCGTGGCGGAGCTTCCGCGCGACCTCGCGCTGCTGCGCATGGCCCGCCGCGACGCGACGGAGTGGGTGAAGGAGAATCCGACGTTGAGTGGCGAGCGCGACGCGTTGCTGAAACGGCGGCTGCTCAAGGCGCACGGGAAGGCGCTCGGGCTGGGCGACGTGGGGTGACGCTGAGTGACGCTGAGTGACATGCGCCGCCCGGCCGCACGGGCCGCAACGTTGAAGGCGCGACGACGCCCGGCCACGGAGGTTCGTGCCGCGGACGCATGATCACGCGGGTCACGCGGGTCGAGCCGGTCAAGCCCGTCGCGCGGGTCGAGCCCGTCAAGTCGGTTGCGCAGGTCGAGCACGCGAGCCGTTCGCTCCTTCGTCGCTTGATGCCCTCGTGCCCTACACTCTCCCGGTGCCCGCCAACGCCGATCTCTCCCGGATCTTCGAAGAAATGTCCGTCATCCTCGAGCTGATGGGCGAGAACCGTTTCAAGGTCGCGGCGCACGCGCGGGTCGCGCGCATCCTGAAGGACATGAGCGAGGACGTCGCGACGCTCGCGGACGATCCCGGGGCGCTGCGCGCGATCGACGGCATCGGCGACGCGAGCGCGAAGAAGATCATCGAGTTCGTCAAGACGGGCGCGGTCAGGGAGCACGCCGTGCTGCTCGAGGCGATTCCGCGCGGACTCCTCGACGTGCTGAAGATCCCGGGGCTCGGGCCGAAGACGGTCAGGCTCATGTGGGAGAAGGCGGGGGTGACGGATCTCGATTCGCTCCGGGCTGCGATCGACTCGGGCGCGCTGAAGGAACTGCCCCGCATGGGCGAGAAGACCATCGAGAACCTGAAATCGTCGCTGGAGTTCGCCTCGCGCAGCTCGCGGCGGTCGAGGCTCGGGCCGGCGATGGTCACGGCGGAGGAGATCGTCGGGGCGCTTGGCGCGCTCCCCGGCGTCCGCCGCATCGAGTTCGCCGGCTCACTGCGACGGGGACGGGAGACGATCGGCGACATCGACATCGTGGCCGCCGCGGACGCCCCGGCCGATCTCGCGGAGGCGTTCCGGACGATGGACGGCGTCGAGCAGGTGCTCGCGGCGGGCGAGACGAAGTCGTCCGTCCGCCTCGCCCGCGGGATCCAGGTTGACCTGCGCATCGTCGAGCCCGAAGCGTTCGGCGCGGCGCTGCTGTACTTCACGGGCTCGAAGCAGCACAACATCCTCCTGCGGGAACGGGCGATCAGGAGGAAGCTGCGTCTCAACGAGTACGGTCTCTTCCCCGCCGGCGACGGCGACGACGACGCGGCGCCGCAGAAGCGCGGGGTCGCGCCCGTCGCCGCCGCCACGGAGGAGGAGATCTACGCCGCGCTCGACCTGCCGTGGATCCCGCCGGAACTGCGGGAGGACCGCGGCGAGCTGGAGCGCCCGCTGCCCAACCTCGTCACGATCGGCGACATCCGCGCGGAGCTGCACGCGCACACCGTCGCGTCGGACGGCAGGATGTCGATCGAGGAGCTCGCCCGCGAGGCGAAGTCGCGCGGGTACCACACGATCGCGGTGACCGATCACTCGAAGTCGAGCGGGCAGGCGAACGGGCTCAGCGTCGAGCGTCTGCTCGAGCACGTTGACACGGTGCGGGCAGTCAACGCGAAGCTCCGCGGCATTCGCGTCCTGGCGGGCAGCGAGGTGGACATCCTCTCCGACGGCCGTCTCGACTACGAAGACGACGTGCTCGCGCAGCTCGACATCGTCGTGGCGTCGCCGCACGTCGCGCTCGCCCAGGACCGGGAGACCGCGACGCGCCGCCTGCTCGCCGCGGTGAGGCACCCGCTCGTGCACATCATCGGCCACCCCACCGGCCGCTACGTGAACCGGCGCGAAGGCCTCCAGCCGGACATGGCGACGATCATCCGCGCCGCCGCGGAGCACGGGACCGCCCTCGAGGTGAACGCGAACACGGCGCGGCTCGACCTCCGCGACACGCATGTCGGCGCGGCCGTCGAAGCGGGCGCGCTCATCGCGATCAACACCGATGCCCACAGTCCGGCGGACATCGACCAGCTTCGCTACGGCGTGCTGACGGCGCGCCGCGGGTGGCTGACCGCGGAGAGGTGCGTGAACACGTGGGGGCGGGAGCGACTGATGAAGTGGTTGCGCGACAAGACCGCGAAGTGAGCTCCCGTTCGGTCGGGGCGGAACCCGTGCCGGAAACGCCGCCCGGTCCCGGAGCCCGGGGAGATCCGGGTCCCTGCCGCGACCGCTATCGTGTTCACCGTGCCCGGACTCACGCTCGAAGCCGTCACGAAGACCTACCCCCGCGCCGTCCGCGCCGTGGACGCCCTCACGCTCGCGATCGCGGACGGTGAGATGCTCGTGCTCGCCGGTCCGTCGGGATGCGGCAAGACCACGACGCTGCGTCTCGTCGCGGGTCTCGAGGAGGTGACGTCCGGCACGATCCGGATCGGCGCGCGCGTCGTGAACGACGTCCCTCCCGGCGACCGCGACGTGGCGATGGTGTTCCAGAACTACGCGCTCTACCCGCACCTCACCGCCCGCAGGAACCTCGCTTTCGGACCGCGGATGCGCGGGACGGCGAAAGCGGAGATCGCCCGGCGGGTGGACGAGGCGGCGGCGCTCCTCGGCCTCGGCGACCTCCTCGACCGCAGGCCGCGGGCGCTGTCCGGCGGCGAGCAGCAGCGCGTCGCGATCGGGCGCGTCCTCGTGCGGCGGCCGGCGTGCGCTCTTTATGACGAGCCGCTGAGCAATCTCGACGCGTCGCTGCGGCACCGGCTCCGCGCCGATCTGCGCCGGCTGCACGCGGCGGCGCCGACGACGTCGATCTACGTCACCCACGCCCAGGAGGACGCGATGACGCTGGGTGACCGGCTCGCGGTGATGGCCGGCGGCCGCCTGCTCCAGGTCGGCGCGCCGCTCGAGCTGTACGAGCGGCCCGCGACCCGCTTCGTCGCGGCGTTCCTGGGAAGCCCGCCGATGAACTTCGTGGAGGGTCGCGTGCGCCGCGAAGGCGACGCGGTCGTCTTCACGGACGGCGATGGTTTCACGCTGCCCTTGCCGGATGCGATCGCGGGGCGTCTCGGCGACCGCGGCGAGGTCGTGCTGGGGGTCCGTCCCGGGGACCTTCGCATCGGGCGGGGCGCCGGCTGCGTCTTCGAGATCGCGGTGACGGAGGTGGCGCCGCTCGGTGCGTACACGGACGTTCGCGGAACGATCGGTTCCGCGGAGATCGTTGCGCGCGACGGGAACCGCTGCGGCATCCAGGTCGGTGAGCGCGTCGTGCTGCACGTCGCGCCGCCGGACGTGCATCTCTTCGCGCCGGGGCCGTACGGCGAGCGCGTCTGACGTCAACGTGTGCGCCGGTCCCTGGCTCGGCAAGGGCCGGGTGGGGTACGAACGTCGGAAGCCGTCCTTCCATGGGTGACCCACCCGGCCCTGTCAGAGCACAGGACCGGGGCACACGGGACACACACCACCCGGCCCTGTCAGAGCACAGGAGATCAGTGTGCCCCGGTCCTTGGC
>CAZXBB010000131.1:0-5378 GCA_964638815.1 uncultured Isosphaeraceae bacterium
CACGTTGGTGTCGATGAGGTCGAGGGGGTTCGCGTCGCTCCGGGCATCATCGTCGTGATCGGTGTCGCGGCTGAGACGCGCGCTGGTTCCCGCCCCTTGCCCGATCCGCACAGAGCGAACGAGAGCGTTTGCGCCGCCGGACGCGGCGTTATTCCCGGAATCCGCAGCCCGGCTCCGGGCTCCCGCATCGCCCGCCGCCGCGCGGACCCCGTGGAGAACGGTCCTTTCACGTCCGGAACCGCGTCCGGAAGCGCGTCCGGAAGCGCGTCCGGAAACGCGTCCGGAAACGCGTCCGGAAAGTAGATACGAGCCGGATCGCGCGTTAGCATCGGCGCCGACACGCACCTGATCATCTACCTGGGAGAAAAGACGATGAAACGCCTCTCGCTGTTCGCCGCCGTCGGCACGCTCGTCGGTACGGCTTCGCTCGTTTCGGCTCAGACCATTCGCGTCATCTACTCCGAGATTCCCGCAGATCCGACGTCGCTGGTACCCGCGGGTGCGGACGTTCCCGCCGGCACCGTCTTCACCGCGTTCGACCGGCCGTACCGGAGCCCGGACGGAGCGCTTTGGATCATCTCCGCGTCGTCCGATCTCGCGACGACCGAGGACGAGATCATCATCGTCGGAGCGGGCCTGGCCGGCGACACGGTCGTGCGCGAAGGAACCGCCTTCGGGTCACCCACTGCGCTGGAGAACGCGGGCCCCATCGAGCGGAACCTGAGCATCGAGAACGGCGGCAACTACGCGTTCGCAACGAACACCGACGGACCGACGGCAACGGACGAGTACATCGTGCTCTTCAACGGGCTCGCTTGGCTCCCCGTGGCGCAGGAGGGGCTCCCGGTTCCGGGGATGCCCACCGAGTTCTACGGCACGACGCTCGATTCGCCCACCGTGCTCGACGACGGGCTGACCGTCGCCTTCCGTGCGCCGTCCACCATCGGCGCGCTCCCGTCAGGCTCCGACGACTTCCTCGTCCGCGGGCTCGCGATCGTCGCGCAGTCCGGAGTGAGCGTCCCGGCGGGCCAGGCCGGCGGGGCCGCGGAGACGTGGGAGGCCTTCGACACCGAGGACCATTACACGAGCACCGACGGCATGCACTACATCGCGCAGGGCGACCTGATCGGCGCGACGACGGGCGATGACGTCGCCGTGGTGGACGACGTCGTCGTCATCCAGGAGAACTCACCGGTGGGCGGCTCCAGCCTCGTCTCGCCGGTGTCGTCGATCGGCGAGGTCGCCATGGATCCCGGCGGCTTCTGGTTCGTGCGCGGCAACAACGTTGATGTGCAGGACTGGGTCGTGCGGAACGGCCGGGTCGTCGCTCTCGGCGGCAGCTCGATCGTCACCGGGTCGAGCGAGGTCTTCTCCGACGCGTTGTTCGCGGCGACCTACTTCTGGATGGGGGGAGACGATCGTGGCAATTACGTCGTCGGCGGCACGACGGGCAATCCGGACGTCGCGGCCGACGCGGTGCTCGTCCGCAACGGCGACACGGTCCTCGTGAGGCAGGGCGACCCCGTCGACCTCGACGGCAACGGCGTCTACGACGACAACGTCTTCGTGAACGTCTTCAACAACGACGACGGCTTCCTGACGGACGCGGGGATCCTCTACTTCACCGCGGACATCATCGATGCGGCCGGCGCGGCCCTCGGCTCGGCGTACCTGGCGCTCGACGCGTCCGGCATCCTGCCGTGTCCCGGCGACATCGCGCCGGTGCCTGCGGACGGCGCCGTCACCTTCGCCGACCTGCTCGTGATCCTCGGCGAGTGGGGACCGTGCCCGGCGCCGTGCGAGACGTCGTGCCCCGGCGACGTCAACGGCGACTGCTCCGTGGATTTCCAGGACGTGGTCGTCCTGCTGGGCTCATGGGGTGTGTGCCCCTGACGGGACGCAAGCACCTCCATTCGTGCCGGCGCGTGTGATGCGACGATTGTGCTCGCGCACCGTTGTCGCGAGTCGTTGTCGCGCGTCGCGGGCCGTGATCGCGGGTCGTCGTGGCAGTTCGTCGTCGCAGTTCGTCGTCGCGGTTCGTCGTCGCGGTTCGTCGTCGATCTCCCGTGCGCGACGACCGGCGGCGGCGACGGCGGTGGCGGTGGCTCTGCCGACCCGCCGACCCGCCGACACCCCCACCCGCCGATCCCCGCGGCCCGCCTCACGCCGGCGCGGGCGCGCTCGTCCAGCCCGAGAGCAGGAGCAGCAGATCCGCGAACGTCACCGCGCCGTCGTGATCGAGATCCTCCGGACACACGGGATCGCACGGCCCCCACGCGCCGAGGAGCAGGAGCAGGTCCTGGAAATCGACGTCGCCGTCGTTGTCGAGGTCGGCGTCGGGCGCGACGCCGACGGGACGCATGATGACGATGTCCAGGATCGTGCGTCCGATCTCGTCGCTGAGCTGCACGAGGATCTCGCCCGAGTCGTTGAGGTCCACCGGGCGGATCGTGAAGCGGTCGGGCGGCGCAAAGCTGCTGAGATCGATGAAGGCGCCGTCCCGCCAGACGAAGGCGCGCGTGTAGCCGAACAGGTCGTTCGGCGCGAGCACCGCGATCTCGTCGCGGGCGTTGATCGCCGTCGCCTCGGAGACGAAGAAGTTGAACGGCGAGCCGAGGTTCCGCACCTCGTCGAGACCGGCCGGCCAGAGCGCGGTCTGCATGCCGGCACTGTCGTCGAACACGATCCCGGCGATCGATCCGTGCACGTTGACGTCGATCGCGCGCCCCCCGAAGCCCGGATCGAGCGTCGGCAGCGAGACGATCCCGCCGGTCTCCGTCCACGTGTACGGCGTCTCCTGGTAGAAGCCCTCATCCGGAAGGAAGATCACCTCGGCGCCGACGACCACGCCGGCGCGATTCACGGCCAGCGCGCCGGGCGTGCCGACGCGCTCCTCCGGAATGTCACCGAACGCGATCGTCTGGTGGGCGCCCGTCACGCCGTCGAGCGCGACGCCGTGGAGGAACTCCCGGTCGGCGCCGGCGATGAGCAGATCCTCGTTGACGTCGGCCGGCCACACGCTCAGCGTCGCCGGCACGATCGCGTAGGCGTCCGTCCGGCTGTCCCACACGAACACCACCGGTGCGTCCGTGCCCTCCGCGACCCCGACGACGACGCCGTTCTCGTTCATCCCGAGCACGCTCGCGCCGGGCCCCGGCAGGTCGCGCGACGCGACAGTTCCGTCACGCCATACGAACACCCGCGCCGGCTCACCGGCATCGGGGAAGATCATGCCGGCGACCTCGGTGCTGTCGTTGATCGCTGCGACGCCGAACGTGCGCGGGGTCAGGCCCGTCAGCGGGATGATCTCGTAATCCGCACCGTCGTCCGCCGGGCTCGCCGCGGCGGAACCGGCGAGCAGGGCCGACGCGAGCGCGATGACCGTCGGGAGCTGGGGTCTCATGGGCGATCTCCTTTGCCACGACACGATAGATGCCCCCGCCGGCCGGGTCCGGCCGTTTCCCGGGGCGATGACCCGTTCGTGTCCGTTCAATCCCGTTCATCGCCCGCGCCGGATTCCGCGGATCGGCGGGGATGTCGCGGCGGAGTCACCGGTCGACCGTGACCCAGTACGTGGCGCTCTCGAGCCCGGGCGTCGGCCGCCGGTCCACCGCCAGCACCTCGGCGGCGCAGGCCGCGAGCCAGCCGCACACCTGCTCGACCGGCACGAAGGTCTCCCGCATCGGCGTGAGGTTCAGACGGTGATGGAGGAAGCGATCCGGGAGGCCGAGGCCGCGGAGCAGCCGGTACGCGTGCCGCCGCGGGCGCAGGCGGTGCCTCCGCGCGATGTGGCAGGGGAGCTGGAAGGCGACAAGGCCCCCGGGCCGGAGCACGCGTACGAACTCGGCGATGTAGCGCCCGATGCCGGCGCGGTCCGGCAGGTGCTGGAGCACGAGCGTCGAGAACACCATGTCGAACGCGCCGTCGCCGAAGAGCGCGAGGTCCGGCGCGGGGTTCAGCTCGAAGCGGCAGTTGATGACGTCCGCGTTCAGCGCGCGGGCCTTCGCGATCATGGGCCCGGCGATGTCCACGCCGACGCACGAAGCGAAGTGCGGAGCGAAGGCGCGCGTGAGCCGGCCGACGCCGCAGCCGAAGTCGAGGAGCGCGTCGCGCCGCCGCGGGCGCCCGAGGGCTCGCATCCGCGCGATGACGGTCGCCGCTTCCTGCTCGCCGGTGCGGAAGAAGGCCTCGGGGTCCCAGCGATTGCCCCGCCGCTCGCGTGTCGTGAGGATCGCCCAGAGCGGGTCGACCTCGGCGAGCGCCTCCCAGTCGCGGCGGTGGCCCTCAAGCGAACGGTCCGTGCGGTGAGGCGGTTGGGGGGCTTCCATCGGGGGCGACGATTGTAATCCCCGATTGGGGATAACCGGCTTTCGTCGGGATTGCGGCTTTGGGCCGCCGCGCCCGGCCGCTACCATGCTCCCACGCGAAGACGAGAGGGATCGCCCGCAAGGGGGGCCGATGCCGATCGTCAGCGTAGTCATTCCAACCTTCAAGCGCCCGCAGATGCTGCACCGCGCGATCGCCAGCGTTCGCGCACAGACCTTCGACGACTGGGAGGTCGTAATCAGCGACGACGAGGCGGAGCCCGGCGCCTCGTGGGCGATGCTCCGGATGCTCGCGCGCGAGGACGGTCGCATACGCGTCGTACGGAACCCCGGCCCGCGCGGGCAGGTGGGCAACATGAACCACGCGCTGCGTCTGGCGCGCGGCGAGTGGATCAAGCCGCTCTTCGACGACGACGCGCTCAAGCCGACCTGTCTCGAGCGGCTCGTCGGGGCGGTGGACTCGAGCGACCGCATCGCCGTCGTGTCGTGTCTCTCGGACCGGTACGTCGACGGCGTGCTCCGGCGCGTGGCGCGCAAGAGCGATCGCGCGACGCTGGAGCGGATCGAGCAGCGGCGCGTGCACCTGGCGATGTACATCCAGGACGTCGAGATCGGGATCCCTTCGCAGATCATGGTGCCGCGGCGTCTCGTCGACGACGGCGTCGTCTGGGAGCGGCTCACCGACGTCTACTCGGGTGAGGACACGTGGTGGTACGCGCGCCTCCTGATGCACGGCGATCTGCTCCTGCTGAACGAGCCGCTCGTGGACCAGTACTGGGGGCACCGCTCGATCACCGCGCATATGCGCGCCCGTCCGGATCTCCTCGACCGCGAGCTCGCGACGATGCGCGAGCGGTACCTGCCGCTCATCGACCCGTCGCTGCGGCCGCCGCCCCTCAAGATCGTGCAGCAGCAGTTGCGTCTGATTCGCGGCCTCGTGCGACTGCGCGACTACCAGCCTCTGCGGGCGATCGCCATGATGGGCTCCGTGCTCCAGCCGCGGGCGTGGGCGATGAGCCTTCGGTGGCTTGCCCGCCGGTCGTTCCCCGGACG
>CAZXBB010000132.1:0-9895 GCA_964638815.1 uncultured Isosphaeraceae bacterium
GCCCTTGCCGAGCCAAGGACCGGGGCACACGGGACATTGCTTTGCCGTCATCGAACTGTGCCCCGGTCCTGTGCTCTGACAGGGCCGGGTGGTGTACCGATGGAACGACGGCTTCTGACCGTAGTTGCCCACCCGGCCCTGCCGAGCCAAGGACTGGGGCACACGGGGCGCGCTCGTGCTTCGCAGCTTCGTTGCATGACACAGACGAAGTGTGCCCCGGTCCTGTGCTCTGACAGGGCCGGGTGGTGTACCGATGGAACGACGGCTTCTGGACGTTCGTTGCTCACCCGGCCCTTGCCGAGCCAAGGACCGGGGCACACGGGGGGGCACAGCGGCTACACCGCCGCCGCCTGCTCCACCCGCGCCCACTGCACCACCAGGTTCTCGAGCGCCTGCTTCATGTTCACGTTCCCGGCGATCTGCCGCTCGGCGTCCCTCAGGAGCTCGACCACCTCGATGCGGCGCCGGGCTTCATCGCCCGTCGCCTCGGCGAGGCGGCGGCGGGCGTACGCCGCGAGGAGGCTGATCAGGTACGCGGTCGCGTCCTTGTTCGCGGCGTCCTTCGACGCGTTGCGGTTGTTCCTGACCCACGCGGTCGCGAACGACGCCGTGAGCTCGGCCATTGCTTCGCCCATCGCCACGGGAAAGCCTCCGGCCTCCAGCTCCGCGAGATGCGGCGCGAGCGCGCGATGCCACGCGTGGAAGCCGTACTCGAGCGCCGTCATCGCGAGGCCCGGCGAGCCGTCGCAGAACGCCGTCACCCACGCGAGCTCGTCCTCGCTCGCGCTGAGCTCGCGACGCTCGAACCACGCCCTCATGGCCGCATCGTCGAGCGGGCCGAAACGCACGTGCTGGCAGCGGCTGTGCATCGTCGGCAGCAGTCGCTCCGGATGCGACGTGACGAGGATGATGTACGTGCCGGCCGGCGGCTCCTCGAGCGTCTTCAGCAACGCGTGCTGCCCGTTGGCGTCGATGAGCTCCACCTCGTCGACGATGAACACCTTGCCGTGGCCGAGGCTCGACGTGAGGTTGGCCGGACCCTCGTGGAACTGACCGTCGGAGGTCCGCCCCCCGATCATGTTCTGACGCAGCACGTCGATCGGGATGTTGGAGAGCTTCTTCCGCCGCAGCTCCGCGATGTCGGAGACGAGCGCGAGCTCCTTGCGGATCACGTGCAGATCGGGATGCGCCCCGGTATCGACGAGACGTGACGTGCGGCCGTCGGGATCCGCCTCGATGTCGCCGGCGAGGTTCGGGCCGGCCGCGGGATCGAGCAGGATGCGCGCGAACTCGACGGCGGTCGTGAATTTCCCGATGCCGCGCGGACCCGAGAAGATCCACGCGTGCTGCAGGCGCCCGCTGCGCAGCGCGCGGCGGAGGGTGTCGATGGCTCCGGGCTGGCCGAGGACGTGGTGCATGGGTCCTGGAGGATACCGTCCCGGGTGCGGAGGAGGCGGAGGCCGCGGAGACCGCCCCGCCGACGTCAGCCCGCCCGCTTCGTGGATCATGCGGGGTAGAATCGCGATCATGTCGACCATCACGCCGACCATCACGCCGACCCTCACGCCGACCCTCACGCTGACCCGTGTGCTCCTCCTCGCCGCCTTGCTCCTCCCCGGCTGCGTCCAGCGCACCATTCACATCACCTCCGAGCCGTCAGGAGCCCTCGTCTGGGTGAACGATCGGGAGGTCGGGCGCACGCCGGTGGACGTCGATTTCGTGCACTACGGCACGTACGACGTGCGGCTCGTCAAGCCCCAGCACGAGCCGCTGCTCACCGGCGGCAACGCGGTGCCGCCGCTGTGGGACAACATCCCGATGGACCTCTTCGTCGAGATCATCCCGATGAACTTCCAGGCCAACGTGCACTGGCACTACGTGCTCGAGGCGACCGAGCCCGATGCCGACGTGCTGCGGGCCGACGTCGTCGGTCGCGCCCGCGAACTCCGTGGCGAGCTCGCCGAGGGGCTCGGCGGCGGGGAACCGGACGCGCCCTGACCCGGCGTGCACCGGTTTTCCGGGTTAGAAGGCGACAGGAGGCCCCCCCCGTGGGCATCATGTGAACAGGGAAGACCCGAGGAGCCCGCCAGATGAAACGCATCCCCACCCTGATCGCCGGCGGCAGCGCCGCGCTGCTCACCGTGTCCGTCGCTCTCTTCGCCGGGCCGCAGGACGACCCGCCGCCCGGTGGGGCGGAGCCGGTGCGCACCGTCGAGTCGTCGCGCAGCGCGGTCGAGATGCTTCTCGACGAGGTCGCGCTGCTCAGCGAGGAGATCAACATACTTCGCCGGCAGCTCGCCGAGGCGCGCATGGCTGCGTCGGCGGCGGAGGAGGAGCTGGCGGAGCTGCGGCAGTTCATCTCGGACCACCACGAGTTCGGTGACGACTTCGGGCAGTACAGGGGAGTGAAGGCGATCGCCGAACGCGAGGCGCGGCAGCGGCGCACGGACGAGCTTCGCGAGCGACGTGAGGCGCATCGGGCGGAGCGCGCCGCGCGGCAGGCGGAGCAGCGGGCCGGGCGGTCCCGGGAGAACGCGGAGGCCGAGCGCCGCTCGCGCTTCCGCGACGCCGGCTTCGCCCACATCGGTCTCGACGTGATGACGAGCCGGATGGGCTACTCGTACCAGACACGCGAGGAGCACGCGGTGCGCGTGGACTATGACCCGCTGATCGGCCGGTATCTGCGGCCGCTGGGCGCCAACGTAGACCTCGACTTCAGCTCGATGACGATCTCGGGCAGCGTGGTCAACGCGTCGGACGAGGTCCGCAACATCGGCATCGCGATCACCTTCTTCGACGAGTACGGCAACCAGGTGGGCGGCGAGATCATCCAGGTCAACAACGCCCGGCCCGACGTGCCGTACCCGTTCACGTCCACCGTGGACATGGCGCTCAACCGGCCGTTCAACTCGTCGAGCATTTACGTTCTGTACGCGGATCCGATCGCGGACACGGGGTCCTGAGCGCGCGGGCGCGCAGCGGCAGCGGAACCGCCTTTGCGCCGCGGCAACCGCGGAGCGCGCCGCCTGCGGCGCCGGGACGACGCGGGTCATCCCCGACCATCGCCGCCGCCGCGGGCCCTTCCCGCGACGACGAACACGATCGCGATCGCGAGGCCGACGCATCCGACCGGCCACATCGACGTCGCCGGATCGTGCTCCCGCGCGAGGTCCACCGCGAGACCGAGCACCGGCGCGACGAACATCGTGGCCACCCGGCGGCCCTGGCTCTCGACGGACATCAGCGACGCGCCCTGGGCGATGTCGCCGTGTGTGTCGAAGCGGCCGATCAGGATCGGGCGCCACAGGTTGTGAACCACGTGGAGGAGGACGAACGACGCGATGAGCGGCCACGCGGCGCCGAGGGCCGCCGCGGCGAGCATGCCGGCGTAGACGGTCGCGACCGCGACCCACAGCGCGCGCGACGCGCCGCCTTCGCCGCCGGAGGTTTCGGTGAGGCGATGCGACATGCGACTGGCCGCACCCGCCAGCAGGTACAGGACGAAGTACACGGGACCGACGAACAGCGCCGTGCGTCGCGCGTCGGCTGCTCCCGGATCGACGCCGGTCGCGACCAGCGACGCCGCTGCGGAGATGGCGACGGCCTCGAGCGCCGGCTGGAGGTAGTCTTTCACGGCGGTGAACACGCCGTCGAAGCCCATCGACTCGAGGAACAGCCGGCGGAGCGGGCCGTGCCGGAGCGCCGCACGCGACGTGTCCGCGAAGTGCCGGACGAGCACCCGCAGGCCCGGCGGTCCGGCGCGGTCGCCGTCGAGCGTCTTCGGATACGCGAGGAAGTTCACGATCCCGAGTGCGTACGGGATCACCGATGCGAAGAACACCACGTCGTACCCGCCGCTGAGGACGACGATCACGGTCGCCGCCACGACCGAGAAGGCCGACCCGAACTTGCTCCACGAGCGCGTGAACCCGTAGACGCGCACGCGTTCGGCCTCGCGTCCCTGGCTGCGCAGCCACGCGAAGATCATCGCCTTGTGCGTGCCGCTGCGGAACGCCTCGCCGAAGCCGTAAAGGACCATGCCGATCATGAGCAGCGGCAGCGCGTCGGCGAAGCCGAACGTGAGGAAGCTCGCGATGTAGGCGGCGAAGGCGAAGATCATCGACCCGCGACGCCCGAAGACGTCCGCGACGACGCCCGACGGCACTTCGCACAGGTTCACCGTCAGCTCGCGCAAGGCGACGAGCAGACCGATCGCGAAGAAGTCGAGCCCCTTGTCGAGAAAGGCGAGGACCAGGAACGCCTCGAAGTAGCGCTGGTTCTTGAGGAAGCCGTAGAGGCTGAAGCGGAAGAGCATCGCGGTACCCGGGAGGATATCGTGGCTCCGTGATGTGCACGACGTGCGTCTGCAGACGCACACCGTGCGCAAGGCCGGCGACGGGACAACGACGTGGGATCACGAAGACGACCGTGAGGGCGACGACGACGACGATTCGCGATGACGGTGCGCGACGTCAACCGTCCCGGTCCGGGTTCCCTTGTCTCAGGCGCTTGTCTCAGGTTCGCTTGTCTCAGGTTCCGTGCGCGCCATTCGCGCGTGAACCCGCGCGGCGCCGACGCAGGCAAACCGGCGGACGGAGCGATTGAAATGGAGCGTATCGGACTCGAACCGACAACCCCTGCCTTGCAAAGGCAGTGCTCTCCCAATTGAGCTAACGCCCCTTCGAACCGACGTCTCCTGTCATCGGCGAGAACGCCGGTTGAGGCGACGAGTATAGACCGCGCCGTGGCGGATCGGAACCGGGCACCGGCTGCGGCTCGACCCCCGGCCCGCGAGGGTCAGCCGGGGGGGGCCAGCCGGGGCCAGCGGGCATGAGCCGGAGCATGAGCCGGGCATGCGCCGGGCATGCGCCCGGGGGTCAGCCCGTCTGCGCCAGCAGGTCGATCCGCTTCGGCTCGACGAGGTTGAGACGCAGCTCCTCCTCGAAGATCGGCCGGCCGATCACGCCGATGACCTGCCCGATCATGCCGGGCAGATCGAAGCTCCTGTCGGGCCGGATGTAGACGATCGTGCGGCCGGTCGCGGCGTCCTGCACGCGGTAGAGACGCGGCAGACGCACGCCGTCGTAGACCGTGGACACCGCGAGACGGCCGACCGCGGCGTACGTGCCGCTCTGCTCGAGGGAGAGCCGTGTCGCCTCGGCCTCCTCGGCCGTGACCTCGAGGCGGGCGCGAAGCTGCTCCAACTCGCCGCGCCGCTCCTGGAGGTCGGCCCAGATCGACAACTGCTCCGCCCGCGCCTTCGCGTAGAGCGTGACCTCGCGATCGTCGGCTGCCGACGCGAGGCTCCGGTAGAGGTGACGCAGCGGCAGGACCTCCGCCGTCTCGATCGGCTCCGTGCGCAGACGCTGGTACGCGGCCTCGAGGTCCGCGAGTGCGTCCTTCGGGTCCTTGTTGCGGATCGCCGCGGCGATACGGTCGAAGGCGGATGGCGGCGCCTCGGGCTTCGGCATCGCGCGTTCGCCCGCCGTCTGGCCCATGGCGACGGCCGATTCCGATGGCGGGGCGTCCGGCGTCGCGTCCGGCGTCTTCGCTTCCGCGACCGGCTCGCCGAAATCGGGCTCGGGTGTCGCGACCGCCGGTGCGCGGCCGTCCATCGTGTTGTCCTGCGCCGGCATGGGTCCCGGTATGGCTTCGGGCATGGCATCCGGCATGACTTCCGGCATGACTTCCGGCGTGGGAGTCACCGGCCGGACCGGCCATTCGATGAGCTCGTCCGTCAGCGGTTCGGCCGTGACGTCGTCGGTCGTCGTTCCCGTCTCCGTGCCGGTGTTCGTGCTCGTGTTCGGCGCGACCTGCGACGTCCCTTCGGTGCGGGCCGCGGTGGGCGCCGTGGTCGTGGTGGTCGTGGTCGTCGTGGTGGTCGTCTCGCGGGGCCACCCGGCGGACGGCTCCAGCGCACCGGCGGCGCTCTCCTCGAGCGGCTCCGGCATCATCGGAACGACTTCCTCGCCGCGGGCCAGCACCGTGTTCGCGGCCGGCGCGCCATTCCCGGGGCGGGAGCCGTCGGCGCGGGAGTCGGCCGTTCCGGTTGCGGCGGGGGCCGCCTTCTCCGGGCCGGTCGTCGGCATCGCCCCGGCGGCGAGCAGCTTCGACCGCTCGATGGCCGTCTCCCACGCCTTGCTCTCGCGGGGAGAGGCCGGCTCGAGGAACGCCGTGCTGATCCAGCCCTCGGCATCCGGGGGCATGACGATCTTGTGCACCACCGCGCGGTCGCTTTCCGTCGTCTCGATCACGTCGAGCTCGGTGTCCGCGTCGATGAGCAGGATGCGCTTCCAGGAATCGTCGGGCTCGAAGTTGGTGTTGAGGTTCGGTGCAAGGGCGCGGGTGAGGCCGAGCGTTCGGCCCCTGCGGCCCGTCGCGTCGAGCTCGAACCGCCCCGCGTCTGACTTCGGGTAGCGAATGTAGGCGAAGAAGTCGCGGAACGCGGGACCCGTCGTGCGGACTCGCGCCCAACTGTGCTTCTCGCCGACGACCTTCACGATGTCGCCCTTCTGGACCTTGCCGAACGGGTAGTAGGAATCGGCGCCGCCCGATCGCACGTAGACGTCGTCTCCCGTGACGACGGCCAGGTAGTATCCCTCGCCCGTCGAGGACGACCCGCTCTGGGCGTGCGCGTCGCGGGACGCGAGCACGCCGGCGGCGAGGCCGATGCCGACCATCAGCGTGACGATCCGTGCGCCGATCCGTGCGCCGACCCGTGCGCCGACCCGTGCGACCCCTCGACTCCGACGCGGGTGATCCTCCGGTGCGACTCGGGGCGTGATCCTGGCGATCCTGGAGATCATCGGGATCCTGGTGATCATCGGGATCATCGTGATTATCGGGATCATGGTCATCATGGTCATCATGGCGAGAACGTCCTGTTCCAGGGCCTTCCGGTCGTGCGATCAGACGCGCGAGCCCGGTCCGGTGGCGCGCGCCGGGCAACCGTGCGGTGTGCCTCGTAGCGGATACCGGAAGTGTACCTGCGGCGACGCGCGAAGCGAGCCGGCCGGGGCCGTCAACACGATGTCGTTGGCCCGGCGCGGCGTACGCTGATACCCTTGCACTCTTCTCTCCGTGGACAACCTGTCGGCACCGAGGCAGTTCCCTTGACCAGATCCGAATGCGCAAACCTGGCGCGATTCCGTTCGGCGGAGCATCCCCCCTCCCCGCGACCGGCCGCCGGCCGGGCGATCGCACTGATCTTCCTGACGCTTGCGGCGCCGATCGGATGCCGGTCGCCGCTCGGGGGCCCGTACACGGTCGATCCCGTGATCGACGCCGCGATCGAGCGCGAGCTGGCGACGCTGAGCAAGGACGCGCCGGCGCTGCGGACCCCTCTCGTTGCCGGCGACGTGGAGGAGACACTCGCGAGCCGGCGTGACGAGCTCGAGGCGATCGGTCCCGCCACCGAGGCCGCCCGCACGCCGATCTCGCTCGGGGACGACCTCACCGGAAGCGCGCAGACGCTGGTGAGGATGGACCTCGCCACGGCCATCGCCGCGGCCGCGCGCAACAACCTCGGCACGCAGATCGCGGCGATGGAACCTGCGATCAACCGCGAGGACGTCATCGACGCGGAAGCGGCGTTCGACGTCGTGCTCTTCGGCGGCTACAACCACGCCAAGACCGACGAGCCGCAGACCGTGCCTGTGCTCAACGGCATTCCGCTGGGTATCCCGTTCCGGGCAAGCGACTCCGACCGGTTCGAGACGGGCGTACGCAAGCGGTTCCGGCAGGGGGCGGAAGTCACGCTCTCGACGGACCTGACGCGAACGCAGAACAACGCACCGGGCATCGCCCTGAGCCCGGACCCCTCGTACATCATGGCCGGGCGTCTCGGGGTCACGCAGCCGCTCATGCGCGGTTTCGGCCGCGACGTGAACACCGCGACGATCCGTCTCGCCGGCAACGCCGAGAGCCGCGCGATGGCTGAGCTGCGCACGAACCTGCTGTCGCTCACCGAGGAGACCGAGTCGGCGTACTGGGATCTCGTCCTCGCGTGGCTCAATCTCGAGATCCGGCAGTGGCTCGTCAACGTCGGAGAGGTCGTGCGCCGGAATCTCGGCGACCGCCTCGACTTCGACACCAAGCCCGCCGAGTACTCGGACGCCGTCGCGCGGGTCGAGCAGCGGAAGGGCGACGTCATTCGCGCGCGGCGCGCGATCCGCGGGGCATCGGATCGCCTGAAGGTTCTGATCAACGATCCCGACCTCACGATCGGCTCGGAGGCCGTGCTGCACCCGGTCGGCCGCTTCTTCGACCAGCCGATCAAGTACGACCTCCGCGAGGCGATCGTCACCGCGCTCGAGCGGCGTCCGGAGATCGAGCAGGCGATCCTCGCGATCGACGACGCGTCGATTCGCGAGCTGCTCGCGAACGACGCGCGACGCCCGCTGCTCAATCTCACGGCGCAGGTCGCGTACTTCGGCATCGACGAGGATGGCGACGGCGCGTTCGAGAACAGCCTCGACGACCAGTTCGTCGACTACATCCTCGGTCTGACATTCGAGCGACAGATCGCCAACCGCGGGCCGGATGCGCTCTACCGCAAGAGCCGGCTCCAGCGAGCGCAGTCACTGCTCGGCTATCGCCAGGCGGTGCAGGCCGTCGTGCTCGACGTGAAGGCCGCGCTGCGCGACATGATCACGAACTACGATCTCATCCAGGCCTCGCGATCGTTCCGCGTCGCGCAGGCCGAGAACCTGCGCACGCTCGAGGCGGAGGAGCCGCTGCGCGGATTGACGCCCGAGTTCCTGAACCTCAAGTTCCAGCGGCAGGAGGGTCTGGCCACGGCGCGATCGCTGGAGTTGCTCGCCCTCGCGAACTTCGACAAGTCGCTCGCCGCTCTCTATCACGCGATGGGCAACGGGCTCGAGATGCACGGGATCAAGGTCGAGGTGATCGACACGCGCGACGCGTCCGGCGATGCCCAGAATCGTTGAGCCGACGCCCGTGGAGATCGTGGCGGCCGCCGCGCGTCTCGGCGGCGGGGGGGTCGTCGGCTTCCCGACCGAGACGGTCTACGGGCTCGGCGTCGACACGTTCAACGAGCGCGCGCTCGAGACGCTCTACGCGATCAAGGGTCGCCCCGCCGACAACCCGCTGATCGCGCACGTGATCGACGGAGAGAGTGCGCGCCGCGTCGTCGCGCTGTGGGACGATCGCTGCGAGCGTCTGGCGGAGGCGTTCTGGCCCGGTCCGCTCACCCTGGTGCTGCCGAAGGCGCACGACGTCCCGGCGCGGGCGACCGCGTCGCGTCCGACCATCGCCGTCCGCGCGCCGCGACACCCGGTCGCCCGCGATCTGCTCGCCGCCTTCGGCGGACCGATCTCGGCGCCATCGGCGAACCGCTCGGGCCGCGTCTCGCCCACAAGCGCGCAGCACGTGGCGGACGATTTCGCGTCCCTGCCGGACCTGCTCGTGCTGGACGGCGGAGCGTGCGAGATCGGGCTCGAGTCGACGGTCCTTGATCTCGCGGGCGCGAGCGCGTCGGCGATCCTGCGCCCCGGCTCGGTCACCCGCGTCGAGATCGAAGCGGTGATCGGACCGGTCGCGACGCCCGAGATCGCGGCGCAGACGTCGAGCCCCGGCACGTCGGCACGGCACTATGCGCCGCGCACGCCGACGACGCTGGTCACGGCCGGGACGCTGTCCGCATGCCTGCGCGGCGGGGAAGGACCCGCGGTCGTGCTCGGCTTCGACGCGGAGGCGGCGGCGCCGCCGCACCGCGTCATCGTCATGCCGCGCGACGCGGCGGCGTACGCGCGGCGGCTCTACGAGGCGCTGCGAGAGGCGGACCGACTGGGGATGCGGCGCATCGTGATCGTGACGCCGGCGGAAACGGGTGGATTGTGGATCGCCGTGCATGACCGGCTGCGGCGCGCGGCGT
>CAZXBB010000133.1:0-21010 GCA_964638815.1 uncultured Isosphaeraceae bacterium
CCCGCGCCCGCGCCCGCGCGAAGACAACCAGCAAACACCCGCGGACTACCTCTCCGCCCGCGCCCGAATATTGTCCAGCACGTTGACGAAGTTGATGTACGCGTCGTACGGACTGTCGTACGGACTGAAATACTTGTGCACGTCACCGTCCGCCCAGTACTTCGTGCACATGTAATACAGGTGATCGGACGTCGTGAGCTTCCGCCAGTCCTCGAGGATGTGCTCGTCGCCGGCCGCGTGCTTCGCCTTCACCGGGCCCTCGAGACGGTAGAGCTCGGCGGCGGCGCTCTCCTGCATCGAGTTGCCCAGCCACGCGGAGAGGTCGCGTTCGGTGTCCGCCCACGAAGTCGTGTCCGGGACGTCGTACTCGCCGACGGGTGCGTATCGCCGGATCGCCTCGGACGGCGTCACGAAGTCGTTGTGACCGGGGTGGACGTCGAACACCTTCTCCGGCAGCGCGTCGAGGAACTCGAAGATGCCGGTGTCGGCCCACTGGTGCTCGCCAAACGTCTCGTAGTCCATGAACAGGTTGCAGAGGTAACCGTCGCCGTTGATCTGATCGACCCATTTCGCGAAGCGCTCGGCGGTGAGCGGCCACTCCGCCCAGTTGCGGTCGGAGAAGCGGAAGGCGATGTCGTCACTCAACGAGTAGTTCTTCAGGAGCAGCCGCGTGGGCGGAATCCCATCCGCGTTTCCGTTCCTCCTCCTGCTCCCGTGGGCGCCCTGCGCGGGCGGCGTCGGCCCGGCACGGGGCGGCAGGTAGACGTAGTTCGGCGAGCGGTAACCGAGCAGGCGGTCGACGCCCTCGCACAGCACGCCCCTGTAGCGTCCCATCGCCGCCACGTGCGCCGCGACCTGGTTGCTGTACGTCAGCTCGGTGTTGCGGAACACCGCGGGCGTCTGTCCGAAGAGCTCGCGGACCTGCTCGTCGTGCAGCGCGACCTGCGCCTCGAACTCGGCGCGCGAGAACAGGAAGCTGAGCGAGTGGTGCGACGTCTCGCCGAGCAGTTCGCAGCACCCGGTCGCCGCGATCTCCTGGAGGAGCTCGAGCACGTCGGGCGCCCAGAGGCGGAACTGCTCGAGCGCCGTTCCCGTAATCGAGTACGCGACCTTGAACCGCCCCTCGTGTCGGCGGATCAGGTCGAGGATTCGCCGCGTCGCCGGGCGGTAGCACTTCTCGGCGACCTTCTCGCAGATCGTCCGGTTCACGTCGTTGTCGTAATAGAACGGATCCTCGTCGAAGACCGAGTAGCGCCGCAGGCGGAACGGCTGGTGCACCTGGAAGTAGAAGCAGACGGAGGTCACCGGGGCATGGTATATGATTCTGCCATGCACTCCACTCTTTCCCGTTCGGAGCTGGCCGACCGCATCGCGGCCACCTCGGTGGTGCGCGGCGCACGCCTTCGTTGACCCGGACGTCGGCCTCGCGCCCCGAACGGGTCGTCGTTTCGACCACCGACCGACCCGCTTCACGCATCATGCGGGCTGACGCAGCGGTCGGACCCCGTTGTTCACGTCGGCGGATCCTGGGATCGGCGAGCGCGTCTGACGACGCCTCGCATTCTCCCGATCACCCACACCGTCGCGGGCACGCCCATCGCCCCCACGACCACGATCGCGGCCGCGCGGTTCACGAGGTCGGCGGTCACGCCGATCTCGAGCGGGACGCCGGCCAGGAGCGGCGACAGGAGACCGATCGCCCACTCCCGGACGCCGAGGCCGCCGCTCAGGAACGGGATCATCGACGCGATCATGCTGACGCAGGCGAACGCGAGCGCCGTGTCGTGCGCGATGGGCGACCCGATCAGCGCGAAGGCGGCGTGATAGCGAACCGCCCACACGAGCACCTCGGCGTACCGCAGCAGCGTCGCGACCAGCAGCCACCGCGGGGCGCGGAACGCCGCGCCCGCGACGAGGAAGGGAACCGGCCCCGCGACGCCGTACCACAGTGAGGCGCCGAGCCGGATCGAGACGGCGGCGACGACCGCGATCCACGCCGCGACGATCGCCGTGATGACGGCGGCCTGCGCCACCGTCTTCGCGGTGTCGGCGACGGCGATCCCGTTCACCACGCGGTGATACGCGACCCGACCGAAGAGACCCGGACGCATCGGGATCGCGTTGAGCATCGTCGCCGATGCCACCACCATCGGCATCTCGATGACGCCCACGCGCCCGTAACGAGCGAGGAGCGACCGGAGGACGAACGCCGAGAGCACGACGTTCGCCGCGACGCCGCCGAGCAGCAGCGCGAAGTCCGCCGCGCGCGCGGAGCGGACCGAGGCGATCGCAGCGCCGACCGTCTCGCGCTGACGCCACATCATCCACGTTGCCGCGACGAGCAGCCCGAGACCGACGGCAAACCCGGCGGCCCGCCACGGCATCCGGCGGCGGGCGTCTGCGGGGCCTTGTGCGTCGATCGTGTCCAGCTACCGCCCCTCTTGCGTCTCGAGCCGGTACTGGGCGCGGATGGCCTCGAAGATGTCGGCGGACTGCTGGGCGAAGAACCGCAGCTCGGGATCGTCCGGGTAGAGCGTGGGGTCGAGCATCGGGTCGTCGGCCCCGGTGAGGTGGAACAGCAGGTAGAGAAGACGCACCGTGCGGTCGGGGCTCTGCTGCGCCCAGCCGCGCATCTGCTCGGTGAGACGGCCGGTCGGCGTCGCGCACAGGAGCCACGCCTGGGCCATCCCGCCGAGGCTCGCGTACGCCTGCGCCGTCGCGTCTCGAACGACGCTCACCAACTGGAACATCTCCGGGGCCGCGTCGGCGGGCAGTGTGAAAGCGGTGGACTGGATGAGGATCGCCAGGCGGTCGAGGTCCGCGATCTCGCGCGGATCCTGGATGGCGACCATCGCTTCCTGGATCCATCCCGGGCCCACGCGCACGCCCTCGATCCGCAGCATCGGCGTCAGCGTCTCGGCGCCGAGCAGCCCCGGCTCGATGGCGCCGCGCTGCGTCACGTGGAAGTTCATGACCGCCTTGACGCGAATGAACAGCCCCTGCCGGCTGTCCGAGGCGAGCACCGTGCCGAGCTCCCCGTGCCGGAGATTGACGGGAATCACGAGCTCCTCACGGGGCTCGAGACGCAATCGCCGGCCGATGTTGACGACGAGCGGCCGCAGCTCGGGCCGCCGCAGCTCCCGCATCGTCGTTGCGAAGGTCAGGATCACCTCCGGATGGATCGGTCCGTCGTCGTCGATCGCGAGCGGATCCGGCGAGTTGTTGCGGATGCGCAGATTGATGATGACCGGCTCGTAGGCCTGGAACACCGGTTTGGCAGGCTCGATGTGCAGGTCCACGGCGAGGCTGGCCGCGACCGGGTAGCGTTCAAAGCCGGGCGGCAGCGCGGAAAGCGCGCCCTCGAGACGGGCGGCGTCCGGACTGATCGGGTGCCGCTGGCCGAGGATGGTCCAAACCTCGTTGGCCGCCCACACGCCCATCAGCGTCCCGGGACGCAAACGCGCCGCGGCGAGGAAGGCCCGCGCCGACTCGGCCCGCTGTCCCAGACGCCGGTGCGCCTCACCGCGTCCGAGCAGCACCGCGAGGTCGTCCTCGGCGCACCGTTCGAAGATCTCGATCGCGCGACGCGGGTCGCGGCGCCGCAGCGCGAGCCACCCGTCGAACCGCGCGCGCGCCGCGTCGCCGATCGGCCGGATCGACTCGACCTCGGCAAGCAGCTCCTCCACGCGATCAACGTCCCGGCCGAGCCAGGCGGCGATCCACGCCCGCTCCAGCCGCATCATCGCCTCCTGGTCGGGAGACAGCCGCTGCTTCTCGTCGTCGGCGCGTCTCGATCGCTCGAAGACGCGGTCGTACGCGGCCAGCGCGCGCTCGAGGTCGGCGTCGGCTTCGACGTCGCCGCGTTGACGCCGGATCGCCGCGCGCACCGTCGCGAGCGTCGGATCGATGTGGCCGGTGAACGCGGCGCGCTGGAGCGAGTCGAGCGTCGGGTCGTTCCGGTACGCCTCCATCTGCGCGGTCTCGTCAACCTCCTGCTGGCGTCTGCGGATCCGGCGGAGCGCCGTCTGCGCGTCGCCGTTGCCCCACTTCGCGATACAGGCGTCCGCGACGAGCTGGTCGCGCGGGAACACCACCATCGTGTCCATGGAGGTGAGCGCGATGTCGTACATCTGCACCGCCCCGCCGTAGGCGCCGTGTTCGAGCATGTGCTCCCCGAGCGCGATGAGCGTGGTGACGTCGGTCGGATCAGCCCGGGCGAGGCCCGCGAGCAGCTCGGCTTCGGCGTAGGGATCGTCCACGTTCATGCGGAAGAACCCCGCGGCGATCGCCATCGCGGCGCGGTTGGAAGGATCCAGCGCGATCGCATCGGCCAGCGCCTCGGCGAACGCGTCGACGTTCCCCCGACGCTGCTCGAGCAGCGCGACGTCGAAGGCGAGGCGCGAAGCGACCACGTCTCCGATCTCGTCCCGTCGCGACGGGTCGAGCAGACGCCGGTACGCGGCCAGACGCTCCTCGATGTTGTTGGTCTTCTCCAGCTCGAGGTTGACGGCGGCCAGCCGCACCACGTCGTCATCGGGGTCGAGCTCGGCGAGCCGTCGCACGGCCATCTCGTAGTAATCGGGACGCTCGGCGAGCGTCGCCAGGTCGCGGAGATACCGCCATGCGGCCGTGCTGTCGGGGTCGAGCCGCGTGGCCTCGCGGGCCAGGATCGTCGCGCTCTCGATCGCGAGCAGGTTGAGCTTCGGCGAGGCCGACATCTGCATGGCGGAGCCGAGCAGGTGCGCGGAGACCCGCCGGCCCATCTCTTCGTCGAGCTGCGCGACCGCGCGGGCGGAGCACAGCAGCGCCACGGCGGCGGCGAGGACGTAGAGGGGAAGACGCATGATGTTTCTCGTCGGCGGGGCGGGGCGTCGCCGGTCACATTCGACGATCGCTTCGTACGCGGTCCGGCCCCCCCGGGTTCGCCCCGCAAGACATGCAGGAACCGCCGCCGCCGCCGCGGCCGGATCGCCTCGGCGGGCGCGCGGTGTGGCGTTCCCGGGCCGGCGGCAGGGGGCGCCATGGCCGCTTCGCCGGCTCCGGGGCCGTACGGGGATGATCCGTGCTATCGTTCCGATCGTTGACACTGTCACGGGTCACTGATACGGTCCATACCCCGCTCGGGTCGACGAGGGCTACCGTCCGACCTGCACTGGAGTTGCGTTTCCTAATGCCGAGCCGTCTTCTCATCCACCGCACCGCGGCGGCGGTCGTGACGATACTGGCCGTGGCCGCCACGGTCAGCCTTTGCCATGCTGCGGATCCGCCTTCGATCACGGGTCTGGCCGCACGAAGTTCTCTGTCGGCCGATGAGCGGGCCCAGATCGAGCAATACGCAACCGCTTACACGGGGAAGCTCCTGGAAACGACCGACGATCCGGGCGAGATCCGCCGGGTCCGCGGCAAGCTGGTGGACGTGATCCGCCGGGGCGGCACCTCGGAGATCTTCCGGGATACGTACAGCCGCTACGCCCTTCCCGGTCTGACGACGGTCGTCAAGGACGGAAGCCCCGACCAGTCCGTCACCGCGCTGATCGTCGTCGCGCAGCTCGGCACGGAACAGGCGCTGAGCATGCTGCTCGGGCACTGCGCCCAGGACGACGAACCGCGACGGCACGTGCGGCTCGCCGCGGCCCGGAGTTGCGGATACCTCCTGTCCAGCGCCGGATCCGGCCTGGGCGCCAACAAGGTCACCGCCGCGGCCCGCCTGCTCGCGGACGCCGCCGTCGAGGAGCCCGATCATTACACGCTCCGGCACCTCATCCAGGCGATCCAGGCCGCCACCGAGGCCACCGGCAACGCCGATGAGCGCGGGCAGATGCACCGCGACCTCGTGCGCGCGATCGAGCAGACCGCCGAGCGGGCCGCGCTCGCAAAGGACAAGGAAGCGGCGGATCTCCTCGCGGCCATGTACCCGGTGCTCCATCGTCTCCGCACGAAGTTCATCGTCATGGATCCGGTCATGCAGCGCAGCCTCGGCCGCGCGCTCGGCCCCTGCGTCCGCAAGGTCCTCGACGTGGCGACGGCCCACTGGAACGAGTTCCAGAACGCCGACGCCGACCAGCCCGCGAACATCATCGTGGTCTGCGAGCGCTTCCTCGCCACGATCGATCGCGTCGTCCGCGGCGACGGCGAGCGCCCCGCCGAGGAGAACCTCAAGGACGCGTGGGATCGCGGCGACGTCCAGCGCTTCAAAGAGGTGCTCGGCCGCTGGACCGCTCTCCTGAGTCGGCCGCCGTACTAGCCCGAGCCATGAAGCGGGGTCGGACGTCGGGCGATGCGACCGCGTGAGCGCCGGCTCGAGCCTCAACGTATCGAGTGGACCTGCGTTCGGCCGGGCTTCGGCATCCGGGCTTTCGGCATCCGGGCTTCAGCATCTGGGCTTCGGCACCCCGGGTGTCGCTCACGCACGGGATACGTCACCGGCCTTACCATTGAGCCATGAGACTCCTCGCGCCCTTCGGCGTACTGGTGCTCGCCCTCGTCCTCGTCGTCCGCTTCGACGCCGGCTCGGGCGACGCGGATCTCGTCTTCGTCAACCAGAACGAGGTGTTCACGCTCGACCCCCAGCGGATGAGCTATATCCAGGACCTGCGGCTCGCGCACGTGCTCTACGAGGGGCTCGTGCGGTGGGACAACACGGACTTCTCGGTGCTGCCCGCCGCCGCGACCAACGTGCCCGACCCGCAGCCCGACGGGCGCACCTACCGCTTCGAGATCCGTCCCACGGCCCGGTGGTCGAACGGCGACCCCGTCACGGCGCACGACTTCATCTACGCATGGAAGCGCGCGATCTTCCCGGACACCGCGGCCGACTACTCGAACCTCTTCTTCGTCATCGACGGAGCCGAGTCGTTCTTCCACTGGCGCGTCGCGCAGACCGCGGGGTTCGTCACGGATCCCTGGGCGCCGGACGCGACGCCCGACACCGTGATCGCCGCCGCCCGGCGGATGATCGCGGCGCTCGGCGTGAAGCGGCTGCGCGACGGTGACGGCAACGCCCCGGGCAGCGGGGACGACGACCGCGCCCTCGTCCGCGAGATCGAGTCGCTGCGCCGCGCGGCCGAGGCCGGCGGACCGGATCTCGAAGACGCCATCGCGAACGCGCAGCGCGCCCGCGCGTGGTGGAACCACCTCGACACGCCGGCGTCTCGCGCGAAGGAACGCGACTGGATGTGGGAGGAGGCCGATCGCCTCTTTACCGAGTCCGTCGGACTGCGGGCACGCGGGGACCGCACGCTCGAGGTGCGACTCGCGCGGCCGACGGCCTATTTCCTCGATCTCCTCTGCTTCGGCGTCTTTTTCCCCGTGCACCGCCCGACCGTCGAGGGATGGCCCGCGAACATCGACACGAGCGCAGGATGGCACGCGGTCGCGGCGTCGGAGGCCGGCGCCCCCGGCTTCGAAGCGTGCCGCTGGATCCGGCTGGACGAAACCACCGGCAAGCTCGAGCAGAAGCACGGCTGGGCCAAGCCCGGCCGTCATGTCGGCAACGGCACGCACGTGCTCGACGTCTGGCGTTACAAGCGGGATCTCCTCCTCGCGGCCAATCCGCGGTATCACGACCCGGGACGCGTGCGAACAAAGACCATCCTCGCGATCACGATCGAGGATACGAACACGGCCGTGCTCGCCTTCGAGTCGGGTCGCGTCGACTGGCTCGTGGACGTGGACGCCGAGTACCAGTCCGACATGCTCGAGCAGCTCTCGCGATACAGGGAGCGCCACGCGGTGGAGCTGCGCGACCTGCTCGCGTCGGGATTCTCCGAGGACGACGCGCTGGCGCGGCTGCCGGACCCGGGACCGGGCGAGCGACGCGATATCCACGTGTTCCCCACGTTCGGGACGGACTTCTACAGCTTCAACTGCCGACCGACGCTGAACAGCGGACGCCCGAACCCGTTCGCCGATCCGGCCGTACGGCGGGCTTTCGTGATGAGCGTGGACAAGAAGGAGATCGTCGAGCGCATCACGCGTCTTGACGAGCCGGTCGCCACGACGCTGATCCCACCCGGGTCGATTGCGGGGTACGCGAGCCCCGCCGGGCTCCCCCACGATGCGGCGCGGGCCCGCGCCGAGCTCGCGTCGGCGGGCTGGTCCGATCGGGACGGCGACGGGCTCGTCGAGAACGAACGGCGCGAGCCGTTCCCGGTGATCGACCTGCTCTACACGACGAACGTGCCTCGCTACAAGTGGATGTCGCTGAACCTGAAGTCCCAGTGGGAGCGCGGGCTCGGCGTGCGCATCGAGCTGCGCGGCGTCGAGACGAAGTTCTACAAGGAGGACCTCAAGCAGGGAAAGTTCATGATCGCGCGCGGTCGCTGGTACGGCGATTACGGCGACCCGACGACCTTCCTCGATCTCTGCCGATCGACCGACGGCAACAACGACCGCGGCTACGAGAGCGCGGTCATCGATGACCTGCTCGACCGGGCGGCCGACGAGCGCGACCGGGCAAAGCGGCTCGCGATTCTCTCGGAGTGCGAGCGCATCCTCTTCGACGAGGAGGTCCCGATGCTGCCGATCTGCCAGCTCGTGCAGGTCTACATGTACGATCCCGCCCGCGTGCACGGGCTCAGCGATCACCCGCGTCTCACGCAGTTCCTGTGGCAGATGCGGGTGGACGACGGGACCGGACGGAACGCCCCATGATCGGTCTCGTCGTCCGCCGGCTGCTCCAGCTTCCGTGCATCCTGCTGGTGATCTACACGATCACGTTCACGCTCGCGTGGCTCGTGCCCGGCAACCCGCTCGAGAACCCGGAGGGGCGCCGCCCGCCCGAGGAGATCATGCAGGCGATGCGCGAGCAGTACAGGCTCGACAGCTACTGGGGCTTCTACTGGGACTACCTCGGCAAGGCCACGGGCGTGAGCTGGGCGCTCGGGCGTCACGACCGCCCGTTCGACCTCGGCCCGAGTTTGAAGCACGAGAACTGGACCGTCAACGAGATCCTCGCGGCGGGGCTGCCCGTGTCGGTGACGCTCGGACTGACTGCGATCCTCATCGCGTGCGCGCTCGGCATCGGCGCCGGCGTGATCGGGGCCGTCCGACCGGGCACGTGGGCGGACTTCGCCACGCTCCTGCTCGCGCTCGTCGGCATCAGCCTCCCGACGTTCGTCATCGGCACGGCGCTGCTCGTGCTGTTCTCCGTGCGTCTGGAGATCTTCCCCGTCGGCGGGTGGGGCGGGCTGCGGCACGTCGCGCTGCCGGCGATCACGCTGTCGCTGCCGTTCGCGGCGTACATCGCGCGGCTGACGCGGTTCGGCATGGCGGACCAGCTCGAGGCGGACTACGTGCGGACCGCCCGGGCGAAGGGCGTCAGCGAGCGAAACGTCGTACTGCGGCACGCGCTGAAGAACGCCTTCCTGCCCGTGCTCAGCTACCTCGGGCCGGCGGCGGCGATCGCACTCACCGGCTCCTTCGTGGTCGAGATGGTGTTCGCCGTGCCCGGCATCGGCACGCACTTCGTTGACGCGGTGCTGAGCAAGGACCTGACCCTTATCATGGGCGTCGTGCTGACGTACGCGACGATGCTGATCCTGTTCAATCTCGTGGTGGACGTGATGTACCGATGGGTGGACCCGCGGATCCAACTGTGAAGAGGCCCCGGGCCCGCGGCTCGGACATAGTGGCCTGGGCACTCGCGCTGGCGGTGCTCGCCGGCTGCGACCGCGCCGCGTCCGGGCCGTCCGTCACCGTCTTCGCCGCGTCGAGCACGGCGCCGCTCTTCGAGGACGTCGCGGCGCGCTACGAGCGCGAGACCGGCGTGCGGGTGCGGCTGAACTTCGCGGCCTCGTCCACGCTCGCGCGGCAGATCGAGGGCGGAGCGCGGGCGGACGTCTTCGTCTCCGCGCACCCGCAATGGATGGATCGGCTGGAGCAAGCGGACCGCCTCGCGCCCGGGTCGCGTCGCGACTATCTCGCGAACGGGCTCGTGCTCGCCATTCCGGCGAAGGACTCGCTCGGCCTGATCGTCAACCTCCGCATGGACACCGATTTCGACTTCGCCGCGGTGTGGACCGGGCGGATCGCCGTCGGCGACCCCGCGCACGTGCCCGCCGGCGTGTACGCGAAGCAGGCCCTGACGACGCTCGGCTGGTGGGACGACGTGCGCGCTCGCGTCATCCCCGCCCCGGACGTGCGCGCGGCGGCGCGTCTCGTCGAGCTGGGCGAAGCGTCGGTCGCGATCGTGTACGCAAGCGACGCGCACACCAATCCCGCGATCGCCGCCTTCGCGACGTTCCCCGCGGAGAGTCACGACCCGATCGTCTACCCCGTCGCGGTCGTCCGCGGCGCGGGCGAGCAGGGCCGCTCGTTCGTCGAGGCGTTATTCGCGGCGCCGTATGCGGCGATGCGCGCCCAGCACGGGTTCGGCACACCGGGCGGGTGACGCGTTCGCGAATCGACATGAGGAAGGAGACCGCAGGCAGTGCTCAACGAAGCCGAATGGTCCGCGGTCCGCGTCTCGCTGATCGTGGCGGCGTGGGCCCTCGCGGGCAGCGTCGTGCCGGGCGTGGCGTGCGGGTGGCTCCTCGCGCGCGTCCGTTTCCGCGGCCTGGCGCTGGTGGACGCGATCGTTCACCTCCCGCTCGTCCTGCCGCCGGTAGTGACGGGCTACGCGCTGCTCATGCTCCTCGGCCGCGGAGGGCCGCTTGGACGGTGGCTGTTCGACACGTTCGGGCTCGAAATCGCGTTCACACGCACGGCCGCCGTGCTCGCGGGGGCGGTGATGGGCTTCCCGCTCCTCGTGCGGGCGGTGCGGCTCGGCGTCGAGCTCGTTGACCGGCGGCTCGAGGAGGCGGCCGCTACGCTCGGGGCCTCGCCGCTGCGCGTCGCGCTGTCGGTCACGCTTCCGCTTGCGCTGCCGGGCATCCTCACCGGCTGCGTCCTCGCGTTCGCGCGGAGCCTCGGCGAGTTCGGCGCGACGATCACGTTCGCCGGCAGCTTCGCGGGCGAGACGCGGACGCTGCCGCTCGCCGTGCACGCGTTCGCCACGACGCCGGGCGGGGACGACGCGGCATTCCGTCTCGTCGTGGTCTCGGTCGTGCTCTCGCTGTCGGCGCTGCTCGCCTCGGAGGTCCTCGCGCAACGTGTCTCGGCGCGGCTGGGACGGCGGCCGTGAACCTCGCCGTAGACGTTCATCTCGATCGGGCGGACGCGCCTCTCGTCTTCTCGTTCGAGACGCGGGCCGTCGTCACCGGCGTCTTCGGACCGTCGGGGGCGGGCAAGACGAGCCTGCTGCACCTCGTCGGAGGGCTGCTCGCGCCGACCGCGGGCACGATCCGCGTCGGCGACGACGTGGTCTTCGACCGCGCGAACCGCGTCGATCGCCCGGCCCACCGCCGTGGCGTCGGCATCGTCTTCCAGGACGACCGGCTCTTCCCGCACCGCTCGGTCACCGCCAACCTCCGCTACGGCATCGGCCGGCGCCCGCGTGACGGCGCGCGCAGCGCATCCTTCGACGAGATCGTGCGTCTCCTCGATCTCGCGCCGCTGCTCGGGCGCGCGGTGCGACATCTCTCGGGCGGCGAACGGCAGCGCATCGCGCTCGGTCGCGCGCTGCTTGCCGCGCCGCGGATCCTCCTGCTCGACGAGCCGCTGTCGTCGCTGGACGGCGGGCACAAGGAGCCGATCCTCGCGCTCATCGCGCGCATCCGCGACGAGCTGCGCACGCCGATGCTCTATGTGAGCCACGACGTGACCGAGATCCTGCGTCTCACCGACGACCTGCTCGTCGTGGACGGCGGACGCTCGGTCGCGCACGGCGGTCTGCGCGACGTGGCCCGCGCGGCCGGCGCCTGGCGCGCGCTGCGCGCCGTCGGCGCCATCAACGTGCTCCCCGCCACCGTCGCCGACCACGACGAGCCGGCCGGCCTCACGGGTCTCACGCTCGCCCGCGCGGGCGGCGGCGGGCCGCCGGTGCGGCTGGTCGGCCCCCTCGCCGGGCACGCGGCGGGCACGGCGCTGTTCGTCACCATCCGGCCCGGGGACATCGCGCTCGCCCGCGGCCGCGTCGAGGGCATCTCGATCCGCAATCAGCTTCCCGGCACGGTCCGCACGATCACGCGGCAGCCGGACCGCGCGATCGTCGAGGTTGACGTCGGGGCGACTCTGCTCGTCGAGGTCAGCCACCAGACCGTGCGCGAGATGGAGCTCGCAAACGGCCGCGACGTGTGGTGCCTGGTGAAGAGCAACGCGGTGGGGTATGCGGGGCATGCGGGGGATGCGGGGCATGCGGCGGAAGTGGAACGACACGAGGGCACGTAGTGGCCCGTTGAGGAACTGCAACGCGCCGCAAGTCTGTGTGCCCCGGTCCTTGGCTCGGCAAGGGCCGGGTGGGCGTCGAAGCTCCGAAGCCGTCGTTGCATGGGTAGCCCACCCGGCCCTGTCAGAGCACAGGACCGGGGCACACTTCGTCTGTGTCATGCGAGTCCGCCGTGTGCCCCGGTCCTTGGCTCGGCAAGGCCCGGGTGGTGTCGAGAGTCTCCGCCACCGTCGAGTATCTGGCGAATGCCGCTCACTCGAGCCGCAAGTGTCCGGCGTTTCCCGTTTCCCGTTTCCCGTTTCCCGTTGATCAATTGACCGTTCCGAGGTTCCCGATTCCCCGTTCCCGGTTCCCCATTCCGCCGGATCGACCCGCTAACCCGAGCCTGAGCAAGGCTGTGTGCCCCGGTCTGGCTCGGTATCATGCGAGCCCATGAGCATGTCGACCGAGATGATCGCGGCCCTGGCGCTCGGTGCACTCGCGCTGCTGCTTTCGCTCCTCGCCATACTGCTCGCGGCGCTCGCGAAGAGCGGGAGCGGCGCCGCCGCGCGGGACGTCGCGGGCTTTCGGCAGCAGGCGACGCAGACGCAGTCGGCCGAGTGGATGCGCGAGCGGGAGGTCCAGGGTGTCTTTCGCGCGCACACGAAGGCGCTCAAGGCGATCGACATGCTGCGCACGGAGCTGAACGTCGCCCTGCGCGCGGAGCCGGGGCGCGTCCGGAGCGAGGACGTGATCAAAGCGGTGTCCGACGCGGGGCGTCGCATCACGACTGTGTACGACGAGGTGCACGCGCAGCTCGGGCGAACGGAGCGGGCGGCGTTTCACCACGCCAAAGAGTACGCGCACGACGTGCTCCACCAGACCCGTGCCGCACTCGAGAGCACGCCCGATCCCTCGCGGATGAACGAGGACAGTCGCCGGCTCCTCCTCCGCATCCGCGACGAGCTCGCGGACCTCGAGCGCGCGCTGCGCGACGCCCGCGTGGAGCTGCTCGCGCACGCGATGTTCGTGGAGCCAAGGGCCGAGGGTTGAGCGGGGCCCCGAAGGAAAAAAGACCCCGAAAGAAAAAAGGCCCGGGAGAGGCAAGCCTCTCACCGAGCCCTTCCGGGGGCGAATGAAGTACTCACAGTATAGCCCCGGACGCGGCAAGGCAAAGGAAACCTCCGTAGTTGATAACCTGCCCAGATCCCGGCCCCGGCCCAGCCTGCCGGAAATGGGCAGGAACGGCGGGTGGGGGCGTTTGGGGCCCGGCCAAGGCCCCGTCGGAGCGGTCCCGGCAGGCTCCGCCCCCGGTAGACTCCGGCCATGCCCGCCGCCTCGCCCCCCGTGGACGCCGTCACCCTCGAGCAGCGGGCCGCCGGCTTCGCCCGCCGATCGCTGAAGGGCGACGCGAAACGCCGGTGCCTGGACCTCGCGATCGGGCTGCTGGACCTGACGACCCTGGAAGGGGCCGATTCACCGGAGCGGGTTCGCGCCCTCTGCCGCCGGGCGATCACGCCCGGACGCCGGGCCGACGCCTCGCCGCTGCCCCCGGTCGCAGCCGTGTGCGTCTACCCCGCCCTCGTCCGCGTCGCGCGGCAGGCCCTGGCCGGCTCGTCGGTGCGTGTCGCATCGGTGGCGACGGGTTTCCCGAGCGGGCAGTACCCGATCGACGTGCGACTGGCGGACGTCGCGGGCGCGCTCGCCGCCGGCGCGGACGAGATCGACATGGTGATCAGCCGCGGCGCGTTCCTCGCGGGGCGTTACGACGAGGTCGCCGACGAGATCCGCCAGGTCCGGCGCATGACGGCACGGTCCGCGGCGCTCAAGATCATCCTCGAGACGGGCGAGCTCGGCACGTACGACGCGATCCGCCGCGCGTGCGACCTCGCGATCGGGGCGGTGTCGTCGGTGCCGCATCACGCGTCCGGCGCGAACCGCGGCGCGCCGGTCGCCTTCCTCAAGACCTCGACCGGCAAGATCGCGCCGGCCGCGACGCCGCCCGCGACGCTCGTATTGCTGCACGCGATCCGCGATCACTTCCGCGCGACCGGCGTGCGAATCGGCGTGAAGCCCGCGGGCGGAGTTCGCACGGCGAAGCAGGCGCTGCACTACCTCGTCATGGTCGCCGAGACGCTCGGCGACGACTGGCTCGATCCGGAGCTCTTCCGCATCGGGGCGTCGAGCCTGCTCGACGATCTCGTGCGCCAGGCGCTGAAGCAGGACGACGGCCGGTATCGCGCGCGGTACGACGTCGCGACGGGGTGAGATGGCGTTCGGGCGACACGACCGGGGGAGCGGGAGGGCGCGGACGATGAAACGCGGGCTCCGCGGCCTCGGTTGAACGCGGGGAGAGAGCTATACTCCGCCATCGATGAGCGCCCCCGCTCCGATCCTCATCGCCGGCACCGGCCGCTGCGGCACCAGCGTGCTCGCGGCGATGATGATGGAGTCGCCGAACGTATTCCCCTACATGGAGCCCGAGCCGCTCTACGACCTCTTCATGCGCTGGCTCGCGCGGCGCGTGCCGGCGCCGGGATTCCGCCGGTCGTACGCTGCGAAGGTGTCGTCGTACCTTGCAGGCGACAGCACGCGGTGGTACCGCGCTCTCGCCGGCGACGGGTTCGTCGAGGCGTTCACGCCGGAGGCCGTGCTCGCGGCGTGGGACACGGCGTTCGGCCAATGCCGGACGCGCGCCGACTGCACGCGATCGTTCGCGACGTTCACCGAGCGTCTGCTCGGCGACTTCGCCCGCGCCCGGGGACGACGTCGCTGGTGCGTCAAGCAGCCGGGTCATCTCTACGAGAACATCGATGTCGTGTTCCGCCTGCACCCCGACGCCCGCTTCATCCACATCGTGCGCGACGGGCGCGATGTCGTCGCGTCGATCTTCAGCCAACCGTGGAACACCGGCAGCATCGATCGTCGCTTCCGGCACGCGCTCGATCTCTGGTCGACGACGCTGCGCAAGGGACTCGCACGGGAAGGCCGTACCCCCGCGGACCAGCGGCTCGAGGTGCGCTTCGAGGATCTCGCGACCGATCCCGCCGGCGTCATCGAGCGCGTCTTCGGCTTCGCCGGCGAGAGAACCGGTCTCCCCGAGTCGTACTTCGCGCCGAACGGCGAGTGGTCCGGCAACAACTTCAGCCGTCACCGCACGAACGTCGGCCGTTACCGCGAGATCCTGAGCGAGCCCCAGATCGCCCGCATCGAGGACGAGTACGGCGACGTGCTCGAGTACTATGGATACGCGAAGGAGTGCGCGAAGGGGCGCGCGAAGGAGTGCGCGAAGGGGCACGCGAAGGGGCACGCGGGAGCCCCGACGTGACGCAGCTCTACGCCCCCGCGCCCGAACGCACCCGCGTCGCCATCGCCGACCGGTATCCGCTCGTCATCGGCGGCCGCTTCGTGTCGCCGCGATCGCGCAAGTGGTTCCGGACGATCAACCCCGCGACCGAGGAGGTGCTCGCCGAGGTCGCGCAAGCCGGCGCGAAGGACGTTGACGCCGCCGTCGCCGCCGCCCGGGCGGCACAGCCGGCCTGGGCGCGATTGAAAGCGCCCGTGCGCGCGAAGTATCTCTTCCGCATCGCCCGCCGCATCCAGGAGCGCGCCCGCGAGCTCGCCGTGCTCGAGACGCTGGACGGCGGCAAGCCGATCCGCGAGTCGCGCGATTTCGACGTGCCGCAGGCGGCGCAGCATTTCTTCTACCACGCCGGGTGGTGCGACAAGCTCGACTACGCGTTCCCCGGGCGCACGCCGAAACCGGTCGGCGTGTGCGGGCAGATCATCCCGTGGAACTTCCCGCTGCTCATGGCCGCGTGGAAGCTCGCGCCCGCCCTCGCGACCGGAAACACGTGCGTCCTCAAGCCTGCCGCGACGACGCCGCTCACGGCGCTGCGTCTCGCGGAGATCATCGAGGAGGTCGAGCTGCCCCCGGGCGTCGTGAACATCGTCACCGGCGGCGACGCGACCGGCAGGCACCTCGCCGCGCACGAGGGCGTTGACAAGATCGCCTTCACGGGCTCGACGGCGGTCGGCAAGGAGATCGCCCGCGTAACCGCGCGGACCGGCGCGCGGTTGACC
Organism: uncultured Isosphaeraceae bacterium; assembly: GCA_964638815.1. Classification (GTDB taxonomy): domain Bacteria; phylum Planctomycetota; class Phycisphaerae; order Phycisphaerales; family SM1A02; genus CAZXBB01. The sequence goes on from CAZXBB010000133.1 coordinate 16,328, forward strand.
CTCGAGCTGGGCGGCAAGAGCCCGCACATCGTCTTCGAGGACGCGGCGATCGACCAGGCGATCGAGGGCATCGTCAACGGCATCTACTTCAACCAGGGGCACGCGTGCTGCGCCGGCTCGAGGCTGTTCGTCCAGGAGTCGATCCTCGGCGAGGTGATCGACAAGCTGATCGACCGGATGCGCACCTTGCGTGTCGGCGACCCGCTCGACAGGAACACGGACATCGGCGCGGTCAACTCCGCCGCGCAGCTCGAGGCGATCCGCCGCTGCCTCGACGCCGGTGTCGCGGAGGGCGCGACGCTGCACCGCGGCGGCGACGTCGGCGCGGGTCTTCCCGCGCGCGGATTCTGGTGCGAGCCGAGCTTCTTCACCGACGTGCAGCCGAGCCACGCGATCGCCCGCGAGGAGATCTTCGGTCCGGTGCTCGCGGTGATGAGCTTCCGCACGCCGGAGGAGGCGATCGCCGGCGCGAACAACACGCGGTACGGTCTCGCCGCCGGCATCTGGACGAACAAGGGCGCGAAGATGTTCGATATCGCGCGCCGGCTCGAAGCGGGCGTGGTGTGGTGCAACACGTACCACGCGTTCGACCCGGCGTCGCCGTTCGGCGGCTGCAAGGAGTCAGGGTTCGGACGTGAAGGCGGAGTTGCCGGTCTGCGAGCCTACGTCCGCGTCGAGTTCTAGTCCCTAACGCCATGCCCGATCACCTCGAAGTCACCGCCACCGCCAAGCTCTTCATCAACGGAGCGTTCGTGCGCTCGGAGTCCGGCGCGACCGTGCCGGTGGCGTCGCGGGGTCGGGCGATCGTGCACGTCTGCCGCGCTTCGCCCAAGGATCTGCGCGATGCGGTCGCCGCCGCCCGCGCCGCCTTCCCCGGCTGGGCGCGACGCGACGCGTCCAACCGCGGCCAGGTGCTCTACCGGATGGCCGAGACGCTCGAGGGGCGACGCGCCGCGTTCGCCGACGCGATCGCCGCGACCGCCCCCCGCGCGCAGCCGGCGTCGGTCCGCCGCGAGGTCGACGCGGCCATCGATCGCCTCGTCTGCTTCGCGGGCTGGGCGGACAAGCACGCGCACGTGCTTGGCGGCCGGAACCCCGTCGCGGGGCCCTACTACAACTTCACCGATCCGGAGCCGGTGGGCGTCGTCGGCATCGTCGTGCCCGAGTGGCCGGCCCTCCTCGCGCTCGTGTCGCTCGTCGCGCCGGTGCTCTGCGCCGGTAACACGGCGGTCGTGATCACGCCGGCGAAGCACCCGCTGCCGGCGGTGCTCTTCGGGGAGGCGTGCGCGACGTCGGACGTTCCCGGCGGCGTCCTGAACGTGCTCACGGCCGGCGCGCCGGACCTGATCGGGGCGCTGGCGACGCACCGCGACGTCGATGCGATCAGCGCCGCGAACCTGTCCGAGGCGGACGCGGTCGTCGCGCGGGCGGGCGCGGGCGAGAACGTCAAGCGCGTGCGCGTCGAGCAGCGCGGCCCGAAGGCGTGGTGGGACGCGCGCGTGTGTGAATCACCGTGGACGATCGAGCCGTTCGTCGAGATGAAGACGGTGTGGCATACGGTGGGGCATTAGCCCGTTAGACGGCGGGCGAGCCGCTACTTCGGCACCAGCACGAGCTGGGACGCCTGCACCCGTGTCCCCAGGTGCGGCCGCCGCGAATCGATCGTCTCCTGCAGCGGCTCCCCGTTGACGAGGTTCACAGGGAACTTCCTCATCTCAGCCTCGACCTCGGGCGAGAACAGCCCGCTCTGGGCGTCGATGGCGGTCTCGTCAAAGAGACCGACCGTCACCATGCACAGGCCGGTGTTGTCGTCGTAGTGGAAGTAGGCGTCGTGACCCTCGTTGCGCAGCCGTTGCGCGTCATTCGCGCCGCGGCGGCGGAGCTCTTCCTCGGACATCTTGCCGGCGCCGAAGTCGCCCCATACCGCGACCTGGAGCGTGTAGAGAGGATGGATGTTGGGAAAGCGATGCCGCACCGACATCAGCGCGAGCGGGTTCATCCGGTCGGGGTCCGGCCCCACCGTGAGACGGCTCAGGATGGCGCGGGCGAATACGGGCCGACCGTTCAGCTCGATCTCCTTGATCCAGGCAAGATCGCGCTGCGCCGCGGGGCTGTCGGACTGCTCGTAGATGCCGTAGACGACGACCGATCCCTTCCTGGTGGCGTGCACGTGGGCGCGCCCGAGCCGAGGGTCGATCTGCGCGCAGCTCCGGACCATAGTCGCGGCCGCTTCCTGATGATCGGCGGCCGAGAAGCTCCTGAGGACGATGCCCCAGTACGCCCGCCGGCGTCCCGCGACGCCGTCGGGCGCGGTTCCTGCGCCAGACCCGCGTGCGACCGCGCCGGTCCTGCCTGACCGTTCGAGATCCTCGATCCAGCCGTCGTCCCAGTTCTGGCCAAGGTCAAGCTCGCGTTCTCGGACGCCGGAATCGGGGCCGGCGTCAAAATTGGAGTCCCGCGGGCCGTCCGTGCCGTCCCCGGCGCAACCGACCGCGAGCAGGGTGAGGAGGGCCGTGACGGGACCGCCGAGGCTGGTTTTATGGGAACTCACCGGCAGTGCCTCCGCCGCCCCCCACAGGGTCGGGAAAGACCGGGCGAAAAACCCCCGGTCCGCCAGGTCCGAGAACGCCTAACTTTACGTGAGTGCTGGTTTTGCGTCAAAACCGACGATTCTCCTAAAGTTCAAGCGCAGCGGACCTTTCCGTCGATAGCACTCTCCGTGAAAGTGGGCTTCCCCAGGCACACCCGCAGACACGGAAGAACATCGTCGGAACAGGTTCGCGAGCCACAGCACGGTTTGCGAAGGAGTCATAGTTAATGCCTGATATCGCTTCCATTGGTCACGGTCAGGTGGGACCGATCGACCGGACCTCGTCCGCGAGCGGCGTGCGTCGCGACGTCGTCGACATCGGCGGCGCCGTTCCCGCGCCTCCCGAACGCCCCGGCGATCGGGTCGAATTGTCCGATCACGCCAGGTACCTCGATCACCTGCGTCGCCTGCCCGACGTGCGTCACGACCGCGTGCGCGAGATCCGCGCCGCCATCCGCAACGGCGACTACGAGACGGACGAGAAATTCGACGTCGCCGTCAACCGACTCTTCGAGGACCTGGTTGACTGACTCGGCGAGCACCCCGGTCGGAGCGGCCCGCGGCGCGGCGCGTTGATGCCGCGGGTCAAGAGCCGGTTGCTTGACGAGAGCCCACGGATTCGTCCGTGGGCTTGCTTTTTTGGACGGAATCGACGCAACGATCCTGGTGTCGGGATGGCGGTGCCGGCCCCGCGGGGACCGCGCGTACAATCGCCCCATGCTCACCTTCGCCTCAGCTTTCAGCGTGCTCCTCGCCGTGTGCCCCGCGCCGCCGCCGGCGTCGGCTGACGCCCCCGCGGCCCCCGACGCGACCGCCGGCGTCCCCCCCGGCGGCCCCCCCGCCGGCGACTGCTTCCGCGTGTCCGCGAAGATGCCGGACCGGGTCCTCACGCTGCGTGATCTCTGGACGTTCCCGCTCGCGGTCGAAGTGGATCCGGCGTGGGACCCCGTGTCGGCGGGCGTGCCCGGCCTGCTGATCCAGTTCGACGTTCCCGCATCGATCCACCTCCAGGGGCCGTACATCGACACGCACGAAGAGCTGTCGCGCAACGAGTTCATGCAGCGACCGTTCGAGCGCTACATGCGGCCGGGCCTCAAGCTGAGGATCGGCTTCCACCGTGACCGGATCGTGGAAGGCGAGAGCATCGGGATCAACGTGTTCGGCTATCTGCGCAGTGCCGGGGCCGACCCGGAAGAAGGCGAGGCGTGGTTCGTCCACCGCCGGTTCGAGCTGCCCGTGCGCAGGTCGGCGGAGGCCGTCGCCGGCGATCCCGGAAAGTACTCGTGGAGCGGCGCCGGACTGAAGGTCGGCGACGTCGCGCCCGCCTTCTCGCTCCCGCGCGCCGACGGCACGCGGGTCGCCCTCTCGGATCATCTCGGAAAGCGCGACGTCGTCGTCACGACGTACCGCGCGTCGTGGTGTCCGTTCTGCGCCCGGCAGCTCAATGCGCTCCAGGGAATCTACGACGAGTTCGAGACGCTCGGCATCCCGGTCATCGCCGTCTCGCAGGAGGACACGACACTCGAGAAGCACGGCGAGATCCACCGGCACTTCGCGCCGAACGGCCCGCGCTTCGAGATCGTGGCCGACCTTGGCCGGACGGCAACCGACGGGTACGGGCGAACGCGCACGTACCTGATCGACCGCACCGGCGTCGTGCGCCAGGTGTTCCCGCACCTGCTCCACCACCGCGCGTCATGGCAGGCGGTGCTGAACGAGATCAGGCGGCTCGCGGCGGCAGACGAGGCCGGGGCGACGGACGGGGCGACGGACGGGGCGACGGACGGGGCGACGGACGGGGCGACGGATGGGGCGACGAAAGAGCAGACGAACCGTCGCCTGCCCGAGTAGACCTCTTGATCCGGACGATGTGTGCCCCGGTTCCGTGCCGTGACGCGGACGAAGTGTGCCCCGGTCCTGTGCTCGGACAGGGCCGGGTGGGCCACCCATGCAACGACGGCTTCGAAGCTTCGTGGCTCACCCGGCCCTTGCCGAGCCAAGGACCGGGGCACACGAGGCGCGCTCGTGCTTCACAGCTTCGTGGCGTGACACAGACGAAGTGTGCCCCGGTCCTGTGCTCGGACAGGGCCGGG
>CAZXBB010000134.1:0-2366 GCA_964638815.1 uncultured Isosphaeraceae bacterium
GCGCGCCGGCGCCCGCATCGACGTCTCCCCCCAACGCGTGCTCGGCGATCGCGTCCGCGAGCGCGTCGAGACCGGGATCACATTCGAGCACCGCCCCGGCGGTCTCCACGACTGCGTCCGCGAGCGCGTCGAGACCGGACTCGATGCATGCCGCGTCGTCGAGCGGGTGATCGTCCTCCTCTTCCTGCTCGACGAGCGCCGGAATCGTTCCGAGCACCGCGACGATCCCGAGATCGAACGACGTCGTCATGCCCTGGGAATCGGTGGTCCGCACGCCGATCGCGGCGCCGTGCCCGACCGTCGCCGCCAGCCGCGCCCCGAACATAACGACCCCCGAATCGTCGCTGGTCGCGAAGGCGAAGCCGAGCGAGCGCTCACTCGGCGCGCCGTCGGCCGCGTCCGCCGTGTCGTCGGCGGCGACCACGAACTCCAGACGCAGCGCCGCGTTCGGCCGGTGCGTGAGCGTGCCGGAGACGAGCACGGTGCCGGCCTCGTCCGTCACGGCCGACGAACGGGAGGCGTCGGCGCCGGCCGGCGTCCCGTCGTCGGCGCCGGCCGGCGTCCCGTCGTCGGCGCCGGCCGGCGTCCCATCGTCGGCGCCGGCCGGCGTTCCGTCGTCGGCGTCAAAGGCGAGCGCGGGGCCGGCCCCTGAATCGCACCCGGTCGCGGACGCGGATTCGCGTGCAGACTCCCACCCGGACGCGTCGCCGGATCCGACCGCCGGCAGGGCGAGCGCGAGGGGGCCATCCTTCCCACGGACCCGCGCGCCCGTGAGAGCGGCGAGCCCCTTGCGCAGGCCGCGACCCTCGACGCTGGATTCCAGGTCGCTGCCGTACAGGACCACCTCCGCGTCGGGCGTGAGCGCGGATCCCCACGCGCTCACCTCCGCCACCGCCGCGATCAGGATGTCGCGCGTCAGCCAGTCCGTGCCGAGCTGGATACCGTTGAAGGGAACGATGTGCAGCCGCGACAGCCCGAAGTAGTTGATGAGGACGTCGGCGACCGCGCTGATGCCGCTCGCGTCCGCGGAGATGACGGCGACCTCCAGCACCATGTCCCGCGACGGCGCCAGTCGGGAAACGAGCACGTCCCGGTCCGGGACGCGCTCGTCCACGACGAGGAGCTCGCACCGCTCATCGGTCATGTCGCTCGCAGTGACGTCACCATGAACGGCCTGGTTGGATTCCGGCATCGCACCTGCCTCGCTCGGTTGAATGAAACGGGTTCCCGCATCATGCTTCGGACGCCGAGGCGGATCCTGCGCAGCGACATCCTCGAGGCGAGGGCGAAAGGCCACCGGCCCGCCGATCCAGCCGGATTGACTTCACATGCGGCCGTGTTATCGCCACCGCGATCGCGCCGTCACGCGGACCCGACCATCGCGCCGTCGAGGATCCCGTTGAACGTCGCGCTCGGCCGCATCACGCGGTCCGCCATCTCCGGAGCCGGCCGGTAGTAGCCGCCGATATCCGCGGGGCGCCCCTGCACGCCGAGAAGCTCCTCGACGATCGTCGCCTCGTTCGCGGCGAGCTCGGCTGCGAGCGGCGCGAAGCGCGCCGACAGCTCGGAATCGTCGCGCTGCGTCGCGAGCGCCTGCGCCCAGTAGAGCGCCACGAAGAAATGGCTGTGGCGGTTGTCGATCTCGCCGCAGCTTCGCGAGGGTGTCTTGTTGTTCAGAAGGTACTGGGCGCTCGCTTCGTCGAGGGCGGCGGCGAGGACCCGGACCTGCGCGTTGTCGTAGCGCTCCGCGACGTGCTCGAGGGAGGCCGCGAGGGCGAGGAACTCGCCGAGCGAGTCCCAGCGGAGATGGTTCTCCCGGACGAGCTGCTGGACGTGCTTCGGAGCCGAGCCGCCGGCGCCGGTCTCGAAGAGCCCGCCGCCGTTCATGAGCGGGACGATCGAGAGCATCTTCGCGCTCGTGCCGACCTCGAGGATCGGGAAGAGGTCCGTGAGGTAGTCGCGCAGCACGTTCCCCGTCACGGAGATGACGTCCTTCCCGGCCCGGATCCGCTCCGCCGAGAACCGGGTCGCGTCCGCCGGCGCGAGCGTGTGGAACTCGAGCCCGGCGGTGTCGTGATCCTTCAGGTACGTTTCGACCTTGGCGATGAGCTGCGCGTCGTGTGCGCGGCCCGCGTCGAGCCAGAAGACGGCCGGCGCCCCGGTGGCCCGGGCCCGGTTGACGGCGAGCTTCACCCAGTCGCGAACGGCCGGGTCCTTGACCTGGCAGGCCCGCCAGATGTCGCCGGTTTCCACGGCGTGCTCGATGAGCGTCCTGCCGGCGGCGTCCACCACGCGCACCGTGCCGTCCGCGGGAATCTCGAACGTCTTGTCGTGCGAGCCGTACTCCTCGGCCTTCTGCGCCATCA
>CAZXBB010000135.1:0-3232 GCA_964638815.1 uncultured Isosphaeraceae bacterium
GATCCGGGGGATCCCGAGGCGACGGCGGACCGCCTCGACGTACTCGCCCCGCCGCGTCGCGTCCGCGTCGGCCGCCGCGGCGTTGTGATAGACGACCAGCCAGACAACCTCGCCGCGCGGCAGCGTCTCCGCGGGAGGCGACCACGAAAGCGCGCCCGGGCGATCGAGGAGCAGGGCGTAGCGGACCCGGGCGGCGCGACCGCCCCACGCCCGCAGGTCCGGCCCGGGCGCCGTTTCGTCGAAGCCGCCCGCGACGACGCGGTGTTCGCCGGGGCCTCGCGTCGCGCTCAACCATGCCAGGGCGACACGGCAGTTTTCGTCGTCCACGCCCTTGTACGGCTTCCGCACGTCGCGCACGACGCCGATCACGATGACGGCCGCCATCACCCAGGGCGTCACACCCACGGTGGCCGCGACCGCAGCCGCGCCGCCGATCCGCCTGGCGATCGCCACGAGGCCTGCGCCCGCGAACAGGCAGATCATCGGCGCGAGGTGCTGCGCGACCCGCGCGCTGCCGCCGTAGGGGTAGCGCTCGAGCAGCGCGGCGACGAGCGTGAGGGCGAACGGTCCGAGCAGCAGCGCCGCCACGGGTCCGCGCCGGCGCCAGAGCGTCACGACGCCCGCCACGACGAGGACGAACGTCAGGACGCTGCGGCCGTCGCGGCCACCGACGGGGTACGCCAGCAGGTTGCCCGTGTGCGTCGCGATGAACCACGCCGGCAGACGCCACGGCGCATCGACGGGCGGGAACGTGTCACGCCAGTTGCTCTCCGCCGCGTAGAGCGATGCGCCGGCCTGCTCCTGTCCGCGGGCGACGAGCACGTACATGAGGGCAAAGCTGGCGACCAGCGCGAAGCCGCTCGCCAGCCACGCGGCGGTGACCCCGACCGAACGGCGGCGCAGCACCGCGAAGCCGAGCGCAGCGAGCACGCCGCCGGAGACGAAGACGGACGGATATGAGCACCACGCGGCAACCGCCGTCACCAGGGCGAGCAGCACCCAGCGTGACCACGCGTCGGGCCGGCGCCAGGCAGACCAGGCCGCCGCGGTGATGAGGAGCGCCGCCAGGAGATCGAAGCTGTACGGCTTGATCTCGTTCGCGTGGCGCATCGGGTAGTAGGAAGCGGCGAAGATCGCCACCGCAATGAAGGCCGACCGGCGGTCGAGCAGCCGTGGGGCGAGCCGCCAGAAGACGAGGAGCGACGCGATGCCGGCCAGGACCGGCACGACCCGCAGCGCCTCGGGGCCGTATCCGAGGAGGCGGGCCGCGGCGAGCTCCGCCCACATGAAGCCGACGGGGACGATCTGGAAGTGAGCCAGCGGCTCGAGCATCCCGCGAAAATCGCGTGTGAGCAGGCTCACCGCGACGAAGGCCTCGTCCCCCCAGATCGGGAACGCCAGGGCGAACCGGGTGAGGCGCCAGGCGACGCTCAGGCCGATAAGGAGAAAGGTCCAGCGGGCGATGAGCCGAGTCGTCGGGGGGCCGTCGCTCCGGTGCATGCCGCGAAGTATACGAATCTGCCTCTGAACGCCTCGCGAACCGTCAACTCGTGGAATAGACGGCAACACCCCCGCGTTGGGCGGGTATCATCCCCAGACGATCTCGGGGACCGGCCGAATCCCCGAATGACACCCTTTTGAGCAAACGAACTTCGGGGGCCCGGCGAAACCCCGAACAAACTCTGAACATCCTGAACATCCTGAACATCCTGAACATCCTGAACATCCAGCCCTGACCCCAGGAGGAACCCACCCCATGACCAGATCCCGAATCTTCATCGCTTCGTGCTGTATCGCCATGTTCGCCGGCTCCGCGGCCCTCGCGTGTGACAAGGACAAGACCGCCGGGAGCGAGAAGGCCCAGCCGACCGTGCTGACGGTCAAGTCCGGCGGCTGCGACAACGACGCGAAGCAGATGATCCAGACCGCGCGCATCGCGCAGGGCTGCACGAGCGGCAAGACCGTCGCCAACGTCGTGAACGCCTCCGACTGCGAGAGCGCCTGCCCGAAGCAGAAGACGGTCGGTCTCCTGATGCACTCGCTCATGGGCGGATGCAGTGATGCGTGCGCGAGCAAGGCCGACGTCGTCGCCGCGCTGCGGACGATGGCAACCTACGAGAAGGGCCTCATCTGCGAGGACAGCCTCGCGAAGGTCGTTGCGAGCGTGCGGACGACCGGCGACTGCTCGCAGCCGTGCTCGACGAAGGGTGTCGCGAACGTTCAGACCGCCGGCAAGGGCGACTGCTCGCAGCCGTGCTCGACGAAGGGCGTCGCGAACGTGCAGACCGTCGCCGGCAAGGGCGACTGCTCGCAGCCGTGCTCGACGAAGGGCGTCGCGAACGTTCAGACCGTCGCCGGCAAGGGCGACTGCTCGCAGCCGTGCTCGAAGGGTGTCGCGAACGTTCAGACCGTCGCCGGCAAGGGCGACTGCTCGCAGCCGTGCTCAACGAAGGGCGTCGCGAACGTTCAGACCGTCGCCGGTAAGGGCGACTGCTCCAAGCCGTGCTCGACGGCGAATAGCCAGGTCGTGTCGGCCCCGCTCTCCGATTGCGCGGGCAAGGGCGTCACGACCGTCGTCGCCGCGGGCGACGGCAGCGGCTGCGTCTCGAAGTCGAAGGTCGTCAACGCCAACGTCACCACCGCCGGCGACACGTGCCACGGCACGAAGTACGTCGCCTACGGCTGCGACAAGAGCGACCGCGTCGCCCGCGCCGCCGCCAGGGCGTACATCGCGATGATGCGCGAGCTCAAGGACATGAACGGCGCCGAGTCGTGCTCGCTCGAGGCTGCGAAGCAGGTCCTCGCCGCGGTCATGGCGGAAATGGAGCAGGCGAACACCGAGGTCGCCGCCGCGGTCAGCTTCGGCGCCGTTGCGGACGGGAAGAGCGGCTGCACCGCGAAGTGATCGTTCGCTGATTCGAAGACTTCCGAATCGCCCGCCGGCCGACGGCGGGCGATTCTCTTTTTTGCCGGAGCGGGGGGCTCGATCACCCCGCAGCACGCCACCGCTACAGGCGATTACACCGCCGCAAGAAATCTGAAGTCAGCGAAGCTCCGTAACCTGGGTTAGCCGCCGAGTAGTCCGCAGCATCGGTGCGGACTACTCGGCCACAGCCGCACGTTTCCCCCCTCCCCGCCTGCGGGGAGGGGCCGGGGGAGGGGCAGCGCGGAGGCGGTGTTGGGGCGCAAAGGGACGCCTTCCCCCCTCCCCGCTTGCGGGGAGGGGCCGGGG
>CAZXBB010000136.1:0-6069 GCA_964638815.1 uncultured Isosphaeraceae bacterium
CCCGCGCGCATGCCCGAACGCTGCGCTTCCCCGGCGCCTCGGCGCCGCGGCGGTGCCGCGCAAGCGCTCCCCCGACCCGATGCGGTCGCGATCGGAAGCTCACCTCGGCTGGGCATCGCCGTGACGATGTCAGCGTGGCCCATCGCGCTCCTCTTCGCCGAGCTCGCGCTCAAGATCAGCTTCATCGGGTACATCCTCCTGCGGCACCCCGCGCGCCCGGCGTCGAATCTCGCGTGGATCGTGGTCATCCTCGCCGTGCCGGTCGTCGGCGCCGTGAGCTACCTGTTCGTCGGCGAGGTGCGTCTGGGCCGCCGCCGCGTGCGACGGCACCTGGAGACCTCGCGCCGGCTGCGGCGCGCGGTGGGACACACGCGCCGGGACGCGCTGCGGGGCCGACCCCCGCTTGCCTCGCTGCACGAGCCGATCGCGCGGCTCGCGGAATCCGTCTCCGACAACCCGCCCGTCGGCGGAAATCGCCTCGATCTCATCGGCGAGACCGACGGGTTCATGGAGAGGCTCGCGGCCGACATCGAGGGCGCTTCCGATCACTGCCACCTGCTCTTCTACATCTTCGTCGAAGACGACAGCGGGCGACGCATCGCCCACGCGCTGATCGCCGCGGCGCAGCGCGGCGTATCATGCCGTCTTCTCGTCGATGCCGTCGGATCGCGCGATCTCATCGGATCCGACCTAGCGAGCTCCATGGCGGAGGCGGGGGTGGAGGTCGTCGCCTCGCTGCCGGTCAACGCGGTGCGTTTCGTGCTCGCGCGGCTCGATATCCGCAATCACCGGAAGATCGCCGTCATCGACGGCCGCATCGGGTACCTGGGGAGCCAGAACATCACGGGCGCCGACTTCGCCGTCAAGCCGCGCTACGCGCCGTGGGTCGACGCGGCAGTGCGCATCGAGGGACCGGTGACGCGACAGCTCCAGCTCATCTTCGCGGAGGACTGGTATCTCGACACGCACGAGATGCTGGACGGGCTGCTCGCGGCGATACCACCCCCCGTGCCCGACGGCGTCATCACCCAGGTGATGGGCACGGGCCCCAACGCGTTCAACCGCGCGCTGCGTCAGCTCATCCTCACCGCGGTCCACACCGCCCGGGAGGAGCTCGTCCTGACGACGCCCTACTTCATTCCCGACGAGGCGACCAGCATCGCCCTGGGCACGGCCGCGCGCCGTGGCGTCGAAACCGTGCTCATCGTGCCGGCGCGCAGCGACGCGCCCCTCGCCGCCGCCGCCGGCCGCAGCCACTACGGGCCGCTGCTGGAGGACGGGGTCCGGATCTACGAGTACCACGCGGGGCTGCTCCACGCGAAGACGCTCACGCTCGACCGGGACTTCGCCCTCATCAGCAGCGCCAACCTCGACCGCCGCAGCTTCGAGCTCAACTTCGAGGTCAGCATAGCGGTGTACGACAGCGACTTCGCGAGCCAGCTGCGCTTCCTCCAGACCTCGTACCAGGACCAGTCGCGACGCATCGATGCCGCCACCTGGGACCAGCGACCGCGGATCGCCCGCCTGTGGCACAACGCGGCGGGCACGCTGAGTCCGCTCCTCTGACCCGCACGGCGATCCGCCCGGTGAGAGCATGGGGCTAAGCGGCTGCGCGGTTGGAACTTGGAGTCGGGCCGGCCCCAATCTCCTAACTTCCATCCTGACAGGGTCTTCCGAATGCACTATTCTCATACCCATGAACGATCGGTGTGGGGACGAGCCTCTGAAGGACGAGTGCTTGCGTCGGTTCGCAGACCTCGTTGACAGCGTCGGGGTGAAGCGGTTCGCCGCGGCGCTCGGCCTCTCGACCCGCCAGGTGAACCGAATCCTCGGTGGCGTGCAGCCGAATCCTGTCGAACGCCTCATACGATCGTTGCAGAGCGCAAGCACCGCCACGGGAGACCGGACGCTCGACTACGTCTGCCAGGAGATGGGGGGCCACTTCGTCCGCCACGAGGCGCTCGACGACGCGGCCGTGAACGCGGTGCGGGAATCCGCGGAGGCGATCGCGGCGATCAGCGACGGCGAAGTGTCCGAACTCGACGTGCAGGAGATCCGCGAGGCGATCAGCGCGCTGTCGGGACTGATCATAAGCTTGCGGGCGACGCACGGCGGCAACGACCGCGGATGAGAGGAGCCGCGCACGGTGGCGCTGCCGCTCGACCGGATCATCGAAGGTGACTGTCTCGCCACGCTCGCCGCGCTGCCGCGGGGCTTCGCGGACCTCGCGTATCTCGATCCTCCGTTCAACACGGGTCGCACGCACGGCGGCGGGAACGCGTCGTACGACGACCGCTGGGAGAGTCCGCAGGCGTACCTCGACTACCTGCGTCCGCGCGTCGCCGCCACGCGCGACGCGCTGCGCGAGAACGGCTCGATCCTGCTGCACTGCGACTGGCGCACCGCGCACCACGCGCGCCTCATGCTCGACGAGCTCTTCGGCGCCGGCGGTTTCGTGAACCACCTCGTCTGGTCGTACGGCCTCGGCGGCTCCTCCCCGCGTCGCTTTGCCCGCAAGCACGACGACATCCTCTTCTACGCGCGCCGTCACGATTACCACTTCACGCCCCCGCTCGTCCCCGCGACGAGCAACCGCATGAAGGGGCAGCTCAAGAAGGCGACCGACGTCATCGACATTCCCGCGATCAACAACATGGCGGCGGAGCGCGTCGGCTACCCGACCCAGAAGCCGCTCGCGCTGCTCGAGCTCCTCGTCGAGGCGTGCTGCCCGCCGGGCGGCGTCGTGCTCGACCCGTTCTGCGGCAGCGGCACCGCCGTCGTCGCGGCGGCGCGGAGGGGGCGGCGCGGCGTGGGGATCGACCTGAATCCAAGCGCAGTGCGGCTGGCGCGGGCGCGCCTCGAGGAATGCAGCGTCGCCGCCGCGGACTCCCCGCTCCGGCAGCCACCCGGGACGCGGGTTACGCCGGCGTGAGCGGCGACGACGACGACTGGGTCACCGCCGCCGCCTCCGGATAAGCGCTCGAGAAGAGCCGCCATCGCTCCTCCAGCGCCGCGACGTCGAGCGGCGGCGTCTTCCCGGGGCGCTCCAGCGCGCGCCCGACGAGCTTCCCGTATCGCGTTGCCTCCAGACGCGGCGCGACGTGGATCGCCAGCGTGGACGGCTCGACGCCAACGAGGTTGAGATCCCAGAGCGTGTGCACGTCGGATCGGAGCAGCAGGGCGGCTTCCGGCGCGTGCGGCGCGCCGGTCGGAAACGGCAGGACGTACGCGACCTCGAGGAGGTCGCGCAGGCAGCGGCCCGTCATCGCGCACCGGTCACCCCCCGCCTTGAGCAGCTTCTGCCGCAGACCGCGCTCGCCGCGTCGGGCCCTCAGTGCCTTCGCCGCGAACTCCATCGGCAGCGCGGCGAGGTCGTCGCCGTCGTCCGGAATCTCCCAGGCGTCGGCAGGCGCCAGCGCGCTGTAGCGCGAAAGGGACGGCCCGATCGCGCGGTGCAGAACCTCCAGCAGGTCCGCCGGCGGGTGCGCGCGGCTCAGGAGGTCATGCAGCACGCTGCCCCGGACGCCGCGCGGGAGATCCAGCTCGTCGCACACCTCTCTCAGGTTCCGGCACAGCTCGCAGTACTGGCGGAGATCCTCGCCGATGAACCTGAGGCAGCCGGACGCCTCGCCCCACGCGCGGGGAATCGTGAAGTAGAGATCGCGGCGATGGGCGAAGGCGAGACGCGAGAACAGCTCGACGCCGACGCCGGGAACCCGCCCCCCGCGCTCCTGGAGCAGGCTCAGCAGCGCGGCGTCCGGCGTGTCGGCGAGCATCGCCTCGATGATCAGGCCGAGATCGTCCGCGTTGACCTTGCCGAGTGCGATGCCCATGCGGGGGAAGAGCCCGAGCAGCGGATGCCCCGAGCCGTTCGCGGTCTTGTTGAGGTTGAACCAGTGGACGCCCGCGTACACGCCGAAGCACTCCTCGATCGCGATGCGCAGGTTCGGCACCGGACGCACGTCACCCTCGCGCGAGCTCCAGGGCTCGCGGCGGTCGCGGCGGTCCGCTTCGTCGAGCAGGAACGCGATCACCTTCTTGTAAGCCGCCGTGCCGGCGACGCGCGCCGACACCGCGGCGCGGCTCAGGTCGAGCAGCACGTCGTGCGTCGGAAGCGCGGCCAGCTTCTCAGCCAGCTTCCGGATCTCGTGGACGTCCACGGCGGACATCGGCGTCGCCTTCGGAGTGGGGAGTCGGAAGAGGAACCCGCGGTTTCGGGCCGGGCAGTATACGCGAAGCGCGCTACCGCGCCCTGCCGAGCAGCTTCCATCCACCGGGCAGCAGAGCCGCCGCCAGCGTGATCGGGGCCCGCAAGCCGTCGCCTCCCGGGCTCTTGCGGAATATCGCGGCCTCGAAGAACCTCGCGGTGCGCCGCGAGTACACTGCCCTGCCGTGGACACGCCGCCGACCAGACGCTCCGCGGGCGCGGAGCCGGATCGCGAAACGCTGCTCGCGCTGCTCGACGCGAGCCGTTCGATCAACGCCGAGCTGGAGCCCGCCGAGGTGTGCAGGCTCGTCGCATGCCACGCCCGCGCCGTCCTCAGGACGCAGGCCGCGAGCGTGCTGTTGCTCGACAAGACGCGCAACGAGCTCGTCTTCCAGACGGTCATCGATCCCCACGCGTCCGACGTCATCGAGGGTCAGCGCTTCCCGGCGGACCAGGGCATCGCCGGCCAGGTCGTGCGCACGCGACGCTCGATCCGCATCGACGACGTGCGAGAGAACCGCCACTTCTATCCGGGCATCGACCTCCTCACCCAGAGCCGGACCCGCAACCTGATGGCCGTCCCGCTCGTCCACCGCGACAGCGTGCTGGGGGTCGTCGAGGTGATCAATCGCGAGCAGGGCGAGGCGCCGTTCACCGAGGAAGATCTCGCGCTGCTCGAGCTCTTCGCGAACCTCGTCGCCGGCGCCGCAAGCAACGCCCAGCGGTTCGCGAACATGAACCGCGAGATACGCGGCCTGCGCGAATCGATGCCGAGGGCTCAGTTCATCGGCGCGGCGCCCACGTTCCAAAGGGCGCTCGATCTCTGCGCGAAGGTCGCCCACGGCGCAACCACCGTGCTCCTCACGGGCGAGACCGGCACGGGGAAGGAGATGGCGGCCCGCGCGATCTGCGCGATGTCGCCGCGGGCGGACGGGCCGTTCGTCGCGGTGAACTGCGCGGCGCTCCCCGAAGCGCTCATCGAGAGCGAGCTCTTCGGCCACGAGGCGGGCGCATTCACCGGCGCGACGAGCCGGCGGGCCGGCAAGTTAGAGCTCGCCCACGGCGGACCGCTGCTGCTGGACGAGATCGGCGAGCTCGATCTCGCGATGCAGGCGAAGCTCCTTCGCGTGCTCGAGTCCGGCGAGTTCACACGGGTCGGCGGCGGCGAGACGATCCTCTGCGACGTCCGCGTGATCGCCGCGACGAACCGCGACCTCAGGGCCGAGGCCGAGGCAGGCCGCTTCCGCGATGATCTCTTCTATCGTCTCAACGTCTTCCCGATCGCGCTGCCGCCGCTGCGCGAGCGCCGCGCCGACCTGCCGCTGCTGATCGAGCACCTGGTCGCGCAGGTGCTCCCGTCACTCAACGTGAGCCGCGTCACGGTGAGCGACGAGGCCATGGCGTGCATCCGCCGCTACGCGTGGCCGGGAAACGTCCGCGAGCTGCGCAACGTGCTCGAGCGCGCGGTGCTGCTCACGGACGGGGACATCCGGCCCGAGCACCTGCCGCCGGAGATCGCGGGCGCAACGGCGGACGGCGACGGCGGCGACGACCAGGACCGCGCGCCGGCGTCGGCGCTGGCGGAGCAGGAGGAGAAGATGGTCCTCCGGGCGCTCGAGGCGAACGACTGGAACCAATCGGCCGCAGCCCGCGAGCTGGGGATCACGCGCGCGATCCTGCGCTACCGGATGAAGCGGTACCGGTTGCGCCGGCCCGGGGCCCGGGAACCGGGGTGAGGACCGCGGCGCCGCGCTGACTTCGGGGGGTGCGCGATGGGGGTGTAAATATAACACGTGGTGCGCGGGTGTTCGAACGTTCGGGAGGCTGCGTCGTGCAGGACCCCCTCCCTTCCAGGGAGGGGG
>CAZXBB010000137.1:0-5474 GCA_964638815.1 uncultured Isosphaeraceae bacterium
GTGCGCGTGCGCGTGCGCGTCCGTGTGCGCGACCGTGCCCGCGTGCGTTGTGCGCGACCGCGGTCGACCACGTCCGCGCTACCCCTCGCGCCCCCCGCGCCACTCCACCGGCACCTCTCCGTACCCCGCCATGATCCGTGACCGGATCCCGCCGCGACCGCGCCACTTCGTGATCACCTGGAGCCACGCCGGCGTCAGCGCCGTGACCAGGTCGTCGCGAATCCGGTTCGTCACCGCCTCGTAGAAGATCCCCTCGTCGCGGAACGACTGGTAGTAGAGCTTGAGGCTCTTCAGTTCGACGCACGTCGCCCCGGGCTCGTAGCGCAGCGTGATGCGACCGAAGTCGGGGTGCCCGGTCTTCGGGCACAGCGACGTGAACTCCTCGTTCACGTGCTCGATCACGAACGGCGTGTCCGTCGGTGTCGTGAAGGTCTCGAGCAGGGCGGCGTCCGGCATGAAGGCATGATACCGGCGCGCCCGAACGGGAGATCCGGCCCCGGACATGGTGCGCACACTCCGCGGCGCCGCGAGCGTCCGCGTGCGCGCCGACGGCACGCCGGTCAGAGCTTGTAGTTGAGCAGCAGCGAGACGACCTTCTGCTGATCCGCGTTCGCCCGCAGCGACTGGCGGAACGCCTTGCCGGCTTCCATCATCGCGTCGGGGTCCTTGCTGAGGATCCACGCGTTCAGGGCGTTGACGCCGATGCCGTTGAGGGCGGGCCAGTGGGTGGCGTCGATCTCGACGGCCCGCCGGTAGGCGTCCATCGACTGGTCGTACTGGCCGAGCTTGAAGTAGCACCAGCCCAGACGCTCGAAGGCGGCGGCCGATGGGTCGATCCGCGTGAGGGTCTCGGCCGTGTTGGCGGCCTCGCGGTAGCGATGCTCCTTCGCCTGCACGTTGATGAGGTTCATCATCAGACGCGGCTCGTTGCCCATCAGCTCGAGGGCGGCGATGAACTGGTCGATCGCCTCGGCGTCGCGTCCGAGTCCTTCGTAGATCGCGCCGAGCTGCACATGCGCCGGTCCGCTGGCGGCGTCCAGGGCCACCGCGCGCTCGGCGTACGCGAGGGCGCGCTCGGGCGCGCCGAGCTGGAGGAACGTCGTCGCCAGGTTCAGGTTCGCCTTCGGATTGTCGGGCCGGATCGTGAGCGCACGCTGGTACGCGACAACCGCGTCCGCCCAGCGCCGCAGCATCTGGAGCGCGATGGCGTGGCCGTACTGGGCGTCGAAGTTGCGAGGCTCGATGCGGGCCGCCCGGCTGTACGCCGGCTCCGCCCGCGCGTAGTCCTCCTTGATCATGTAGATGTCGCCGATGCCGAGGTAGGCGGTCGTGACCGTCGGGTTCTCGGCGAGAATCTCCTGGAAGAGACTCAGCGCGTTGTCGTAGTCACCGACCTCCTGGGCCGACTTCGCGGCGTCGAGGATTGCCACCTGCTGCGGCGTGGGCTGCGCGACCCGGACGGGTCGCACCGCGCCGGTTTCCGGCGGCGGCTCGTTCTCGAGCGTCTTGCATCCGGCAAAAAGTGCCGCGGTTGCGACAAGCAGGCAGACAGTCATCGGCCGCGAGCATCTCATTGACTGTTTCCTGCCTGTGCCTTCTCGTGAGGTTGCTTTCCCGGTCCGTCCTCGGGAGCCCCCACCGGAACGCCCGATCGGGTTCGCGTATCGGTTCCGAGGCTCCTCCACGAGCCCCGCGAGACCCACGAGCCCCAACGAGACCCACGAGCCGACCGGCCGCGAACGCACGCCGTTTCTATCGGCTCCCCGCGGGGCCCCGGATCAGCCGTTTCAGCCGCCGGATGTTCGTCGTGTCCCAGGGCGTACCGCCCCTGCCCTCCCCCTTCGGGGTTTCGAGGATCATGGGTACGCCGGCGAATCCCCGGCGGTTCACGATCGTCCGAAAACAGGCCGCTCCGCACGCGCCCTCGCCGATGTGGGCGTGACGGTCGCGGCGGGAGCCGATCCCGCCGACCGAGTCGTTGAGGTGGAAGACCCGCAGATCGCGCAGCCCGCATTCCCGGTCGAATCGGCGCAGCACGCGCCCCGCCGCGACATCCGTCGTCATGTCGTAGCCCGCGGCGGTCACGTGACACGTATCGAAGCAGAACCCGATCCGCTGCGGCTCCCGGACGGCGTCGCGGACGAACCCGAGGTGATGGAACGCATAGCCGAGATTCGTCCCGCTCCCGACCGTCGTCTCGAGGCACGTGACGACGCGGTAGCCGGGAAGCTCACGGTGGAGGCGATCGAGCGCGCGGACGATCCGCTTCAGGCCGGCGCGCTCGAAGCGGTCCGGCGGTGCATCGAGGTCGTTCGGCTCGCCGGCCTTCCGGGGTCGCCCGAGATGGGCGCCCGGATGACCCACGCACAGCCGGATCCCGAGCGCCTCGCACCGCTCGAGCTCGACACGCTGCAACGCGACCGACTTCTCCCACGTCGCGCGATCCGGCGAGGCGAGGTTGATGAGATAGCTGTTGTGGCTCACGACGCGGACCGGCCCCCGCGTCCGGTGCCATCCGAGCTCGCGCAGCTTCGCCCACCAGACGAGATGGTCCTCCTCGGCGAGCGGCTTCACCTTCCACTGCCGCTGGTTCTTCGTGAAGACCTGGACGCAGTCGAGGCGCAGCCTCTCCGCTTCCGAGAGCGCGTTGACCAGGCCGCCGGCGATGGAGAGGTGCGAGCCGAACATCAGGTGCGAGCGCACGACGGCACGAGCGGCGCGCTCATGCGGATCCCTCGTGCCGTGGCGCCTCCGTGCCTTCGCGTCGTCCCTCTTCCAGGTGCGTGTCCCACCGCGTCGCCAGGTCGTGCGGCACGCCGACCAGGTCGAGCAGCTTGCCGGCCATGAAGTCCACGAGGTCCTCGATCGTGCGCGGCAGGAGATAGAAGCCGGGGGCGAGCGGCGCGATGACGGCGCCGGCGGCGTCGAGGCGACGCAGGTTCTCGAGATCGATCCCGCTGAGCGGGGATTCGCGGTGGGCGATGACGAGCCGGCGACGCTCCTTCAGCGTCACGGCCGCGGCGCGCTGGACGAGGTTGCCGGTGATGCCCGAAGCGATCGCGCCCACGGTGTTGCTGGAGGCGGGGACGATGATCATCCCCTCGTGGAGGAATGAGCCGGACGCGATCGACGCGCCGACGTCGTTGTCGTTGTAGACGGTGACGCGGCGCCCGCGCCCGCCGGAGAGCGCGTCGGGATCGAGCCGTTTCAGCCCGAGCTCGTCAGCGAGGAGGCGACGCCCGAGGCTCGAGACCGTCAGGTGCACGTCCACGCCGGCCTCGGTGAGCAGCTCGACGACGCGCACCGCGTAGGGCGCCCCGCTCGCACCGGTGATGCCGACCACGATTCGCCGACCGTCCGCGCTGGTCATCCGCTTGCTCCGGGTCCCGCCGTTGTGGACCGAGGATTACATTAGCCCGCATTATGCATGAACCGGGCCGTCCAGCGGGCGACCCTCTCGCGGCAGCGCCCGCAATCCGATCGACCCGCCCGCCGGACGAATGGCCCGGGCTCCCGACACGGCCCGACGCCGCCGGGGTACACTGCGCCGGTTCGACAGACACGTGGAGGATGGCCATGCGGCGAAACGACCGGACCCGGGATTCACGACGGACGACTCACCTGTGTCGGCTCCTTTCCCTCCTCGCGATCGCCGGGGCGGGGCTCGCCGGCGGCTGCACGCCGTGGGCGACGTACCCGCCGATCGAGGGATCCGCGGGGATCCACGATCCGTCGATGAGCCCGATCCCCGACGCCATCGCCCAGGCCCTGCGTTTCGCGCAATTCGAAGACGGGCGCGACGGCGAGATCGTCTTCAACCTGCCGGCGGGCACGCCGCCCGTCGTCTACCAGCAGGTCATCAACCGCCTCGCCGGCGGCGGCCGGCCGATGCGGGACGAGGGCGAGCGGGCGTACCACGTGACGCAGGTGCGCGTGCGCACGGTCGAGGCCGAGGTGGACATCATCCGTCGCGACGCCGGCGGCGTGCCGCGCGAGATGACCGTGACGGTTGACCGCAACCTCCTCAGCGGCTTCTTCGTGAAAGACGTGCGCTACTGGCGATACAACGTCGAGGAGCCGCCGCCGCACTTCATGTCCGCGACGGCCGAGACGCCGGATAGGGAGCCCTCGGGCGACGTCACGCCGCGCACGGACGCGACGCCGGACGCGCCGTACGACCAGTGACCGACCCGGAGCGTGCGCTGCGCGCCGTGCCGGTCTGCGTGACCGGCGGCGCCGGCTTCATCGGCTCCCACCTGTGCGACGCGCTCGTGGCGATCGGCGCCCAGGTCACCGCGATCGACGACCTCTCGACGGGGCTCGAGACGAACCTCGCCGACGCCGGCGACTGCGTCCGCCTCGTCCGCGGCTCGATCCTCGATGAGCACGCGCTGGCGGAGGCGTTCGCCGGCGCACGGATCGTGTTCCACCTCGCGGCAGTGGCGTCGGTGCCGCGCAGCGTCGCGGAGCCGCGGCTCTACCTCGAGACGAACACGCTCGGCACGCTCGCCGTGCTCGAGGCGTGCCGGGCCGCCGGCGTCGATCGGGTTGTCTACGCCGCGTCCAGCAGCACCTACGGCGACCAGCCCGGCCTTCCTCGCGTCGAGACGATGCCGCCCGACGTCCGCTCGCCGTACGCCGCGTCGAAGTACACCGGCGAGCAGCTCGTGCGGAGCCACGCGCACTGCTATCCGATCTCGGGCGTGAGCCTGCGTTACTTCAACATCTTCGGACCGCGTCAGCGGGCAGACTCCGCCTACGCCGCGGCGATTCCGCGTTTCGCCCGCGCCCTCATCGAGGGCCGCCGCCCCGTCGTCTACGGCGACGGCCGCCAGACGCGCGACTTCACGCCCGTCGCGAACGCCGTGCGCGCCAACCTGCTGGCCGCCGCGACCCCGCGCCGGCTCGCGGGCGAGGTCATCAACGTCGCGTGCGGTGAGGGGCGCTCGGTGCTGCAACTCGTCGCGGAGCTGGCGCGCGAGCTGGGCGTGGATTCGGCGGTGGACCACGAAGCGGCGCGGGTGGGCGACGTGCGCGACAGCCTCGCGAGCATCGACGCGGCGCGCGAGCTCATCGGCTACGAGCCGGTCGTAAGCTTCGAAGAAGGTCTCGCGCAGGCGATCGCGTGGTACCGCACACAGGGGTGAGCGTCCGTTACACCCCCATTGCGCACGGCCCCAAACGTCCCACGCGCAGGCGGCAGGATGCCGCCGTCGCACTAGCGGGTCGGAACGTCGAAGTGTGAGCTGCAGGATGCAGCGTCGCCGCGCGTGACGGGCAAAGGTGTGACCGTCACGCCAACGACGCCGACCCTCCCCCTGCCCCCTCCCTGGAAGGGAGGGGGTCCTGCACGACGCAGCCCCCCGGACGTCCACCAACCCCCGCACCACGTGGTACACCCCCATCGCGCCCGGCACCAAACGTCCCACGCGCAGGCGGCAGGATGCCGCCGTCGCACTAGCGGGTCGGAACGT
>CAZXBB010000138.1:0-2590 GCA_964638815.1 uncultured Isosphaeraceae bacterium
CCCCCCACCCGCCCCCCGCCGCCCGACTCCAGCGGTAGCACACTGCTGAGCCGGGACGGTCCGGTCCGCACCACAGCAAGCGCGGGCCGGAAGGGAAACGCCGGCGGTCAGCGGCGGCCGACCGTCGGGTGGTTGTGTCACTCGGGCAGCGAGGCTGCCAGGTCGGCCGCCTCTTTCAGCTTGCCGACGAGCTCGTTGACAGCGTTGTGCGCGTCGCGGATTTTCTCCTCCAGCGCTTCGACGTACCTGATGTCGGGGAGCTTCGACGCGGCCTCCGCCGCGTCTTCGGCAGCGCACCCGAGGTCTCCCATCTTCCCCCACAGCGCGTCGACGTAGCTGATGTCGGGGAGCTTCGACGCGGCCTCCGCCGCGTCTTCGGCAGCGCTCCCGAGACTCTGCATCCGGTCTTCCAGGGCGTCGATCGTGTCGGCATCGGGCAGTGTGGACTCGTTTCTCATGTTGATGTCTCCATGCGGGTTTACTGCCGGCTCCGGCCGGCATGGGTTTGGTTACTCGACGATCATGCCGCGTCCTCGGCGCAGTGCTGCGCGCCGAGCTGGTCGAGGATCTCAACCCACACACTGCGGAAGTCCGTCAAGTGTGTGATGGCATCCGACCACGGCCGCCTGGTCTCGATCGCCTCCTCGCTCATGCCGAGCGGATGGATGATCGCGTGCGCGAGCCGCTCGAGCTCACGCTCCAGGTCCCGGACGACGGTCCCGATCCGGACGACGCCGGCGATGCGCTGCGCGTCCGTCATCGGGTCAACGTCCGCCTGGTCGCGCTGAGCCGCCGCGAGCGCGACCGCGTACGGGTCGGTCGCGTCGAGCCGGTTGATATCGAACATGCCCGGGTCGTCCTGCGCCGCCACATGCGCCATCGCGGCCTCCATCGTCGGGAACACGGACCCGACGACCCGGCGGTGATCGTCGCGGCGCCGGACGCCGTAGAGGAAGCGCAGTGCGCTTCCCTCGTCGTCGTGCGTCCCGTGTGCGGGCTCCGGGGCGAGGTCGCTGAAGTCGCCGAACGCGACATCGGCCGCCGCCTCGGCGTCGTCCGCGTCACGCAGCGTCGCCACGATGATCGACGCGGCGCCCGTGGTGTCGTGGTCGAAGCAGATTTTCACGTTCAGGTCGGGACGCTGCCCGGCGAGCTGCTCGGCCAGGTGGCGTAGACGCCGGTCGTCGGGGTGCTCGTCGGATATGGAGAGGGACGTCGAGTCGCCGTCGTCGGGGTCGACGTGGCGCCGGTCAGTGTGTGCGCGCAGCAATGATTCGATGGTCATGGGTAAGGGTCCTTTCCTCCGCGCAATCCCGCCCGCGGGCCAGCGGGACCCTTACCAGGAGTCGCCGACGCCACGAGCGGGAAGCCGCGGAAGGTCTTTGAGATTGTGGTCGGTGATTGGTAAGGGTCCGACATGGGCCATCCTGCCGCCGGCGGCGCCGGCTGTCAAGTCGAAGGGGAAAAGCCCCCCGGCCGCGCCGGAGATCGCGGGCCGGGGGGAGCGAACAGGAGACGGAAGACCGGAGCCTGCGCCGCCGGCCGGCACGCCCCGCGTCTCTGCGCGGGGACACGCCGCCATGCGTGGCGGGGCGCACCCCGCTGGCCGTACGCGCGCTCCGGTCCTGCCGGAGAAAACGCGGCGGCCGGGGGGAATCCAAGAAACCCCGACCGCCGCAAACGTCGGTCACGAGATGCCGCTGAGCACGACGAACGCGTCCGAGTGCTCGACCGCGAAGTCGCCCCGCCAGGTCGCCTTGACGTGAAGCTGATGCTTCGAGAAGGCGTCCCCGCCGGACGTCGTGACCTCGATGCGGACGCCGTGTCGCAGACCGATCAGCACCTGCGAGAAGTCGCCGACGATCATCGTCGCATCGCCGATGCTCTTGGTGCGAAGACGCATCAGGTCCGCCACGTCCGGCGGGGGAACCGCGTAGTGATTCGCTTCCGAGTTGATGAGCAGCTTCGCGAGCTTCGTCTTCGTCGCGGCCGACAGTACGTACGCGTTCGGCTCGTGGTTCGCCGTCTCGACGTCCTCGATCGCGTCGAGCAGGTCGTCATAGGTCGGCGACCCGACGCCCGTGATCGTCTGCACGTTCGGCATGTTCACGATGCCGAGCGGCTCCACGCTCCCCGTCCCGACGAGTCCGAGCCTGTCGAGCTCGACGGCGAGCGACTCAGCCAGCCAGTCCTCGATCGCCTGCGCCATATTCGACGCATCCTCCGCGATCTCGCGCGACGCCTTGATCAGGCCGGCGGTCTTGTGCGCGGTGAGCTGGACAGCGTCCAACAGGGCATCGGACTCCGTGATCTCCTGATTCTCGGCGATGACCGCGAACGTCGGGTCGGTCACGACCCGCGCGATGGTCAGCGTCTCGCTTTCCATCGGCACGATCTGAGCGCCGCCGCGCATGAGCACCATCTGATTGCGAGCCGCGTCGATCACGCGGCTCGCCACCGCGTTCGGCACCAGGTAGCCACCGCTCGAGTTGACATTCTCGCCCATCGCCGACATGAACTCGATCTCGGCCTCGGCGCCGCTGCGCGAGCCCGTGATGCCGGCGACGACGAGCGCGCCGACAGACAGGTC
>CAZXBB010000139.1:0-2493 GCA_964638815.1 uncultured Isosphaeraceae bacterium
CCGACCCGGTGCTGACCATCGAGGCCGTCGCGAACGTGTCCGACGTGATCATCGGGCCGGACCAGAACAACATCTATTACGTCGGACGGCTGGACACGCTGTACCGGATCTACTGTGCGAACCTCCAGTCGCGCGAGACGACCGCGATCGACGCCGGTCCCGTGTCGATCGCGCCGCAGATCCTCTTCGGCCGCCGTCGCATGATGTACGAGCTCTCGGGCCGCAACCTCCTGCTCTTCGACCCCGCGGATCCGTCGAACCCGGCCTTCGTCATCCTGCCCGCCGCGTGCGAGACCATGGCGTACGACGACATGAAGGACGAGATCGCGATCATGGACGTCGGATCCCGCCGGCTCTTCGTGTACCCGTACCATCTCGAGGGCACGCCCGTGGCGCATACGCTCCCGGGCGCGGGCCAACTGCCGCTCGCCAACGACGCGATGATGACGTGGGACCCCTTCCGCCACGCGTGGTGGGTCGTGAGCGGTGCCTCGGACGACGTCTTCCAGTTCAACTTGGCGGAAACCGGGGAGTGGATGGTGTCAAAGATCAGTCACGCCGTGCTCGTCGATCCGACGAGCGTCGATGTTGACGACGCGGGCAACGTGTTCGTCGTGGCCGGAGGTCACCTGCACGAGTTCGCGGAGGTGGAGCCCGGGTCCGGCCAGTGGGTTCTGGTTCCGGACTCGCCGTTCGCCGACGCACCCGTCGGCTCGAAGGCGCGCATCACGAAGTGTCGCACCAACTACGACCCGGTGCTTCACGACGGCGAGCGCTGGCGCAACGTCCTGCCGGCCGACTTCGGCCAGCCGCTCCCGGACTGCGCGGCGGATCTGAACCTCAACGGCGCGGTGGACTTCCCGGACATCCTCCGCATCCTCGAGGCGTGGGGGCCGTGTCCGCCCGATCACTTCTGCAACGAGGATCTCGACTTCAGCGGCGCGACGGGCTTCGGCGATCTGCTGGTCGTCCTGACGGCGTGGGGGCCTTGCCCGTAGCGCCCTCCCGTAGCACCGACTTGCGCCCGGGCTGCGCGAGCTCGACCCGTCGCTGCGCTGCAAGCCAAAAAGAGCGTCCCGGCCGGACCGGGACGCGGGTGTGCGCGTGGAGACGAAAGCGTCGAGCTACGCCGAGACCGGGATCCGGCGCCTCCGCGCCTGCTGCGCCTTGGGCAGCCGAACCGTGAGGGCGCCGTCGCGGTACTCCGCCGTCACGGCGTCCGTGTCGATCGCCTCGTCGATCTCGAAGCGACGGTGGAAGCCTCCGACGCCGTACTCGTGCGCCGTGCACTGCGCGGTCGTGCGGTGACGCGGGGTGACGTCGGCCTGGAGCGTCAGGATGCCGGCTTCCATCGAGACGTCGATGCTGTCGGGATCGGCGCCCGGGATGTCCGCCATGAGCAGAAGCTCGTCAGGCGTGTCGAAAATGTCCACGTTCGGACGATAGGTCCACGGAGCGCGACGGGCGTTGCCCTGCGTCACCTCGATCGCGCGGGGATCTGCGGTTTGAATGCCGGTGTCGGTTGGCCTGGGGTCGGTTGCCATGGACGTGATCTCCTCAATTCGGGGTCGAAAGAAGAAGAAGAGCTGCATCGCGAGGACGGGCGCCGGCTACGACGCCGGCAGCGACTTGACCTCGATCCGCCGAGGCTTCCCGGCCGCCGCCTTCGGCAGCGTGATCGTCAGGACGCCGTTGGTCAGCCTGGCCTCGACGTGCTCGGTGTCGATCGGGGCGGGAAGGACGACGGACCGCTCAAAGGCGCCGATCGCGCGCTCGCGACGCAGCGCCCGGGCCTCCCCGGGGACGTCGACCCCGCGCGTGCCGCGGAGGGTGAGCTGGTCGTCGGTGACGAGCACCTCGATGTCCTCCATGCGCAGGCCCGGGAGTTCCGCTTCCGCGTACAGGTGACCCTGGTCTTCCCAGACGTTGATCGCCGGGTAGGTCCACTGCGAACGAATGGTCGGGACGAACCCGAACGGCTGACTCGACATCATCGAGTCGAACAGCCGGTCCATTTCGCGTGCAGCGCCGAGGGGGGAGTTGAACATTGCCTTCAGCAACATTGCCGTTACCTCCTTGTCGTTGACGGACACGAAAGAGAAAGACTGAACGCCAGTCGTTCACCGCGACATTTTGCAAATGCCGTGCCAGCGCCCCCGCCCCGCCGGCGCGGGTCGGCCGGCCGCGGGCGCTGTCGATCCGGCGCCGGCCCCGCGGCGGACTGCAAATCTGGCACCCGTGCCCCCGAACCCCCGGGGCCCCGAACCCCCGGGGCCCGGGGCCGGCTTATCGGATCCGGGGCGACGTCGGGCGACGCCGGGCGGTCAGTCATCGCCGTCGCCGTCGTCGGACCCGGCCTCGGTCACGAGGACGCTGCTCGCGAGATCGCCGCGGGCACGCTCGTGCAGGGACCCGTCGTCGAGCTCCCGGACGAGCTTCTCGGCCCGGCGCAGCGTGCCGCGGCGGGCGTAGGCGATGTGGCAGATCGGATCG
>CAZXBB010000140.1:0-6535 GCA_964638815.1 uncultured Isosphaeraceae bacterium
CCCCCGGGCCCGGCGCCACCCCGGGCGCCCCCGGGCCGCCCGCGTCCGGCGCGGGCTCCGCGTCGAAGAGCGTCATCGTGCCCGCGCCCGTAAAGCCGCCCGTGCCGTTGCGCTGGCTCAGCCAGAACGTGTCGGCGCGCGCGTCGAGCTGCGGGCTTCGGATCGTGAGCGGGTGCGTCGTGTCGCCGATGAGCTGGAGGCGATCGTCGCGGACGTCCCAGCGGAGCTTCGCGCACGCCGCGTCCGCGCCGGATCCCTCGTCGTGCAGGAGTACCGGGGCGCCCAGGAGCTCGAGGCGTGCATCCCTCGATGACTCCAGGTGATCTTCGGGCGGGGCGGGGACGACGGTCAGTTTGCCGCGGCACGTGATGATCGTGTCCGTCGGCCGTCGCGGCGGAGCGATCGTGAGCGTGCGCCCCGGGCTCGCGGGCGTCTGCGCGAAGGCGGCGCTCGCGACGAACTCCGCCCACGAGATCGGCCCGGCCGCCCGGGGCGCCGCGGTGCTCGCGTGCGCGGCTGCCGGCGGTGCGGGGAGCGCGGGGAGCGCAGGACCGAGCGCGAATGCCGGCGCGAAGCCCTCGCTCTCGGCCGTGAAGATGCCGCGCAGCATGGCGCCGTCGGCGGTGCGCCGCGTGTCGCCGGTGCCCTGCACGATGCGCACGTCGTCCAGGAGCACCAGCAGGTAGAAGGGCTCGGCCTCCGGGGCCGGCGGGGGCGAGGCAGCCGGGGGCGAGGCAGGCGGGGCCGGGGGGGCCTGAGCCGAAACCGGCGGGGACCCAGGCTCCACCGGGTGCGCGGGCGGCGCGGCGGCGGACGTCGCGCCGCCGGCGGAGGGCGACTCGGACGGCGCGCCGGCAGTCGCATCCGAGGGCGCGGCCGCAGGCGTCGATCCGGGCGCGGCGGGGGGCGTCGGGGCTGCACCGTCGAGGCCGTCCCGCCCGTGTCGTGCGAGACGGATCTCGTGGACCTCGTCGATCACGAGACGCTGGATGACGTCGTCGCGGTCGTTGATGAGCAGCTCGAGCCCGCGCCCGTTGAACTCGCCGCTCAGCATCTCCATGTGCAGATCGTCTTCGCCGCGCACCTCGCCGATCACGTTGTCGAAGCTCGCCGCGCTCGTCTGCACGAGGAGGGCCGGCCGATCGCGCCCGCGATCGACGGTGCGATCGCCGATGTTCTCGAAGCGCTCGATCAGGACGTTGCCGGTGAGCGTGCCGGACTCGACGACGCTCCCCGAGCGGAACGCGAGCGCCGAGTCGCCGGTGAGGACGATGACGCTGCCGCCCGAGCCGTAGACCTCGAACTCGGGCTTCGTGAGCCGGATCCACCCGGGCCCCATGCCGGGCGGATTGGGGTCGAGACGCTCGAAGCGGTACTGCTGCGCGAGCTCGCCCCGGTCACCGGAGATCTGGATCCAGCCGCCGGACGGCATCTCGGCGATCGTGTCGTCGAGCCCGCGACGCCGGCCGGGAGCGGGGGCGGTGAGTTCCTCGGCCGTGAGCGCGGTCGGCGGCAGCAGCTCCGAGATGTCCTCGTCGGTCGCGAAGGTGGCGCGGTCCGGCCGGTCGGCGCGGTCCACCTGGAAGAGGACGACGACGAGCAGGGCGGCGAGCACGATGCCGCAGGTGACGAGCGTGAGGGAGCGCCGCGGGTTCCGGCGGACCGGCGGCGGTGCGCCGGGGGCGCCCGGAGGGGTTGCGCCCGGGGAGGGTTGGCGCGGCGGCGGGGTCGTCGATCGGCTGCCCTCAGTCAAAGTACGCCAACGCCTCCTGCCAGCGATCCTTCGCCTTCAACAGGTGCTCGATCGCCTCGCGAACGGCACCGCAGCCACCGGGATGCACGGTCACGAACTCGGCGATCTCGCGGACCTCGCGGGTCGCGTCGGCGACGGCCATAGCATAGCCCGCGAGACGCAGCATGGGCAGATCCGGCAGGTCGTCGCCGATCACCGCGGCCTGCGAGGCGTTGAGGCGGAGATCCGCGAGCAGGCGGGCGAAGGCCTCGACCTTCGGCCCTGACTTCTGGAAGACGTGCCGGATGCCGAGCTCGCGGGCGCGGTGCCCGACGGACATCCCGGAGCGACCGGTGATGATCGCGGTCTCGTAGCCGAGCTTCATCCACAGCCGTATTCCGAGACCGTCGCGCACGTGGAAGCGCTTGGTCTCGACGCCGCGCGCGTCGATGTTCAGCCCGCCGTCGGTCAGCACGCCGTCGACGTCGAGGACGAGCAGCTCGATCTTCTCCGCGACCGCGGGTTCCACGTCGCTCTTATAACAGAATCCCGCCTGTCGAAGCCGCCGTAGAATCGCCGCGATGAGCGACTTCACCCTGCGCGCGATCTGGCGACGCCTGCGTCTCGGCGGCGAGCTGCGCCCGCTCGTGTGCCTCGCCGCGTCGGCGTCGGCCGTCGCGCTCCTGCTGGGGGTGGGGATCGCGGTCGCGTACGCGGTAGGGATGACGCGCCCCGATCGACCCGGCATGCCGGTGAGCGGCGACGTCCGCGACGCCGACGTGAAGCTGGCGATCGCGATCGCGGGCGGAGTGTGGCTGCTCTCGCTGATCTGGCTGTGGCGCCCGGCGATCCGGCTGCGTCGCCCTTCGCGCGGTCGCCGTCGCCGCGAGCGCTGGCCGACGCCGCTCATCGTGACCGCCGGCCTCGCCGGTGCGGTGACGCTGCTCACGTTCATCGCCGGCGGCCGGCGCTGGGACCGCACCGAGGTGCTCGAGTCGGCGTTGTGGCTCGTCGCCGCCGGCGTCGCGATCGTCGCCTGGCTGCCGGCGGTCTTCGACCTCGAGCGCGGGCGGCCCGTGGTCGGACCCGACGGCCGTGTGAACGTGCATTGCCCGGACTGCGGCTACTCGATGGCCGGGCTGCACGCGGCGTCGTGCCCCGAGTGCGGGCGCCGATCGACGCTGGACGAGCTCATCCGCGCGCAGGATTACGAGGGGCTGCGCGAGTGAGCGACTACTCCACCTCCAGCAGCGTGGGCTCTCCGCCGCAGAAGACGTCGAACTGCGAGGCCGTCGCCACACCGCGACGCGCGAGCTCTTCCGCGCTCTCGACGGTTGCGTAGAGGGCGTGCACCGCCCCCATCGCGTACTCCGCGCCGGAGCCGATCGCGAAGAACTGCCCGAAGCGGCTGACGTCCATGTCGGGCGAGACTTTGAAGATCCCGTTGCGGTTCGCGAGGATGAAGGAGCTGTCGAGATCGCCGAAGGGGGAGTCCTTCGACTGCGCCTGGTCGTTCACGAACGAGTACTTGTCGTGCATGACCCTCCACAGGTCCATGAAGAAGGCGAAGATCTGTCCCTCGGTCTCGAGCTCGGGCACGCGCTCGCCGAGGTAGTCGCGCACGATGCAGTCGTAGACCGCCCATCCCGCCGCGCCGACGATCGACGAGCCGAGCCGGCGGATCTTGAGCGTGGCGAGGTTCTCGGCCGGGACTTTCTGCGAGTCGCCGAAGGTGGTGAGCGTGTCCGCGCACATCACCGTGCGCCCGTTGCGGGTCACCGCAATGATCACCGACATCGATCTTCTCCGTGCCCCGGATGGGAGGGACTCATTCCGAAACGACCTTCATCGAGAGAAGATCCTGGATGTCCACGAGACCGACGGGGCGCCCGTCGGCATCGAGCACCGGGATCTCGTCGACGCGGTGTTCGCGCACGAGCCGGACCGCGTCGCGAACGAGGTCGTCGGCGGTCAGGTGCTTCGGACGCGGGGTCATCACCGCGGCGATGGGGCCGTCGAGCGCCTCCGGCTGGTCGAGGACGAGTCGCCGCAGGTCGCCGTCGGTGAAGAGACCCGTCAATCGGCCGTCCGCGTCCACGAGGAGGATGGCCCCGGCGCGACGCTTGCTCTGGACGCGCGTGCGCGCACCGAGCAGCGCGTCGCGCACCGAGAGATCGTCGCGCACGACGGGCAGGTTGTCGTCGACGCGGAAACGCAGCACCTCGGTGACTTTCCGCAGGCCGGCCCCGAGCAGGCCGCCGGGATGCCTGCGGTGGAAGTCGTCGGCGTCGAAGCTGCGGCGGCGGGCGAGGGCGAGGGCGAGGGCGTCGCCGATGGCGAGCTGCGCCGTGGTCGAGGCCGTCGGCGCGAGGTTCAGCGGGCACGCCTCCGTCAGGTTGCCGAGACCGAGGTGGACGTCGCAGTGCCGCGCGAGGCTCGAGCCCGCGTCGTTGGAGAGGCCGAGGCAGGGAACGCCGTCGGCCTTGAGGATGAGCGCGAGGTTGACGACCTCCTCCGTCTCGCCCGAGTAGCTCAGGAGCATGACGACGTCGCCGCGACGCACGCGGCCGAGGTCGCCGTGGACCGCCTCCGACGGATGCAGCACGCTCGACGGCTGTCCGAGGCTCGAAAACGTCGCCGAGATCTTCGCGCCGACGAGGCCGCTCTTGCCCATGCCCGAGACGACGACGTGGCCGGTGCAGCGCTCGAGCAGGTCGAGCGCGGCGGTCCAGGTCGCGGCCGTGCCGCGGTCGTCGCGCGCCCGCTCCACGAGCCGCCGGATCGCGTCCGCCTCCGCGTCGAGCACGTCCGCGATGAACGCCGCCTCGTCGCTCGCCGCCTTCCAGTCATGTTCGACCCGCGTCATGGGTTATGATTGTAACCCATGTTGCAGGAAGACTACCGCGTCACGCTCGACAGCTTCCAGGGGCCGCTGGACCTCCTCCTCTTCCTGATCCGGCGGGCGGAGGTCGACATCACGGACATCCCCATCGCGAGGATCACCGACCAGTACCTCGCGTTCCTCTCGGAGGTGGATGACGTGGACGTCGAGCTGGCGGGCGAGTTCCTCGTCATGGCGTCCACGCTCATCGAGATGAAGTCGCGCACGTTGATGCCGGCGGGGTCGTCCGGAGCGGAGGGCGAGGAAGCGGGCGACGGGGGGAGCGATCCATCGGATCCGCGGTTCGAGCTCGTGCAGCAGCTCCTCGCGTACCAGCGTTTCCGCGTCGCCTCGGAAGAGCTGGACGATCGGCGTCACGCCTTCGCGCAGCGCTATCCGCGCCGACCGGGTCGCGTGAAGATCGAGGACGATCTCGCCACGACCGGCACCGCGGATCATGACGCCGGTCATTACCCCGACCCGGGCGCCGACCATGACGCCGATCCGGGCGCCGATCATTCCGCCGATCATTCCGCCCGTCACTACGCCGACCCGGGCGCCGACGAGCCGACCCCGTTCGAGATCGAAGACGTCCACGTGATGGACCTCGCCGAGGCGTACGAGCGGATCATGGCCTCGATCGATTTCACCCGTCTCGGTGACCACGTCGTGGAGGTTGACGACACGCCGATCGCGCTCCACCAGGCCGATCTCCTCGACCGCCTCCATCACGCCGCCGACCGGCGGCTCACGCTCCAGAGCGTCTTCGCGGGACAGGCGCCGGTCCACCGTGTCGGGCTCTTTCTCGCGACGCTCGAGCTCGCGCGCACGCGGGCCGTGCGGGTGAAGCAGGACGACATCGAGGCGGAGATCGAGATCGTGCTCCGCGAGGACGAGGAGGACGGAGAAGAAGGCGAGTAGCGACTCCTCCGCTCCCCGATGGAGGAATGCGCTCCCCGGCGGGGGAGCCGGGCATTCGAACCGGTTACCGCTGGTGGACCTTCGTCTTCGCCGCGCGACGCAGTGACTCCACCTCGCGCGGCAACAGGTCGCGCCACTGACCCGGACGCAGTCCCTTCAGCTTCAGCGGACCGAGCTGGATGC
Source organism: uncultured Isosphaeraceae bacterium (assembly GCA_964638815.1). Classification (GTDB taxonomy): domain Bacteria; phylum Planctomycetota; class Phycisphaerae; order Phycisphaerales; family SM1A02; genus CAZXBB01. Next base: position 5,718 of record CAZXBB010000140.1, read on the forward strand.
GACGCAGCTTGCGCACCTTGTGACCGACGCGGGCCATCATGCGGCGGATCTGGCGGTTGCGGCCCTCGCGCAGCTCCATGAGCAGACGCGTGCGCTGACGCGACGATCGGAGCAGCGTGAGACGCGAGCGGCTTTGCCGCCCGGCGGTGGCGGGGCCGCGCCGCGACTTCTTCCGGCGCCGGGTCTCGGTCAGGAACACGCCTGACTCCAGACGCTTCACCGCCGCCTCGTCGAGCGTGCCCTCGACGGTCACCTCGTAGACCTTGTGCACACCGTATCGCGGATGCGTGAGGCGATTGGCAAGGTCACCGTCGTTCGTCAGCAGGAGCAGGCCGGAGCTTTCGACGTCCAGCCGTCCGACCGGATAGAGACGCGGGCGGGCCGGATGAACGACGAGATCGATCGCCCGCGTCCGCCCGTCGGGATCGTCGTTCGTGCAGACCACGCCGCGCGGCTTGAACAGCATCACGTAGACGTGCCCTTCCGCCGGCCGGATGCGCCGCCCGTTGACCGCGATGCGGTCGCCGGCCGGATCGACCCACGCCGGGAGCGTGCTGACGACGTGACCGTTCACCGTCACGAGCCCCTCCTCGATCAGCGACTCGCACGCGCGGCGCGAACCGACCCCGGCGTCCGCAAGGACTTTGTGACCCCGCGGGCCGCGGGAGCCATCGGTGAAGGAGTGCAGGGGGGGGTTGAGACTGCGGGGTTGAGACAGCGGGGGGAGTCCCGGGTCCTGGGTCCCGGATCCCGGGTTCCGGCTTTCGGGTCCCGGATTCGGGGACCGGCTTTCTTTCGTTCTGATTCTGCGGATCCTG
>CAZXBB010000141.1:0-1576 GCA_964638815.1 uncultured Isosphaeraceae bacterium
GTAGGTGATGACGATCAGGCCGGCGTTGAACGCGAGCCCGCTGCTGAGAAGCGTCGCGAGGAGCAGCGCCGGGAACGCCAGCACGAGCCGGAAGAGCCCGCTCCAGCGGTTCTGCTGCGACGGCGGGTCGATCGCGAGATCGACCGCATAGCCGGGCCGGCCACGGAAGCCTGGGTACGGCCCGGCGGCGAGGAAGACGTACGCGGCGACGTGCGTCGTGTACCGCAGGTAGCCCGCGATGAAGTCGTGGAGGCCAGTCGGTACCTCTCGGTTGATGACGACGGCGAGCCAGTTGACGAAGGAGACGAGCGACGCGGCGAACCCCCACAACGTCACCCAGACAAGATGCGGTAGCGCCAGGAGCAGGCGGAAGAAGACGGTCAGGCGGTGTCGGCCTAGCTCGTCGTCGTGGACGACGAGGCGGATCGGGTGGCGCTTCCGGGGCGCGACGGCGACGGCCACGCGCGCATTCTGCGTGTCCGAAACGGACGGTGTGCGGCGAAGCCGCGACTAGACACGGTGTCTGACACCTTCGTCCGCAACGTGCGGCTTTTCGTCGCCCGAGGCGTCAGTGCGCGTTAGCTCAGGGGTCGAAGCGGCGGACGTCCGCGCCGGCGAAGCTCGAGACCCACATCGAGCCGGCGAAGCGGGTGAGCGACAACGCGCCCGGGCCGGCGGGAAACGAATCGAGGACGAGGCCCTGGGTCGGCTCGATCCGGTGGACGCGCGAGTACTGCTTGTCCGTCACCCACACCGTCCCGTCGTGAGCCTGGGCCGCTTCGGCCAGCGTCTCGCCGAGTGAGACGTGCGCGAGGAGCTCGCCCGTGCGTGGGGCCACGCGCAGCACGGAGTCCGGAGTCGTGACCCAGAGCTGCCCGCGCACGCATCGCGGCCAGCGCGGTGACTCCACCACGACGTCGACTCGCCGCGCCCGCCTGCTCCGCGGGTCGATCGCGGTGAGCCACGTCGCCTTCCGCCCGTGCCCGACCCACACGCTGCCCCCGCAGCGAGCGATTCCCGTCGGATTGCCGCCGACGCGGAGAACGCGCGTGGGCCGGGCCGTCCTCGGATGGAGACGCGTCACGGTTCCCGTGTCGAAGCTCGTGACCCAGATCGCGCCGGCCGCCTCGACGACGCCGTACGGCGAGGAGACGTGCGCGACCCTCGTCCGCCCCGTCCGCCGGTCGATGCGTACGACACGGTTCGCGTTGTCGCGCGTGACCCAAACCGCGGCGTCCGTCACGGCGAGCTGACACGCGAAGCGCCCGACGCGGACGCGCTGCGGACGCGTCCTGCGCGGTCGAGCCGCAGCACCGAGCCTGCCTCGTACACTCCGACCCACAGCGAGCCGTCACGTGCGGCGAGCCCGCACGGCGTACTGCCCGTCTGCACGACGGCCGACTGCTCCGGCGGCGGCGGGATCTTCGCGCCTGCAACCGGGACCACGAGCAGCAGCACCACGAGGCCGGCGAGTGTGCGCATGCCCGTCCTACACCCGGCCGCCGCCCGAGGTTCCCGTACGATCGCCGCGTGGACGCGCCCTGGCTCGACCGCGACGACGTCGAGCGCGCGGCGC
>CAZXBB010000142.1:0-10998 GCA_964638815.1 uncultured Isosphaeraceae bacterium
GCGCGCGGGATCGAGCGCGCAGCGCACTTCGCGAGCGAGCGGCCCGTCGCCGCCGGGCGGCCCGGTCACGCGCTCGAGGACCGCGACCACGTGCGCGTCGCGCAGCGCCGCGGCGAGCGCGACGCGGGGGAACGGTCGCAGGTGGCGCACGCCGGCGACGCCGACGCGGGTCTTCTCGACGCGACGCATCCACGACGCGACCGCGATCGCCGTCTCGACCGCGGCCCCCTGCGCGACGAGCACGATCCTCGCGTCGTCCGTCCCATCACGACGCAGCCCGTCGAGATCGCGGCCCGTCCGCGCCCGAAACTCCTCCACCGCCCTCCCGAGCTCTCCTTCGAGCAAGGCGTCGAAGTACACGGCGCCGGCGGCGGCCCCGAGCCCCCAGCGCTCCGGCCCCTGGTATGAGCCGCGCAGCACGGGCCGCTCGACATCGAAGCCCCGCGGCACCCGGCGTCGCGTCGCGCCGTACAGGATCTTCTGAACGTCGTCGGCCGGCTCGACCGGCGCGGCCGGATCGCCGACGAAATCGGCAAGGAGCGCCGCGTCGGGCAGGTGGACGTCCTGCGCGGCGAGCGCCGTCTGCTCGCCGTCCATCGCGACGATGCCGGGGACGAGCGAGCGCTCGGTGACGCGCCGCGCGATGAGCGCGAGATCGACCGCCTCCTGGACGTTCGTCGCGGTCAGCACGAACCATCCGCGGTCGGCCGCGGCGTGCAGCGCCTCGTGCCCGCTGCCGATCGCCTGGGCGTGACCGGCCGCGGCCCGCGCCGCGACGTGCACGACGAGCGGCACGTGGAGACCGGCGGCCTGCGCGAGGATGTCCTGCGCGGCGAGACAGTCCGGGCCGGACAGAAAGGTCGTCGCACGGTCTCCCGCCGCGGCGAGCCCGACAGCCGCGGCGAGCGCCCCGCGCGGGCTACCCGTCTCGACGCTCGCGAGGGCACGGCCGAAACGGTTGAGCGCGGCGTGCGCGCACCGCCTGCGCCAGAGCCGCGCGCCCGTCGAGGCGGGCCAGCTCGCGCCGAGCGTCGCCCCGTCCGCGATCGACGCCTCGACGAACGCGACGGCGGAGAGCCCGTCCATGACGACCGGGCCCGGCTCGGCCCGCGACGATGTCGGGGCGAGGAGCAGCCGGCGCAGGGCCCGAAGCGAGCTGGCGGCGAAGGTGGTCACGCGGTGTCGGTCCTCAGGTTCATGCTCGTTTCGTTCCCGATTCCGTTGTCAATCCAGCGCTGCCGCGCCGGCGGCCGAGCACGTCAGCTCCGCGAACTGTCCGCCCTCGATCCAGACGATCGCCCCTGTCGGGCACCGGCGCGTGGCCTCGGGAGACGCGGGTCCGCCCGCGGCGTAATCGACGATGGGCAGGTTCCCTTCCATGCGCACGAGACCCGGGGCGGCGTCCTGCGCGCACCGCCCGCACGCGTCGCACGCGACGCGGCACATCGCCCGCGCCTCGTCGCCCTCCAGCGGCGCCTTGCACTGGACGACCAGGGCGTGCGTGATCGGCAGCAGCTCGAAGAGGTCGCGCGGGCACGCCTCGACGCAGTCGTTGCACGCCGTGCAGCGCTCCGGATCGACGACCGGCAGGCGTTCCCCGTTCATGCGGATCGCGTCGAAGGTGCAGGCGACCATGCAGTCGTCGAGACCGAGGCATCCCCAGGAGCAGCCCTTGCCCCCGCCGCCGACGAGGTGCGCCGCGCGGCAGCTCGAGTACCCCTCGTACTCGGCGATCTGCCGCGCCGACCCGAGCCCGCCCGCGCAGTGGAGACGCGCGACGACCTTCTCCCGCCGCCCCGGATCGACGCCGAGGAACGCCGCGATCGCCTCGACGTCGCCGTCCGCCGCCACCGTGCAGCCGCGCGGCGTCTGCCCGCCCGCGAGCAGGCGCTCGGCGAACGCGCGGCATCCGGCCTCGCCGCACGCGCCGCAGTTCGAGCCCGGCAGCATGTCCACGAGCACCTCGAGACGCGGATCCTCCTCGACGTGAAAGACACGGTGCGCGATCGCCAGCCCGAGGCCGAAGAAGACCCCGAGCCCGGTCATGATCGCGGTCGCCATCAGCACCGTGCCCATGCCTCACCTCAGAGATTGAACGGTTTCGCGCGATCGACGAGCGCGTCGAGCCCGGGCTCGTCGGCGTTCAGCGGCCGCCCGGGGTGGATGCACCGCGCCGGGCACTTTTCCGCCGCCTGCACGAGCTGCGCGTACGTGCCGGCGGTCGGATCGCCGATGGTCGCCTGCTTGTTCGCGTTGTAGACGAAGAGCCGCGGGTTGACGTCGATGCAGTCGTTGCAGCTCGTGCAGAGGACGGAGTCGACCCAGGGTTCTTCGGCCCCGGCTTCGTCGTCAGGCTCCGGCGCGGCCTCCCCCGCGGACGGCGCGGTCGCGTCCGCCGGCGGCGCTTCGGGCGGCGGGGACTGCGCGGTCTTCACCGAGGCCGGCGGCAGCGGCGCGGCCGCCAGCATGAACGACCCGGCAGCGCCCACGTCGATCCCGAGCAGCGACTCCGAGAGACGACGCAGCGCCGTCCTCGCTTCCTCCTCGCGCACCCGGGCGATCTCCGCGTCGTGGGTCGCTTCGAGCCGCGCCCGTTCCCGTGCGAACGCTTCCTCGAGCCGCGCCCGCTCTCGCTCGACCGCCTCGCGCACGTGCTCGTTGCGGATTCCGGCCAGCTCCTGGAGCGTGCGCCAGTAGTCGAGCCGGTCCCGGCATGCGCGCAGCAGCGCCGCGTCCACCACGAGCCGCTGCGCCCGCCCCTCCCGGTCCGCCGCCCAGACGAAGGGCACGCGGTGCGACGGCGTCCCGGGCGGCTCGGCGAGATGATCCGCGAGCGGCGCGAGCTCGTTCTCGGGCGCCGCCCCGGGGACGACGCGAAAGTGCCTGCGATAGCGTGGCTCGAGCAGCATGAAGTCGGCGAACGTGAACGCCGCCGCGATCGATGCCGCGTCCTTGCCGTCCTCGTCCCCGAAGCCCAGCTCGTAGACCGGCCAATCCGCCTCGGGCTGCGGGTTGCCGGCGAGATCCAGGCGGCGGGCCCACGTCGCGCCGGCCTCGGGGTCGTAGTGGATGAACGGGTGCGCGCGCCCGCCGAGCGCCGCGCCCGCGTGCATCCACGCGCCGAGGCGGGCCGGGTCTCCGTCAGCGCCGAGCCCGCTCGTCACGACGTGCAGCGATCCGGTCGCCGCGTCGAGACTGCGCCGGAAGCCCGCCGCGAGGTGGTCCGGCCGCGCGGCGGACGACTGGTGCACCAGCACCTCGCGGTGACTGATGCCCAGGTAGGCCAGCTCGAAGCGATAGCCCGAGATCGGATCGTCGGCGCCCGCGGCGGGGTTCGTCGCCGGCTGGACGCGCACGAGCACCTCGACCGGCCGGCCGGACCGGAGCAGACGCGAGCACTCGAGCATGCCGGCGCCCGCGAGGTGCGGGGCCGACTCGATCGCGACGACGGGCGGCAGCGCGAGCAGCTCCTGCCGGCCGAACCCGTGCCAGTCGAACGCCGCGCGCAGGCGTCGATGCCGGTCTGGATCGTACGTGCCCGCGGCCAGAAGACGCGCCGTGCGCAGCGCCGCGAACAGCTCCGCGTACGCCGCGGCCTGCCTGTCGAAGACTTCCGCCGCGACGCGGCACACGTCGTCGCGCCCGACGCACTGCCGGTTGATGTCCGTGTCCGCGTCCGTGTCTGTGTCCGCGTCCGCGTCCGTGTCCGCGCCCGCCGCGCCGTCCGGAGCGACCACCGTCATGACGGGCGCGACTCCGGCGGCGAGGAAGCCGTCGAGGATCACGACGTCGTGCCCGACGATGTCGCGGAGGCCGGCGTCCGTCGCGGTCGCGGCCTGCTTCGGCTCGAGCATGCGCGCGAGCGCATCGGTGTCGAGGCGGGCGGCCCCGGTCGCGCCGATCGCGTCGCGGAGCGTGTCGGACGCCGTCGCCGAAGCCTCCTTCGATCGCGCGAGCCGGAGGTACTCCCGCAGCGTCGCCCGCGCGCGGCGCACCTCGTCGAGCAGCGCCGTCCGCCGGGCGTGGCCCGCCTCCCGCGCGACCGCGACGAGCAGGTGCAGCGTCGCGTCCTCGCCGAGGGGGAGCAGTCGCCCGCCCGGCGGCAGCGACGCCACCAGGCGCTCGAGATCCGCGCGCAACGCGTCCGTGCTCACCGGCTTGAGACCGAGCGCCGCGACCATCGCCTCCCCCGCCGCCGCGAGGGTCGGCGCCGCTGCGACCGGCGGCCCGCCGTCCGCGAGCGCCACCCGGACGCCTCGCTCGAGCCGCGCGACGTTGTCCTTCAGGATCTGCGCCTCGCCCGCGCCCGGCGCGATGAGCCCGATCTGCCGGGCCAGGAGATCGGCGAGCGGGAGGAGCGACCGGTCCGCGCCCTCCGCCCCCGAGCCGGTGAGGAAGAGCGGGTAGTCGATCCGCACGCGCTCGGGGTCGCGGAACGGGTGGAGGAGCGCGGGAAGCACGTCGTCGTCGGGCGGCGCGAGGTTCTCCGCGCCGGCGTGGTCGCCGGCATGGAACGACCGCAGCGCGCGCAGGCAGGCCCGTGTCTCGGCGCCGGTCGGCGGCGGTGCCGGTGACGCCGGTCGCCGCAGCCGCCCGTCGTCGGTCGGTATGCCGGCCAGCGGAAGAGCCTCGATTCCCTCGGTCACGGGTTGCATGCTAACCGGCATGGTGCGTGAACCGGGTCGTCCGGCGGGCGATTTGCGCCGGTTGCACGGCGCCCGGTTCCGATGTGAAGGCAGTCATGTGCAGTCTCCGAGGCCTGTCAAGTGCCGGCGCTGGTTCCCTGGCGCTGGTTTCCCGACGATGATCCCCCGACGATGATCCCCCGACGACATGCTGACGCGGGCGCTTGCGGGCGCTAGATGGCGAAGCGATCGAGCTCTCCTTCGAGCGCTTCGACCTTCTCCTCGACGCCCATCCCGAGCCCTTTCTGGCAGAAGGTGTCGTAAAGGGGGCGGTGGGGGTTCCGGTACAGCAGACCGATCGGGATGACGTCCTCCCGCCGGGCGACGGCGAGGGCGGCGCCGAGGTCGGACGGATCGTGCTCCGCCTGGTTGGTGAAGATGCGATCGACGGCGGGGTCCACGCCGACGCCCTCATCGTGCTTCAACAGCAGGACGAGGGAGGGGTCGCGCTGCGCCTCCTCGAAGACACCCGCCGTGTACTGCGGGCAGCGCTGGGCGATGTGCACGAAGCTCGTACCCTTGTGGTGGTACGCGGCGCGCAGGGTCGCGAGGACGTGGGGCGGATTCCAGTCAACGGTCTTCGCGACGAAGGAAACGTTCGTGAACCCCAGCGTCGCCTCGGACGGGTTGAGCGGGGGAAGCCACGCGCCGCGGGGGTGCGTGTTCGTGCGGAACCCCTGGCGCGTCGTCGGCGACGTCTGCTTCTTCGTCAGGCCGTAGATGTTGTTGTCGAACAGCATCACGACCATGTCCATGTTGTACCGGATCGCGTGGATCCAGTGCCCGGCGCCGATCGAGCAGCAGTCGCCGTCGCCCGTCGCCACCCACACCGTCAGGTCGGGACGCCGCGCCTTCACGCCGCACGCCACGGGCAGGGCGCGGCCGTGCAGGCCGTGGAAACCGTACGTGCGCATGTAGTGCGGGAAGCGGCTCGAGCATCCGATGCCCGACACGCACACCGTCTTCTCGGGAAGGAGCTGCTCGTCGCGGCAGATGCGCTGCACCGCGGAGAGCACGCCGTGGTCGCCGCACCCCGGACACCACCGGGCGACGCCGCCTTCGTAGTCCTCGAGCGTGAAGTAGCGCGGCAGGACGTCGAGCGACCAGTCGTTCTTCAGTCCGAGCATGCTTCGACTCCCAGTTCGATTCCCGCCGTCGGCGAGGCGGAGCGCGCCGGGGCGCCGTTCTGCCCGAGGCGCCCGAGGATGACGCGGTGGATCTGGCCGGGTGTCAGCGGCTGCCCCGGCGTGATCGACCAGTAGTCGATGTCGCGGAGCGTGCGCGCCCGCAGGAGCAGCGCGAGCTGCGCCGGCCGTCCGGGCTGATCGGGCACGACGAGGCCCTCGCGTGGATCGCTGTAGTTCAGCTCGACGGTCATCACGCGCCCGAAGCGGTCGAAGATCCCTTCGAGCCCGGGCTCCAGCGGACAGAGGAAACGCAAGTGACACGCCGAGACCTTGTGGCCGTCGGCCCGCGCGCGGTCCACCGCCTCGCGGATCGCGCCGAGCGTCGAGCCCCAGCCGACCACGAGCAGGTCGCCCTCCTCGTCGCCGTACACCTCCGGCGGCTTGAGCGTCGCGCGCAGCGCCGCGAGCTTGCGGCTGCGCATCTCGCATCCGATCTGGTTCGTATCCGGGTCGTACGCGACGTGGCTCGCGCCGGTGTGCGCGAGACCGGTCAGCACGTATTCGCCGCCCGGCTGCCCCGGCACGGGCCGCGACGAGAGTCCGGTGACCGGGTCCCAGTCGTACGGCGGCGTGCCCGCCGGCCACGGCGACTGGTCGATCGGCGGCGCGAGCCAGTCCTCGCGCAGCTTCGGGCGCGTGATCGGCTGCACCCCGGTCGCGAGGTTCGCATCGGTGAGCAGGATGACGGGGCCGCGAAACGCCTCGGCGAGCCGGCGCGCGGTGATGACCATGTGGAAGCACTCCTCGATCGTCGCGGCGGCCATGACGATCTTCGGCGAATCGCCCGGCTCCCCGAAGATCGCGGCGAGCAGATCGCCCTGCTCGATCTTCGTCGGCAGACCCGTCGAGGGCCCGCCGCGCTGGACATCGACGATGACGAGCGGGATCTCCGCCATGACCGCGAGACCGATGAACTCGGTCTTCAGCGCGAGCCCCGGGCCCGAGGTGATCGTGCACGCGGTCTTGCCCGCGTAGGAACAGCCGATGGCGAAGCCGATCGCGGCGATCTCATCCTCCGCCTGGTGCACGATGCCCCCGACGCGCTCCATCACCCCGGCGAGGTAGTGCGACGCCGACGTCGCTGGCGTGATCGGGTACATCGAGACGACCTCGATGCCCGCCGCCATCACGCCGAGGCCGATCGCCTGGTTGCCGTTCAGCACCACCAGCGACCCGGGATCCTCCATCGCCGGGATCTCGTAGCAAGAGGTCAGGTGCTCGCGCGCGAAGTCCACGCCGGCCCGCATGAGCTGCTGGTTGAGGCCGATGACCGCGTCACCCTTCGACCTGAAGACGGTGGCGATCTCCTCCTCGATGAGGGCGAGATCGCGCTGATAGATCCAGCCGAGCATCCCGAGCACGAACATGTTCTTGCCGAGCCGGGGATTGCTCGTGTGCGCGAGGCACGCGGCCTCCATCTGGACCTCGTGGACGAGAAAGTCGCGCCCGCGGAGCTCCTCGAGCGCCTCGGCGTACGCTGCGCGGATCTCGGGCGACGGATCCTCCGCCCACTTGCTCTCGAGCAGGATCACGGTGCCCGGCCCGTACGCCCGCTGCTGGATGCGGCCGTAGAGCACCTGCTCGTTGAAGGCGACGACGAGATCGGCGTCGTCGCCCATGTTGTCGATCATGCGCGAACCGAGCCGGATCCGGATGCCGCTCGCACCGGCGCGCGACCGCGCCGGCGGCTTGATCTCGGCGGGAATGATCTCGACGGTCCACGCGCCGTTGCCCATCTTCGCGCTGACCGCTCCGAAGGTCTGGCCCGCTTTCTGCGCGCCCTCACCGGCATCGCTGACGATCTCAACGATGTGCTGGTTCACGCGCTTCGGTCGCCGCGGCGTCGTCAGGTCGCCCGGTTCGCCCGGGCCGCGCTGTCGATCGAGACCCTGGTGGGTCATGGGTCCGTCCTCTTCGGCTGGGGTGAGTGCACGACCGCAGGCGGCCGGGGCGGCCGCGAGCCCGGTGCGCCGGGCCGACACGGGCGCCGTCTGCGGGACATGACTCGGGATCCGGGAACGGGAACTACTGAGGGCGCATGCTATGAGCCCCCGGCGCGGGGCAGAACCGGGATCTCGCCGGGTTTTGCATGATGCGGGCTACCCCGTGACCTGCCAGGTATCGCCCTCGTGCAGCAGCGCGGAGAGATCCGCCTCGTTGCGCTCGGCCGCGTCGCGCATCTGCTGGTGCACGACCGCGTCGTAGGGCTCGCGGCCGGGATCGCGGTAGATCACGCCGAGCGCCTCGGGGAACTCGGGGTGGCTCATCTGCGCAAGGAGGAACGCGAGCCCCTGGTCGTGCTCGTCGTGCACGAGAAGATCGTCCACAGTGACGCGCCGGCCGTTGTCGCCGCCGAGGGTCACGACCTCGAGCTTCGTGCCGCGGATGCGGATGCCCTTGTCGCGATCGGCTCCGAAGATCAACGGCTTGCCGTGCTCGAGCAGCACGGTGGTATCCGGCTTCGAGTCCTTCTGCGAGGCGTAGAAGAAGGCCTTGTGGTTGAAGATGTTGCAGTCCTGGTAGATCTCGATCAGCGCCGTGCCGCGGTGCGCCGCCGCCCGCTGCATCAGCTCGTCGAGGTGCTTGACGTCCACGTCGATGCCGCGGGCGACGAACGTGCACCCGCTGCCGATCGCCAGGCTGAGCGGATTGACCGGGTAGTCGGGCGACCCCATCGGCGTTGACTTCGTCTTCTTGCCGAACTCGCTGGTCGGCGAGTACTGGCCCTTCGTGAGCCCGTAGATCCGGTTGTTGAAGAGCAGCACGTTGACGTCGACGTTCCGCCGCATCAGGTGCATCGTGTGGTTGCCGCCGATCGAGAGCAGGTCGCCGTCGCCCGAGGCGAGCCACACCTGGAGGTCGGGATTCGCGAGCTTGACGCCCGTCGCGAACGCGGGCGCCCGGCCGTGGATCGAGTGCATCCCGTAGGTCTGCATGTAATACGGGAACCGCGCCGCGCAGCCGATGCCCGAGACGAAGACGTAGTCCTCGCGGGCGTAGGCGAGCTTCGGCAGGAGCTTGCGGACGGCGGTGAGGATCGCGTAGTCGCCGCAGCCGGGACACCACCGCACTTCCTGGTCGGTCGTGAAGTCCTTCGCGGTGTAGGTCGGGAGCGTGGTCTCGGCCATTACGACGCGCCTCCCTCGCTGCGCATGATCTCGAGCGTCCTCCGTACGAGGTGCTCGACGCGGAACATCCGTCCGCGCATCTCGTTGATGCCGACGGCGTCGATGAGGAACCGATCGCGGATCAGCGTGCGGAGCTGGCCGAGGTTGATCTCGGGGATGATGACCGTCCGGAACCGCCCAAGGACCTCGCCGAGGTTCGCCGGGAACGGGTTGAGGTAGCGCAGATGCGCGCTGCTCACCGACTGCCCCTTCGCGCGGAGCTGGGCGGCCGCGGTCGTGATCGTGCCGTACGTGCCGCCCCAGCCCAGCAGGAGCGCCTCGCCGGTATCGGGCCCCTCGACGGCGAGCGGTGGAATGATCGACGCCGCCCGCTGCACTTTCGCCGCGCGGGTGCGGCACATGTGGTCGTGGTTGTCGGGGTCGTACGACACGTTGCCGGTACCGTCCTCTTTCTCGAGACCGCCGATGCGATGCTCGAGCCCGGGAGTGCCGGGGATCGCCCACGGGCGCGCGAGGGTCTCGGGGTCGCGGGCGTACGGGCGGAACGCGCCGTTACCGCCGCCGTCACCGTTCCCGTCGCCCGTCGCGAAATCCTCCGCCCTCGGGTGGCGGATTTCGATCGGCGGGATGCCGTTCAGGTCGGGGATCAGCCACGGCTCCGCCCCGTTGGCGATGTAGCCGTCGGAGAGGTAGATCACGGGGCACATGCAGCGCACCGCGAGCCGGAACGCCTCGATGGCCATGTCGAAGCAGTCGGCCGGACTCTGCGGCGCGACGATGATGCACGGCGACTCGCTCGTGCGTCCGTACATCGCCTGGAGAAGATCGGCCTGCTCCGTCTTCGTCGGCATGCCCGTGGCGGGCCCCGCCCGCTGCACGTTAATGACGACGAGCGGAAGCTCGTACGAGACGGCGAGCCCGAGCGCCTCGCTCTTAAGCGCGAGCCCGGGACCCGACGTGCCGGTGAGGGCGAAGTCGCCGGCGAACGCGGCCCCGATCGCCGCGGAGATCGCGGCGATCTCGTCCTCGGCCTGGAAGGTCTTGGCCCCGAAGTGCTTGAGCCGCGCGATGCCGTGGATGATGTCCGACGCGGGCGTGATCGGATAGCTTGCGTAGAGGAGCTGCTTGCCGGCCTTCCGGGCGGCGGTCACGAAGCCGAGCGCCGTCGCTTCGTTGCCGCTGATGCGCCGGTAGAGACCCGGCTTCTGCTTCGCGGGGGCGACCTCGTACCGCTCCGTGAAGATCTCGGCGGTCTCGCCGAAGTAGAAGCCCGCCTTGAGCGCCTTGACGTTGAGCTCGGCGATTTCGGGCTTGTTCTTCTGCTCGCCGAAGGTCTTGTTGAGGTTGTCGATGATGGGGTCGAGCGAGCGTCCGAACAGCCACGACATGAGCCCGAGCGCGTACATGTTGCGGCAGCGGTCGATGTCCTTGACGCCCATGCCGGTGTCGGTGAGGGACTCGCGGGTGAGGCGGCTCATCGGGATCGGGAACACGCGATACCGCGTGAGCATCTCCTGGTCCTCGAGGGGGTTGTAGCCCTCCCGGTAGCCGCACTTGCGGAGGTTCACCTTGGTGAACTCGTCCTCGTTGACGATGACGATCCCGCCCGGCTCGACGTCGTGGATGTTCGTCTTGAGCGCCGCCGGGTTCATCGCGACCATGGCGTTGACGTTGTCGCCCGGCGTGTAGATCTCGTTGCTCGAGAAGTGGACCTGGAAGCCCGACACGCCGAACGTGCTTCCGCGGGGGGCGCGGATCTCGGCCGGGAAGTCGGGGAACGTGGCGATGTCGTTGCCGAAGAGGGCCGACGTCGTCGTGAAATGACCGCCGGTGAGCTGCATCCCGTCGCCGGAGTCGCCGACGAAGCGCACGACCACGTTCTCGAGAGGGCGGGGCTCGAGCGGCGTCCGGGCGGTGGTGGTATCGGGGGCCACTGCGGGATTGTACGCAATAATCCGCGTTCGGGGGGGGTGCGCGATGAGGGTGTAACGGACGTTC
>CAZXBB010000143.1:0-49338 GCA_964638815.1 uncultured Isosphaeraceae bacterium
CGCGAGGCCGACGTCCGGGTCAACGAAGGCGTGCGCCGCGCAACGAGCGTGGCAAGCCGATCGCGTGAGCGTTCGGGCGAGGCGATGGCATATCCTCTCGATACGTCGAGCCGCGAACGAGCGCTCACGCGATTGGATCGTCCTGGACGAATGCGGGCTATCCGTTGCGACCCGCGAAGTCGGCCATGAACTCAGCCAGGGCCGTGCACCCCTTCGCCGGGAACGCGTTGTACACCGAGGCCCGCAGGCCGCCGACGCTGCGGTGACCCTTGAGACCCGACATGTCGTTCTCGAGCGCCTCGGCCACGAACTTCCTGTCGAGATCCTCGCTCGGCGTCCGGAACGCGATGTTCATCAGCGAGCGGGAGTCCTCCCGGGCGACCGCCGAATAGAAGCCGCCGGAGCCGTCGATCGCGTCGTACACGATCTTCGCCTTTGCCTCGTTGCGCTGCCGCGCGGCCTCGAGCCCGCCTTCCTTCAGGATCCACCTGAAGACCTGGCCCATCACGTAGATCGAGAAGCACGGCGGCGTGTTCAGGCACGATCCCTTCTCGGCGTGCAGGCGGTAGTCGAGCATCTGCGGCAGGTCGGGCCGCGCCCGCTCCATGAAGTCCTTGCGGATGATCACGAGCGTCGCGCCGGCAGGCCCGAGGTTCTTCTGCGCACCGGCCAGCACGACCGCGTGCGACGAGACGTCGATCGGCCGGCTGAAGATGTCTGAGCTGGCGTCGCACACGAGAGGAGCCGTGCTCTTCGGCGTGTCGCGGTACTGCGTTCCGAAGATCGTGTTGTTCGAGCAGTACCACGTGTAGACGGCGTCGCGCGACATCGTGATCTCGCTCGCGGCCGGAACGTGGTCGAACGAGCACGCGGACCCGTCGAATGCCAGGTTCACCTTGCCGAAGAGCTTCGCGTCCCGGATCGCCTTCTTCGTCCATTCGCCCGTGTGCAGGTAGTCCGCGGTGCCGTCCTTCGGAAGGAAGCTCATGGGCACCATCGCGAACTGGAGCGACGCCCCGCCCTGGAGGAAGAGGACGGCGTAGTCGTCGCCGATGCCGGCGACGCGCCGGCAGTCCGCCTCCGCTTCCTCCATCACTTCGGTGAAGACCTTGCCCCGGTGACTGTGCTCGAGGACTCCGATCCCGCTGCCGCGGATCGACCACAGATCCTCCTGCGCCTGACGCAGAACCTCCTCCGGCAGCACCGACGGCCCCGCGGAGAAATTGAAGATGCGCTTCGACGCGGTCGTGCCGGTGAGGGTGGTGGTCATCATGCCTCCATCTTACCCGCCGTTCCCCGCCGTTACCCGCCGCCGCTACGCGCCGCCGCTACCCGCCGCTACGCGCCGACCGGGGTCACCGCGACGCTCAGGATCTTCTCGTGGTTCCGCAGGGTCGCGAGCTGGTCGGTTGTCGGCCGGGTGTCGAGCTGGATGCGGACGCAGCCGGCCGTCGCCCCGCTGTAGACGACGTTGCTCATCTCCTCGGTGTTGATGCCGCAGCGACTCAGGATCTGGAAGATGTGGGCGAGCACGCCGGTGTCGTTCCGGTACCGCGCGGTCAGGACGCACGTCGCCGGGCTCGTGCGGGCGAGGTTGACGCAATTCGGGGCGTCGCCCGTCTTCCGGAACTCTCCGACGATCCGGCAGACCTCGGCCGCCACCATCGCCTGCGCCTGGTCGGTCGAGGCGCCGACATGGTGCGTCCCGATGAAGTTCGGGAGGTCGGTGAGCTCGCTCGCGATCTCCGTGTCGCCGGCCGCCGGCTCGTTGGGGTAGACGTCCATGGCCGCCGCGGCGATCGTGCCGTCTTTGAGCGCCTGCACGAGGGCCTGCTCGTCCACGACGCTTCCGCGGGCCGTGTTGATGAGCACGGCGTCGGGCTTCATCAGTCCGAGCGTTCTCCCGTTGATCATGTTCTTCGTGTTCTCGGTGGCAGGCACGTGGAGCGTGACGAAGTCCGCGTTGCGCAGGACCTCCTCAAGATCGACGCGTCTGACGTTCTCGTTCCTGTCCAGCGCGGCGCAGGGCACGAGGTCGTAGTAGAGCACGTACATCTCGAACGCAAGGGCGCGCTGCGCGACGAACTGCCCGATCTTGCCCATGCCGATGATGCCGAGCGTCCGCCCCTTGAGTCCGCGCGCCTTGCTGTAGCCCTTCTTGTCCCACTTGTGCGCATGGAGGTCGGCGGCCTGGTCGGGAATGCGCCGATCGACGGAGAGGATGAGCCCCATCACGAGCTCCGCGACCGCCGTCGAGTTCATGCCCGGGCAGTTGCAGACGAAGATGCCGCGATCCGACGCCGCGTCCGCGTCGATGTTGTCGTATCCGGCGCCCGCGCGGATCACCAGGCTCAGCTTGTCTGCGGCGGCGAAGACCTCCTCCGTCACCTTCGTGGATCGCACCACGAGTACGTCGGGATCGATCTGCTTCATGGCCGCCGGGAGGTCGGCGGCTGTGAGCCCCGGCTCGAACCGAACGTCGCAGCCGAGCTCGCGCAACCGGTCGAGTCCGACCTTCTCGAACTTGTCGGCGATGAGCACCGTCAGCGTCGATGTCCCGGCGGGCGCGGTCGGTTTCTCGTCCATTGCGGCGTGCGTTGTCATGGTTGTCATGGTGGCTGCATCTTATTGCGGCCCGCGCGAACCTCAGGACACGCGTCCGGCGATTCGTCAAAACCGGGGCGAAGTACCGGGGCGCGGCGCAAGTGGCCAACCCGGTGGGTCGAGCCGGTGGGTCGAGCCGGACAAGCCGCCGGGCGGAGTGTTCAAGCCAGCTCATGGACGAGCAGCCCGCTCCGCAGCTTTGGCTCGAACCACGTGGACTTCGGCGGCATCATCAGGCCGGCGTCGGCGACGGCGAGGAGTTGGTCGATCGTCGTCGGGTACATCGAGAACGCCACGGCCGCGCTCCCGTCCCGGACGCGGCGCTCGAGCTCCGCAGTGCCGCGGATGCCGCCGACGAAGTCGATCCGCGGGTCGGTGCGCACGTCGCCGATGCCGAACACCGGCGCCAGCACGCGCTCGTGCAGCAGCGCGACATCGAGCGACGCGACCGGGTCGTCGCGATCGATCGAGGCGGGGTCGATCTCCAGCCGGTGCCAGACGCCTCCGAGATGTGGGTCGGCGAGATGGATGCAGAAGACGCCCGGCCGATCGGGGGCCGGGTCGTTCGCGGGGCAGAGCGTTCCCGTGGCGGCGAGCCGCCGCAGCGTTTCGTCCGGCGCGAGCCCCCCGAGGTCCGTGATGACCCGGTGGTAGGGGAGGATGCGGAGCTGGCTCGCCGGGAAGAGCACGGACAGGAACCAGTTGTACCGTTCGGCGCCGGTGTGGTTCGGGTTCGCCTCGCGGCGGATGCGTCCCGCCCGGGCCGCCGACGCCGAGCGGTGGTGACCGTCCGCGACGTACGCGCACGGCAGCTCGGCGAAGGCGGCCACGTATTCATCCGGACGCGTGCCCGTCCAGACGGTGTGCGTGATGCCGTCGGGCGCGTTGAAGTGGTAGAGCGGCCGGCTGTTCATGTCCATCTGCACGAGCTCGTCGATCTTCCGCGACTCGCGGTACGCCATGAACACGGGGCCGGCGTTCGCGTCGAGTGCGAGCGTGTGACGCGTGCGGTCGTTCTCCTTGTCCGCGCGCGTCTTCTCGTGCTTGCGGATCACGTCGTTCATGTAGTCGTCGATGTGACAGCACCCGACGACGCCCACCTGGGCGACGTGGTTCATCACCTGCCGGTAGACGTAGATCCCCGGAGCGGGGTCGCGAAAGAGCACGCCGTCGTCGCGCAGGCGATCGAGGTTCTCGCGGCCCTTCGCATACACCGCGTCGTCGTGCGGATCGGTGTCCTCGGGCAGGTCAATCTCGGGTCGCACGACGTGCAGGAAGCTGACCGGGTTGTCGCGGGCCAGCTCCCGTGCCTCGGCGGTCGTCACGACGTCGTACGGAACGGACGCCACCCGCGCGGCCTGGTGGGACTGGGGGCGGAGGGCGGCGAACGGGCTTACGCGCAGCATCAGCGAGTCTCTCGAGGGGATCCCTGGGAGGTGGCGTCGGGGGTGGGGAGCGGCAGTGTAGCTCATAAAGTCGGCCTGTCTTCTGGCCGAAGACGTTCCCGGACCTGCCGTCCCCCACCGGGCCGGGGGCCTCTCGGGAGACCGGACGTGACCACCATGGAATTGCGGCAGGAGCACGAACTCATGGACGACGGTCCGTACCGATTCGAGCGACGGCGCGAGCCTCGCTCGCCGATGACCGCGCGCGCGACGGCGTTCGAGCTCGGCGGCGACGGTTTCGGTCGCACGCACGCGCTCGCGACCGTGGACTGCTCGGCCGCCGGCGTTGGTGCGTTCTGCGACACCGTCATCGCGCCCGGCACCTGTGTCTCCGTCGGCTTCGACACCCCCGGCAGCCCGGCGCGACGCGGCGTCGTCGCGCGCTGTCAGCCCTGCGGCGCCGGGTATCGTGTCGCGGTGGTGTTCGAGGGGCGCCTGGCCGCCTGAGGCCGGGAGACGGAGCGACGAGGCGACGAGGCAACTCGACCTGCCTTCGTCCCGCGACCGGTAAACAAACCGCCGACTCTGACCCTCATTGCATCTGCGGGGTCTATTCCGCCTGCGCCGCCCGCCGCGCCCGCATCTCGGGTCGCGCACTCCATCCCTGCTTGCAATGAGACGATACGAATCGTGCATTGAACTGTGTGCCCGCCCGTGGCCCGACTTGCAACGGGGATGAAGCGGATCGCCGCCGGAGGGGACGGCGATTCGCAGACCAAAGGCCCGGTTCGGTGCACGCCTCGGTCCGACCGCCCCTCGGATCGGGGTTGCGCGCCCGGCTCGTTTCTGGAGAGCCCGGAGCAGACGCCAATATCAGGAGGCGGGCACCCGAGTCGGCGATTGGCGCCATCTCTTACTCATTCGAACGTCAAGGAGTCAGGTCACCATGCGTACGCGAACCGCCAAACGAGCTTTCACGCTCATCGAAATTCTCATCGTCGTCGTCATTCTCGGCATCCTCGCCGCGATTGTCATTCCCCAGTTCACGGACGCTTCCGAGGACGCGATGAATGCGAACGTCCGGAGCCAGCTCCAGACGATCCGCAGCCAGATCGAGCTCTTCAACGTCCAGGCCCCCGCGAACGGCTGGGAGCCGTACGAGGAGGACATGGTGCGCGCCCTCGGTGTGTTCTGGGACGACCTCGTCAACAACGACTACCTCCAGCAGGCGCCGCGCAACCCGCTCCAGGAGCCGGGCACCAACACGGTCGTCGGCGCTGCCGCGGCCGCCGGTGTCGCCTGGGTATGGGACAACGCCACGGAAGACTTCACGGCCACGGACGGCGCCGGCGGCGACTTCGCGGAGTGATTCGTTCCGGTCAGTCCGCTTGAACCACAGGACGCCGGCGTGGAGACACGTCGGCGTCTCTTCTTTCCGTCCGGGGCCCCGCGATGCACGAAGCTCAGACGCAACACGACGCGAGCCGCCGGCGGGGCGGGACGACCGCGAGCGTGCTGACGACGCTCTCGATCCTCGCGGGCTGCGTCGCCACCGCCGCGTTCGTCACGCCCCGGCTGACCAGCGCGAAGGCGCCGGGGATCGAACCGCCGCTGCCGGCCGCCCATCCGAAGCACCAGGCGGTCATCGACCTCTTCGCGACGATCGTCGCGCGGAGCCACCGGGTGCTGGCGATCCACGCACCGGGGGCGACGCCGTTCACCGAGTTCGTGCTCTGGCTCGAGGACACCGCACATCCCGGTCGCATCGACGCGTCGGAGATCGTCGTCGTCAGCCACAGCGCGATCATGCAGACCATCGTGCTGTATGCGCTCAAGGTAGACGCGGCAGACGCGGCAGACGCGGCCGACGCGGCCGGCGCGGCGGATGGAGCGGCAGGGGGGGAGGACCCTTCGACGTCCGATATCACGCGCCGCGAATTCTGCCCGGCGTGGCGCGAGCGGGAGGACGTGACGCGTCGGATGATCGCCCACGGCGTCGAGGCGGTCCGCGTCGAGGAGCTTCCGGGCCCGCGCAAGGATCGTGCGATGCTCCGCATATCATTCACCTGGGCCTCGGATTCGGTCGATGGTCCTGACGAAGCTTCCGTCCTGCTCGACGCGGCGACGGATGGCAATCTGTGAACGACTGGAGTTCCCCTCGATGCGTCAACGCAATTACCTGAACGTGATTCTCACCGCGAACGCCGTTCTGCTCGCCGGGCTGCTCTGGACACAGGTCGCGGATACGCCGCTGCTGGCGACTTCCGCGTCCGCCCAGAACCGCACCAAGTACGCATCGCCCCCGACGATCCCGAATGCGGCGAAGCAGCGCAACGACCTCCTCCGGGCGGTCCAGAGCCTTCAGGCGTCGGTCGACGGCCTGAAGCGATCGGTCGAAGGCGGCATCAGGGTGCAGGTCACGAACTTCGACGAGGTGAAGCAGTAGTCGCGGCCGCGCGCGAGACGTTGGAGGGAGAATGCATCATCACCATGGGTACGCGCCGAACCGGCGTCGTGGCTACACGCTCATCGAGCTGCTGATCGTCGTCGCGCTCCTCGGGCTCGCCGGGGCGATCCTCGTTCCGCACCTCGTGGACCAGGACAGCATGACCGGCCAGGCGGCGGTGCGGAAGCTCATCGGCGACCTGAGCTTCGCACAGTCCGATGCGCTCGCCCACCAGGAGTACCGCCGCGTCCACTTCTTCGCGGACGGCAGCGGATACTGCATCATCCGCGTCGACAACTCGAACCACGCCGACGCCTGGGGCACGTTCGACCCGGGCGACATCGATTACATCCGCGACCCGCTGGCCCCCGGCGGCTCGGACGGTCGTTACGTCACCGACTTCACGACCGACGACCGCTTCGCGCAAGTGCGAATCACGAACGTGGACGTCGACGACGGCAATGACGACGCCGAAGGCGACATCGTCTACGACGATCTCGGCGGAACCCTGGCCCCGGACGGCAACGGCGGCATCGGGGGAGACATCGTGCTCCAGGCCGGTACCAACACGTTCACGATCGGCGTCTCGCCGTTCACGGGCAAGCTCACCGTCGAGTGACCGTGAGGCGATCCGGAGAGGGAGGCGTGCTCAGGATGCTTGCGCGAAGCTCGATCGGACCCATCGGCGTCGATCTCGCCGCCGGCGGCGTCAAGCTGCTTCAGCTCCGGACCGCGCGCGGCGGCCGCGTCGAGGTGGTCGCCGCGGCGCGACTGCATGCCGGGCCCGACGACGCGCGCTTCGCGGCCGAGCTTCGCGCGACGCTGGCGTGGGCCGGCTTTCGCGGGGACTCATGCGTCGTCGGCCTGCCTCGCGGGGATTTCTTCGTGGGCGCGATCCGCGTCCCCGGCCGTCCGGTCGTGGACGCCGAGGCGAGCGCGCGCCTGCACGCCGCGCGGTGTCTCGGCGTGCCGGCCGCGGACCTCGAGATCGAAATGACGCCGACCGGCGCGGTCGTGCACGGCGCCGCCGCCGGCCAGTCCGAGCTCCTCGTGACCGCCGTGCCGCGGGCCTCCGTGAACCGGCGGCTCGCCGCCTTCGGCGCGGCGGGTCTGCGCCCGCTGGCCGTCGAGGACCCGGCCCGGGCGATCCTCCGCGGGCTCGGGGCGGAACCGGGCGTGCGCGCGGTGCTCGATATTGGCGCGTCCGGGGCGATGCTGGTGATCGCCCATGGAACCGGGATCGTCCGCGTGCGCGCGATCACGACGGGCATGGCGGATATCGAGCGGGCCGTGCGCCGGCGTCTGGGGGGAGACGCGGCGGTGGCGCGACACGTCGCACGGATGCATCGCGCCGACGTCGAGGCTCACCCGGCCGTGACGGACGCGGTGCGCCCGCTCGCGCATCACATCGCGAGCGAGACGCGGCTGGCCCTGCGATCGTACGGCGCATCGTTTCGGGGGCCCGGCGCCGCCTGCGTCGTGGTCACGGGCGGCGGCGTCCGCATCCCGCGGGTGCACGCCATCATCGAGGAGGTGTGCGGCATTCCCGCGGTCAACGACGGAACGGCCGACACGCTCGGTCCCACGCTCGGCGCCGCGCAGGGCGAGCCGGCGTCGGCATGGGCGGCGGCGGCGGGCCTGGCGGCGCGTCGGACCGGCGCCGTCACCGGCAATCGTCGCGGGAGGTTGGCGGCGTGAGCGACTCCCGGACGAACTCGCGGGAGCATCCCCGCTCGGTCGCCTTTCCGTACCTCGTGTGCGGCGCGCTCGCGGTGGGTGTCGTCGGCGTCGCCGCGACCGAGTCGCGCCAGGATCTCGAGCGGGCGGAACGCACGCTCCAGGTCGCGCGCGGACAGATCATGGTGGTGGCGCGGGCCGAGGAAGTCGCCGACGACATGCGCCGGCGCATCGGTGAGCTTCGGGCGGACCTGCATGACTACACGCATCTCGACACCGGATCGATGACCGACGTGCTCGCGGCGGTCGTCGACGCCCTCCCCGAGGACGTGGTGCTCGACGGCATTCGGCTGGACCAGGCTCCCGGCGGCGTCCGGGCCGAGATCGCCGGCTTCGCCCGCACGGCGACCGCGCTCGCCGGCCTCCGGGACAACCTCGATCGGGCTTTCGCGTCCGCGCGGATCGCCCCCTATGAAGCGCGGGACACGGGGCAGGGCGAGCCCTTCCTCGCCAGCTTCACCATCGACACGATCGCGACGGCGCAGGCAGGCGTGGCCCCATGACGCCGCGATCGCACCTCGTCATCGCGATCTGCGGCGCCCTGGTCGTGCTGATACTCGGCGCGTCGGTCCTCGTATGGCCGAACGACCAGCGGGCGCACGAAGTGCGCGACGACGTGAGGCGGCTGCGCGAGCTGTCAATGGCCGCCTCCAGCGTCACCGTTCGTCTCGAGGGGCTCGGGCGGGAGATGCAGCGGCTGCGCCGGCGGCACGGGGAGATCGTGCGCATGATTCCGCCCGTGGCCGACGTGGATCATCTCGCCGACACGATGGACCGCGCGCTCGACGGTCACACGGTCTACGGGCCGACGATACGACCGGGGGCCGCGGGGCCGGCGATGCCCGGCTCGAGGTTATCGGAACAGGTGCTGCCGCTGCTCGTGGACATGGACGCGTCGCTCGATTCCATTTTCGATCTGCTCCACGGCGTGGAGTCGATGGAGCGGCTGGTCCGGGTGACCTCGCTGCGTGCCGAGGCCGATCGATTGGAGGAGCGCACCGGTGCGCCGATGCTGACCGCCACGATCGGACTCGAGCTCGTATTCGATCCGCCGACGACGGGGGAGGGTCTCTGAGATGTCGAACACGATCCGACGCTGCTGGCATTCGCTCACGTGTGACCGCACGAGATGCAGCATCGCGATTGCGTTCGTCGCGGTCGGCCTGCTCTTCTGGGCCCGTCTGATCGTCATCCAGGACATGCCGCGCACCGCGGTGGCGGAGCCTGAGACGACGGCGGCGCCTGCGCCGCAGCCCGATTCGCCGGAAAGCGACGATCCCGACGTGGATGCGTCCGACGACGATCCCCAAAGCACCTCCGAATAACGCATAAGCGCCCAGATCGACCAATGTCCCCGGTCGAACTGGCCGAAGACCAACACTGCTTCTGGTCCCGCCCGGCTCGGCGCCGCTTCGACGCGGCTTCCGGTCCAGGTTCCGGATCCGTCGCTTGCGAAACGCGAGCACTCGTACCAGCTCGCATACATGTGTAATCGAACGGTGATCACGTCTGATAACGATCACCGCTCAGAACTTGACATCGAACCGCCCCAGGGGGCCGAGATCAGGTGACGCAGGAGTACACCCGACCATGAACGCGAAGAACTGGATTCAGAACGGTCGTAAGCTGGGGCGCATCGGGCTCGTTTGCGCCGCCGTCACGTGCGCCGCTCCCGTCGTCGCACAGAACGATCAGGCCGTCGAGGTCACCGACTACGGTACCGTGACCCTCGCGGTGCAGGACACCGACCTGGCTCAGGTCCTGGAGATGCTCTCCATCCAGAGCCAGAAGAACATCATCACGTCGAAGAACGTCTCCGCGACGATCTCCGCGAACCTGTACGACGTGACCTTCTACGAGGCGCTCGACGCGATCCTCAAGGTCAACGGCTACGACTACGTGGAGGAAGGCAACTTCATCTACATCTACACGCAGGCCGAGATGGAGGCCATCGAAGCCTCGACCCGGAAGACCGAGAGCCGGATCTTCAAGCTCAACAACCTCTCGGCGACCGACGCCTCCGAGCTCATCGCCCCGCTTCTCAGCGAACAGGGCCGGAGCTCGTTCCGCGGCGACGTCCAGCCGGGCATCGAGACCGACACGTCGGACGTCGGCCAGGACAACTGGGCGTTCGGCGCCATGCTGGTCGTCAACGACTTCCAGGGCAACCTCGATGCGATCGCGTCGCTGCTGGAGGACCTCGACGTCTCGCCGAAGCAGGTCCTCATCGAGGCGACGATCCTCCAGACGCAACTCGACGAGAGCAACGCGTTCGGCATCGACTTCAGCGTGCTCGGCAACGTCGACTTCACCGATCTTGCCAACCCGCTGTCGGGCGTGAACAACCTGCTGTCCGGAAGT
This sequence comes from uncultured Isosphaeraceae bacterium, assembly GCA_964638815.1. Classification (GTDB taxonomy): domain Bacteria; phylum Planctomycetota; class Phycisphaerae; order Phycisphaerales; family SM1A02; genus CAZXBB01. The sequence continues at coordinate 10,534 of CAZXBB010000143.1, forward strand.
GACCAGGCGGCCGGCGGCTTCCAGCCCGCGGACAACAAGGCGCTGATCGGCGGGACGACCGTCGGCGGCACGGCCGGTCCGGGCGGCCTGAAGATCGGCATCGTCAAGGACGACATCTCGGTCTTTCTGCGCGTCCTGGACGAGGTCACCGACGCCGTCGTCCTCGCGCGTCCGAAGCTCATGTGCCTCAACCGGCAGCGGGCCGAGGTCCTCGTCGGCCGCCGGGTCGGCTACCTGTCGTCAACCGCGACGGAGACGAGCACGACGCAGACGGTCGAGTTCCTCGACACGGGCATCAACCTGATGTTCCGTCCGTTCATCTCCGCGAACAACATGATCCGCATCGAGATGTCGCCCAGCGTGTCGGAGGCGTTCCTCCGCAACATCACGAACCAGGCCGGTCAGACCGTCACGATTCCCGACGAGCTGACGAACGAGCTGACGACGAACGTCCGGATTCAGGACGGTCACACGCTGGTTCTCGGTGGTCTGTTCCGCGAATCGACGAACATCACGCGTCGCCAGGTTCCGCTGCTTGGCGATATCCCGATCCTCGGCAACGCCTTCCGCGGCCAGGACGATCGCGTCGACCGTGACGAGATCATGTTCCTCATCACGCCGACGATCCTGCACGACGAGGAAGTGTGGGCGCTGGGTGACGAGACGCAGAAGTACGCCGAGGCGGTGCAGGTGGGCGCCCGCAAGGGTCTGCTTCCCTTCAGCCAGGAGAAGACCAGCGAGCAGCAGAACGCCCGCGCCCTCGAGGCGTTCAATGCAGGTGACCACGACCTCGCGCTGTTCCACATCAACAATTCGCTCCGCATCAACCCGAACCAGCCGGAGATCGTCCGGTTCCGCGACCGGATCACGGGCACGAAGTCGATGCCGCACGAGCGCAGCATCCTCAACCGCGTGTACCGGGAGCAAATGGGCACGCTGCCGGTGCTGGGATCCGGTGCGCCGGGGCACATGAAGCCCGTGACCACCGAGGCGGCCTGGAGCGATCCGGCGACCGGTTCGAAGGTCGGCGTCATGTCGGACGGGACGCACGGCGATTTCTCCTTTGACCGCGCCGCCTCGGACGGCATGACGTCCTTCGAAGACCCCGCGGCGTTCGACACCACGGGCTCGTTCGACGGCACGACATCGTTCGAGACGCCGACCACGGACTTCAGCGAGTCGTTCACCGACGAGGTGTTCGAGAACAACGACGTGATCGAGGGCACCACGGCGGTCGTGGAGCCGCCCGTCGCGATGGAGCGCCCGCTCTTCGAGGAGACGGCGTTCGAGACGCCGGCCTCCGGGTCGGCGCCGCGTCGTCAGCCCGCGCCGACCCCGGCGAGCGAGCCGACACCCGTGATGTACCCGTTGGTCGAGGTCGGGTCGAACACGCGGGACGGCGGCCGTCTGCACCCGCCGATCACCGACCTCGCGTCCGGGGGCTCGTTCAGCGTCACCCCGGCCGGCGCGGCCGGCACGCCGACGGCGACCGGCTTCATCGGCATCGACGCCACGGGTGGTCCCGCGGGCACGAGCACCACGCTGGTGTCCGATCACGGCGTCGCGCCGGCCGCGGTCGTGACCGCCGACGACGACCGGTTCGTCGATCGTTTCATCAGCGAGTACTTCTCGGGACTCGGCCTCACGAACCTCTCGCCGTACGACAGGGCCGACACCGCGCAGACGCACGAGGGCAGCACGCCCTTCGCGACCTTCGACGACATCGTCGAGACGAGCACCGGCGATTCGAACGCCGACGACAACCAGGACTGAATCGCCCGTCGTTCGAGACAGAGAGCAAACCATGAAGACCCGATCGATCATCGTTACCCTGACCGCCGTCGCCGCCGCCAGCATGGGGGGATGCGGCGGACCCACGCAGGCCGGTCTCGACGCTCGCACCGACGCGCGGGACCGCATCAACGCGTTCACGGCGCAGTTCACGTACGACCAGGCCAGGCAGGACTACCGGTCCGGTCAGCTGGAGCGTGCGCTGCGGAACGTCAACGCCGCGATCGGCGAGTCGCCCGACATCCCCGAGTACTGGCTGCTCCAGGGCCAGATCTACCTCGAGATGAACGATCTCGAGGAAGCGATGTCGTCGTTGGAGACGGCCATCGGCCTGGACGAGAAGCTCGCGGAAGCGCACTACTTCGCCGGCATCATCCTTCAGCGGTGGTCCGACGATGAGCCTGCGTACCAGCATTACCTCAGGGCCTACGAGGCCGAGCCCGACCGGGTGCACTACCTCATGGCGACCGCCGAGGCACTGATCGCCCTCGGCGAGTTCGACGCGGCGCGCGCGATCGTCCTCGAGAAGCTGACCTACTTCGAGCACAACGCCGCTCTGCGCCACCTGCTCGGCCAGATCTCGCTGCTCGAGGGCGACCCGACGACGGCGGCGCGGCTCTACGAGGAGTCGCTGCTGCTCAATCCGGAGAACGTGCCGCTGCTCGAGGAGCTCGCCTGGGTCCAGTACGACGCCGGTCTCTACGGCAAGTGCTACGAGAGCGTGATCGAACTGAAGCAGCGCTCCGAGGTGAAGCGTTTCGACCTGCTCCACCTCGAGGCCCGTTGCCTGGTGATCCTCGGCCGGGCCAGGGACGCGCACGAGGCGTACCGCGAGCTCGTGCGGGAGCGTCCGGCGAGCGAGGCGCTCTGGATCGAATTCGGCACGCTGGCGTGGAAGGTCGGCGATTACCGGCGGCTCGCGGAGTGCAGCGTGCGGACGATCGACATCGCCCCGGAGCGCTTCGAAGGCTACATGCTCAAGGGCGTCTACGAGCGCAACCGCGGCCGGACGGACGACGCCATCGCTCTCCTGAGCGAGGCCGCGGGCCGTGCGACCACCTCCCCGGTTCCGCACCTCCTGCTGGGTCGCACGCTCGAGCAGGTCGGGCGCATGCGCGAGGCGTACGACGCCTACGGCAGCGCGCTCACGATCGACCCCGATAACGCCGAGGCGCGTTCCATGCGGACCGCCGTCGAACAGAAGATGCACATCGCGACGGTCGAGACCGACGCCGACGCGGACATGGAATAGGCCCCGCAAGGGGCCGCGAGGCGACCGCCGTTGCGGCGGAGTGCGGCGCGGTGGTGCACCCAGGGAAGGGTCACCGCGCCGCACGATCCGGAGGAGGGGACGGTGGCGGAGGGAAGGAGCCCCATACTGTTCGTGTGGATGGCGCTGACCGCGCTCGCGGCCGTCGCTGGCGCCACGGCGCTGCTCGCCCCGGCGAGCGCGACGGCCTCGACGCTCGGGATCGCCGGCGCGATGACCCTGATCTTCGCCGTGCTGATCCTGCCGCTCGCCAGGGGGCTCGACCGGTTCATCCGCACGTGGCGGTCGCACGTCGAGGCCGTGGCCCGCGGCGCGTCGTTCGACCCGCCGCGCCCGCCGCGCAGCGTGCGCTCGATCGTCGAGCCGATCAACCGGGCGCTCATGGTGCTCCAGCGACGCGGGAACGAGCTTGCGGTCGCCCGGGACGAAGCGGAGACGCGTCTCACGCTCGAGCGGGCGGACCGCCGGATCCTCCGGGCGGCGCTCGACCTGGTCCGGGAGGGCGTCGTCGTGACCGGCGCCGAAGACCGGGTCCGACACATGAACCGATCCGCGGCCGCCATGCTCGGAACCGATCCCCGTTCCGCGCGGCAACGCGCGATCGGCGAGTTCGGCGTACCGGGCCTGGCTGACCTCGCCGCGCGGGTGACGGCCGACGACTCACTCGAGCAGAACGTGGAGCTGCCGGCAGCCGACGCGGACGGCGATCGGGTGTTCAGCATCACCGTGACCGGTCTGCGCGACGACCACGATGAGCCGGAGGCGAAGGTGACGCTCCTGCGGGACGCGGCGTCCGCGCCCGCCGGGCCGGACCTCAGCGGGGAGTTCGTCGCGCATGTGACGCACGAGCTGAGAACGCCGCTCACGTCGATTCGGGCGTACGTCGAGATGCTCCTCGACGGCGACTTCAGGGACGAGGCAGCCCGGACGAGCTGCTACGAGACGATTCTCGAGGAGACGGACCGCCTCGCCCGCCTGATCGGCAACGTGCTCGATCTCAGCCGGCTCGAAGCCGGCCGGGTGGACATCGAGCGTCGGGCCGTCGACATCGGCACGCTCGTCACGCGCGCGGCCCACATCATCGGTCTCCAGGCGAACGCGAAGCAGATCACCCTTGAGACGTCGCTGCCCACATGTGCCCTCGTCGCGCAGGGGGACGCCGACATGCTCTACCAGGTCGTGCTGAACCTGGCGTCGAATGCGGTCAAGTACACGCGGCAGGGCGGCCACATCGTCCTCGCGGCGCACGCCGATCCGCTTGCGCGCAACATCGTCGTGTCGGTGACCGACAGCGGGCTCGGAATTCCCGCGGCAGACGTGCCGCACCTGTTCGACAAGTTCTACCGGATCAAGAGTCACCGCCGGGCAGCCGATGGAACCGGCATCGGGCTCAGCCTGTGCAAGCACATCGTGGAATCCGTCCACGGTGGCCGGATCGATGTGCGTTCGACGAACGGCGTCGGATCGAAGTTCTCGTTCACGATTCCTGCGTGGGTCACCGGGCTGCGGGCGGCCGCATAGGAGCCAGGTATGGCGCTGCCGAAGATCCTGATCGTCGACGACGAAGAGCACATCATCCACGTACTCTCGATGAAGCTGCGGAGCGCCGGGTACGAGGCACTCGTGGCCGCGGACGGCGAGCAGGGGTTCGAGATCGCGCGACGCGAGCTTCCGGCGCTCGTCGTCACGGACCTGAAGATGCCCGTGATGACCGGCCTCGAGCTGGGCCGCGCGCTCAAGGCGTGCCCCGAGACGTCGGCGATCCCGGTGCTCATTCTGACGGCGCGGGGGCACGCGATCGATCGCGATGCGCTGCGTGAGACCAACGTCTGTGCCGTAGTGGCCAAGCCGTTCAGCCCGCGATCGATGCTTCAGCGCATCCACAAGCTGCTCAGGAGCGAGCAGGCGGAGGCCGCGTGAGCCCACGCCCGTCCTGCGCACCACGCGGGCACGACGCCGCCGGATGCCGCGATCGTTGGCGCAGCATCGGGCTCGTGCGCTTCACGTGCGACGGTCGTGGACGGGTGATCGATGCCCCCACTCGCGGCGACGACTGGTTGGCGGATCTCATCTGTCACGCGCCGATCACGCGCCGCGCGATCGAGGAAGCGGTGCGCACGTGGCGCGACGACACCGAGCCCGCTCGGTTCGAAGCCGTGCCCGGCCTCTGGATCGTGCCGATCCCGCCGGCGAGCGACGCGGAGTCGCCCTCACGTTACTCGCTCGTCGCGCTCCCGACCGCGGCGCTTCTCGAGACCGAGCACCTCGACGCGATGTGCCAGGGCGTGGGGCTCGACCGGGCGACGGCGCGGGCCCGCGTGGCGTCCCTGCCCCCCGTTCCCGACGGTGATATCGAGCGCGTCGCGGCGCTGGTGCGTCTCGCACACGACGAGCATCGCGCCGCCGAACGCAACTCGTCGGTGATCGCCAGCGTCAGCCAGGAGCTGGCCGGCTCGTACGAGAACATCAGCTTCCTCTACAAGATCAGCCAGAGCATGTCCGTCGTGGAGCGGCCGGAGATGTTCGTCTCGATCCTGTGCGACGAGCTGCTGGCCACGATTCCCTACGCCTGGGTCGCGGTCGTGCTCGGCGATCATCCGGCGCGCCTGAAGGAGCTCGCCGGTCGCTTCCTGTTCCGCGGTACCCCCGCGCAGCCGGAGCCGACGCTGCGCGGGCTCGCGCGGGAGCTGCTCGCCGGTGCGCCCGGCGGCGAAGCGCCGACCGGGTCCACGATGGTGATCGAGAAGGGAACACCGCTGTACGCGCGGTACGGCCTCTTCGGTCGCACTTCGCTCGCCCAACCCATCCTCAGCGACGCCGGCCCGATCGGCCTCGTGATCGCCGGCGACAAGCAGGGGGAAGACAGCGTCGCGTCGTCCGTGGACATGAAGCTGCTCGAGGCGACGGCGGGCTACACGTCGATCTTCCTCGAGAACCGGGCCCTGTACGACGATCTGAACGCGACGTTCGTCGGCACCCTCGAGGCGCTCACGGCGTCGATCGACGCCAAGGATCGGTACACGTTCGGCCACTCCGAGCGCGTGGCGCATCTCACGCTCGAGCTCGCCCGCGCCGCCGGTCTCGACGAAGAGACCGTCTCGCGCACGCACATCGCGGGTCTCGTGCACGACGTGGGAAAGATCGGTGTGCCCGAGTCGGTTCTGCTCAAGCCCGGCCGGCTGAGCGAGGCCGAGTTCGCCGAGATCAGGCGCCACCCGGAGATCGGCCACCGCATCCTCAAGGACATCCCCCAGTTCGGGGACATCCTCCCTGGCGTCCTCTGCCACCACGAACGCTGGGACGGTCGCGGCTACCCGAGCGGTCTCGCCGGAGCGGACATCCCGATCCTCGGCCGGCTCATCGCGCTTGCCGACTCGTTCGACGCGATGAGCTCCACGCGCACCTACCGGGCGGAGATGGACCGCGCCGACGTACTCGCGGAGGTCCGCCGCTGCGCGGGCGCGCAGTTCGACCCGGACCTCGCGGCGATCTTCGTCGAGCTCGACTTCACCGGGTTCGACCGGCTGGTGGCGCACCACCGCGAGCGCGCTCAACTGGCGGCGCAGCCAGCGTCACCCGTGAACCGAGCCGTCCCGCGATGATCGGGCTCAGGCGACGTTGAACTCCTGACTCGGGCCTCGCCCGCCGGACGGTCCGCTTCATGTAGCATGGACCCGTGCGCTCCCGCGATTACAACGACGCTGCCCGGTGCCTCGCCGCGTGTGGCGGTACGCGCGAAGCGCGCATGACGGCGGTCGCGGACGTCCTGTGGGAGGCGCTCAGCGCGACGGGCGTCTCGTGGGTCGGTTTCTACATCGACCATCCCGACGAGCCGGGCGACCGGCGGCTCGTGCTCGGGCCGCACCGGGACAGGCCGGCGTGCTCGCCCATCGGGTTGCACGGCGTGTGCGGGCAGGCGCTCGTGCAGCGACGCTGCCGCATCGTCGACGACGTCACGGCGCTCGGGGACGCGTACGTCGCCTGCGATCCCCTGGACCGGTCGGAGATCGTCGTGCCGCTCGGCGCCGGCGACGCGGCGCCGTGGGGCGTGCTCGATCTCGACTCGCGGGAGGTCGCCGCGTTTGGCGCCGACGATGAGACGGGGCTGCGCGACGTGCTGCGCGCCGCGGGGCTTGCGTGAACGCTGCGGCGTCCGACGACTCGACGGTGGTGGAGTCTCTCGGCGCCACCCGGCCCTTGCCGAGCCAAGGACCGGGGCACACAATTTTGCACTTCAACGGGCTGCGAGTGCTACTCGCAGGTGCCCGCTTCGATTCGGCGAATCCGCGAGCCCGCACCGCCCTTGCCGCCGAGATACAGGCGTCGGCAGCCGTCGACGGCCACGCACTTCGGGTCATCGATCCGGGCCTGGTCGGCCGGCCCGCCGTCGCCGCTGAAGCCGGCGGTGCCCGTCCCGGCGTACGTCGTGATGGTGCCGGTCGATGCATCGACGCGGCGGACACGCTCGTTCCTCCTGTCGGCGACTTCGGCGATCGCAGTCCGAATCCTGGCGGCCGATGTCGCAGTGCGAACCGCCTCCCTCAACGACTTCGAGTGCTCCATCGTCTTGCCGTACCAGCTGATGCGCGAGTTCAGGCATTGAACCGCCGCCCGCTCGCCGCCGTGTTCGAGCAGCAGCTCGAGGTGCCGGAGAATGACTGCGAGCTTCTCGTCCAGGGTCGGCTCGGGTCCCGCATGACCGCTCCGCAGCATCGCGGCCGTCCGGCGGAACAGCCACGGGGCCCGCAGCGCGCCGCGCCCGATCATGATCCCCCGGCACCCGGTGACGCGCATCATCCAGGCCGCGTGCTCCGGCTCCGTCACGTCGCCGTTGCCGATGATCGGAATCGTCCGCACGGCCTCGACGACGGCGCGGATGCCTGCGGGATCCGCCTTTCCGCTGAACCGCTGAACCGTCGTGCGCCCATGCACCGTGATGGCGGCGATTCCCGCTCCTTCGAGCGCCCGCGCAAGTTGCGGTCCCACGAGATGCGCCGCGTCCCAGCCGAGCCGGATCTTCGCCGTCACAGGCACGTTCGCGCCCTCGACGGCCCGAACGATCCGCTCCGCCAGCCGCGCCGTCGAAGGGACGTCCCGAAGGAGCAGCGAGCCGCCGTTCTTCTTGCACACCTTGTCCACCGGGCATCCCATGTTGATGTCGATGACGGCCGTGCCGCGGTCGACGGCCCAACGGGCCGCCTCGGGCAGGGGATCCTCCGCGTTGCCGTAGAGCTGCATGCACAGCGGGGAGTCGGTGGGGTGTGTCGCGGCAAGGTCGCATGCCCTGCGGCGATCCCGCAGGATGGAGTGGCAGTTGAGGAGATCGGTCGAGGCGAGCCCGACGCCGCCCTGCTCGCGGCAGAGGCGTCGAAACGGCAGATCGCAGTACCCGGCGATCGGCGCGAGGAGAAGGGGGGTCTCGAGCTGGAGCGATCCGATCCGCAGCATGCGGGGCCCATTGTAAGGCGATCGGGACCGGCCGACCGCGAACTGGTTGGGGCCGTGTTCGGGTCGGCCGATGAAGTGGACGGGCCGGACGAAATCGACGCGTCGGCCGCCCTAATAATGATGGATCGGCATCACGCGGGAGCTGTGGCCCGCGTCGGACGCCCGGACCGAAGAAATCGAACAAGAGACCACTCCGATGGAAACTCCCGCCGCTCCGGCTCCGTACGGGACGCCCCCGCAGTTCGTGATGATGCCCATCGCGCAACGCAACGGGCTCGGCGTCTTCGGATTCTTCGTCTCGCTCGTCGGGCTGATCATTCCGACGGGCGTGGTTGCGTTGCTCGGCCTGATCCTGAGCCTCGCCGCCATCGGTCGCTCGCCGCGCGGCTTTGCCACATCGGGCGTGATTCTCGGCCTGCTCGGGACCATCTTCTGGTTGATCGTCATGGTCGTCGCCGTCGTCGTCGGGCTGGTCGCCGCCCTCGTCGGCGCGGTGGCCGCCGCCGGAGCGTTCGTGCTCACCCAGCCGGAGGCCATCGAGCTGACGAGCGACATGGTGAACACGGTGCTCGCGGTCGAGGAGTACGAGCGAGACAACGACCGGATGCCGGTCGGCATGAGCGCGCTCGCGCTCGGCGCCGCGACGAGCATCGATCCGTGGGGACAGCCCTACCGCTTTGAGGTCGCCGAAGAGGACCCGGGCTTCGACCTGGTCAGCGGCGGGCCCGACGGCGAGTTCGACACCGCAGACGACGTGCGGCTCAGCCGCCTCGACGAGTTCTGGGCGCAGACGCTGGACGGCATGGAGGAGCGGATGGAGCGTCTCGGTCAGCGATTCGAGCGCATCAACTTCGAGGAATACGGTTCGTGTCGCGGCGAGTCGCGGCGGACCGTGCTGACGGATGCGGCGAAGTACGAGGAAAAGGCGCGGCAGCTGCTGGCCGACTCGGAGTAGTCCGGCAGGTCATGAGCGCCCGCCAAAGTGGCAGATCGGGGCGGACGCCTCCGCCTTTCAGACGGCTGAAACCGCCTTGGAGACCCCTTCAAGGCGGTTTTGCTGTGGTATCGGGCTTGCATCCCCGTAAAGCGGCCGCTCCCACGGTCCGATCTATCTACATGCGGCGGGCCCGGTCCCGCCGGTTGCGCAAACAGCGAGAAGAACAATGTCCAAGATCATCGGCATCGATCTGGGTACGACGAACTCCGTCGTCGCGGTCATGGAGGGTGACCAGCCCAAGGTGCTCATCAACTCGAGCGGGAATCGCACGACGCCCTCGGTCGTCGGCTTCACCGAGAAGGGCGAGCGGCTGGTCGGTCAGCCCGCGCGTCACCAGCAGGTGACGAACCCGCGGAGCACGGTGTACTCCATCAAGCGATTCATGGGTCGCCGCCACGCCGAGGTCAAGAGCGAGGAGAAGATCGTCCCCTTCGAGATCATCGGTGATGAGAGCGAGTTCGTGAAGGTCCGCGTGCGGGACAAGACGTACACCCCGCAGGAGATCTCCGCGATGATCCTGCAGGAGCTCAAGAAGACGGCGGAGGACTACCTCGGCGAGACCGTGGATCGCGCGGTCATCACCGTCCCCGCCTACTTCAACGACTCGCAGCGTCAGGCGACGAAGGACGCGGGCGAGATCGCCGGGCTCAAGGTCGAGCGCATCATCAACGAGCCCACGGCAGCCGCGCTCGCGGACGGGCTGGAGAAGAAGGCGAACGCCCGCATCGCGGTCTTCGACCTCGGCGGCGGGACGTTCGACATCTCGCTGCTCGACGTCGGCGACGGCGTGTTCGAGGTGCTCTCCACCAACGGTGACGGCCACCTCGGCGGCGACGACTTCGACCAGCGGCTCATCGATTACGTTGCGGACGAGTTCAGGAAAAAGGAAGGCATCGACATCCGCGACGACTCCATGGCGCTCCAGCGTCTCAAGGAGGCGGCGGAGAAGGCCAAGTGCGAGCTCTCGCAGCAGATGGAGACGACGATCAACCTGCCGTTCATCACGGCGGATCAGAACGGTCCCAAGCACCTGCAGGAGAGCATTACACGTGCCAGGTTTGAGACGCTGTGCACCGACCTCTTCGACCGTCTGCGCGGTCCGTGTGAGCAGGCCCTCCGGGATGCGAAGATCGATCCGAGCAAGATCGACGATGTCATCATGGTCGGCGGCTCGACGCGCATTCCGAAGGCCCAGGAGATCGCCAAGGACGTTTTCCAGACGGCCGAGCTCGACAAGTCGATCAACCCCGACGAGGTGGTGGCGATCGGCGCCGCCATTCAGGGCGGCGTGCTCCAGGGCGACGTCAAGGACGTGCTGCTGCTCGACGTGTGCCCGCTCTCGCTGGGCGTCGAGACTTACGGCGGCGTGATGACCAACCTGATCGAGAAGAACACCACGATCCCGACAAGCCGCAAGGAGATCGTCTCCACGGCGTCCGACAACCAGACGTCGGTCACGATCCACGTGCTGCAGGGCGAGCGCGAGTTCGCCAAGGACAACCGCACGCTCGGGCGCTTCGACCTGACGGGCATCCCGCCCGCGCCGCGCGGCGTGCCGCAGGTCGAGGTCGAGTTCGTCATCGACGCCAACGGCATCCTCCAGGTCACCGCGACCGACAAGGCCACGGGCAAGAGCGCCGACATCAAGATCACGAACTCCGGCGGCCTGCCGAAGGACGAGATCGAGCGCATGAAGTCCGACGCCGAGGCGCACGCGGCCGAGGACAAGGCGCGGCGCGCCCTCGTCGACGCCAAGAACCAGGCCGAGCAGGTCGTGTACGTCACGCGACAGTCGCTCGAGGAGCACGCCGACAAGGTTTCGGCCGAGGTCCGCGGGAACATCGAGTCCGCCATCGCCAACCTCGAGGGCAAGCTCAAGGGCGAGGACAAGGCCGCGATCGACGCGGCGCTCAAGGCCCTCAACGAGGCCGCCATCGAGCTCGGCAAGGCTGTGTACGAGTCGGCGGCCGCAGGCGGCGCGAGCAAGGCGACCGGCAGCGGCGCTCAGAGCGGCGACGACGACGTGATCGATGCGGAGTACGAGGTCAAGGACGACAAGTAGCGCCGAGCAGCCCGTAGTCCGCGTGCCCCGGTCCTTGGCGCTGCAAGGGCCGGGTGGCGTCGAGAGTCTCCACCACCGTCGAGTGTCCCACACCGCCCCGCCCTGTCAGAGCACAGGACCGGGGCACACCGGAACCGCGTGCCGCGACGATGCGGACCGCTCACGGCTGCTTCTCAAGCTTCCTCAGCTCTTCCATCGCGCTGAAGTACTCGTAGAAGTTGTTGACCCCGGTCGCGACGGCCCTGCGGAAGTGGTCGGCTGCCGCCGCGCGGTCGCCGTCGATCAGGCGAAGCGCGCCCGCGTAGAAGTGGGCTTCACACAGCTGATGGCTCGCCGGCCGCCATGTGCCCGCCGCCGCCTGGTCGATGAGCTGCTCCTCCGTGATCTCACCGGACAGGAAGCGTCCGATCTGCGCGGGCCAGTTGTCGCCGGCGACATCGCGCGCTTCGACGAGTATCCGGTCGGCCTCCTGCCGCTCGCCGAGCTCAATCATCGTGAGCCAGAGGTAGTAGGCGGCGTACACGTGCCCGGAGGACCGCGAGTCACTCGCACGGACGAGATCTTCCTTCGCCGCCTCGAGACGGCCGAGGTGGTAGAGCGTGACACCGCGCCCGAACCGGTCGTGCATCGCCGCGCGGCGCGTGCGCACGGTGCGGTCATACACCACCAGCGCCGCCTCGTAATCGCCCGCTCCCCAGTGCGCCCACGCGAGGTCCGCATCGATGCGGTTCAGCCCCGGGTCGATCGCGACCGCCCGCTCGAAATCGGTTACGGCGGCGGCGTAGTTGCCCAGGCGCTTCTGAAGACGCGCTCGCCCGCGCAGCGCCCCGGTGTGCTCCGGGTCCACCGCGAGGAGCCGCCCGTAGTCCTCGATCGCGCCCGGGAGATCGTCCATCTGCTCGCGCGACCTGGCGCGGCCGATCAGCGCCCGGGGCGAGTCCTCGCCGCGACTGATCGCCGCCGTGTAGTCGTCATGGGCCGACGGGTGGTCGCTCATGCGGAGGTACAGCTCCGCCCGGGCGAGGTAGGGATCGGCGCTCCGGGGGTCGGCCTCGATCGCCTCGTTGAACAGCTTGAGCGCCCCGGCGAAATCCTCGCGGTTCGCGGCTGCCTGCCCGCGCGAGACCAGCGTCTCGACCGATCGACCGCCGAAGCCGGTTTCGTCGGCGTACCGCAGGAGCATGAAGCCGCCCACGCCGCCGACGACCAGAAACAACGCGAGCGTCATCGCCACCAGACCGATCGATTCCCGACTCGCCATCGCCTTCCCCGCGTGACTCGTACCGCTTTGCGTACTATACCCCGCGGCATGCACGCGAAGCGGGGGAGTTTCTTACCGCCAGCCCGAGGACAGGATCCGATGACAAGTGCTTCTTCAACGATGACGGAAACCCGCTCCCAGCCGACGCAGACCGACCCGGCGGCCGCGCTGCGGCCGGAGTGGCTCGACCGGCTACGCACCGAGTTCGAAAGGGAGCCGCGATACCGTCTCGCCCAGAACGCGGTCGCCCAGACCTCGGTGGCAGGTGTCGCTCTGAACCGATCGGTCGTGACAGGCATCGCCCACACCTTCTCGCACCGCCTCGACGACTGGGAGGTGACGAACCAGAAGAAATCCGGACGGTGCTGGATGTTCGCCGCGCTCAACCTCTTCCGCGTCGGCGCAATGAAGAAGATGGACCTCAAGAACTTCGAGTTCAGCCAGAACTACACCCTGTTCTGGGACAAGTTCGAGCGTGCGAACTACTTCCTCGAGGCCATCATCGAGACGGCCGAGCGCCCCGTCGGCGACCGGACCGTTGCGTTCCTCCTCGAGCGCCCGCTCGACGACGGCGGGCAGTGGAACATGTTCGTGAACGTGGTCCGCAAGCACGGACTGGTGCCGAAGGCGGTCATGCCGGAAACGGAGAGCTCCTCGAACACGAGGCTGATGAACGGGGTGCTCCTCACCAAGCTGCGACAAGCGGCAAAGAAGATGCGCGACCTGCGGGCAGCCGGCGCCCCGATGGAGGCTGCGCGGGCCGCCAAGGAGGATGCGCTGCGCGCGATTCATCGCATCCTGTGCGTGCACCTCGGCACCCCGCCGGCGCGGTTCGACTGGCAGTGGAACGACGATGAGCAACGCTTCCACCGCGACGGCGAGATGACGCCGCTCCAGTTCGCGGACAAGTACGTGGACCTTCCGCTGTCGGAATACGTCTGCCTCGTCCACGACGCGCGCGCATCGAGCCCGTTCGGCCGGACCTTCACGGTCGAGTACCTGGGAAACGTCGTCGGCGGAGAGCCCGTCAAATACCTCAACGTCGACATCCAGACGATGAAGGACATCGCCGCCAGGACCATCATGGGCGGCGAGCCGGTCTGGTTCGGCTGCGACGTGGGCAAGATGATGCATCGCGAGATGGGGCTCTGGGACCACCGGCTCTACGACTACGAGACGCTCTACGACACCGATTTCGATCTCGACAAGGAAGCCCGGCTCCAATACCACCAGGCGCTGATGACGCACGCCATGCTCTTCACTGGCGTCGACATGATCGGCGACCGGCCGCGGCGGTGGCGGGTCGAGAACAGCTGGGGCGACGAGAACGGCCAGAAGGGCTTCTACGCCATGAACGACTCGTGGTTCGACGAGCACATGTTCGAGATCGCCGCGCGCCGCAGCGCGCTGCCGGCGGAGCTCCAGGACGCGCTCGAGCGAGACCCGATCGTGCTGCCGCCATGGGATCCGATGGGGGCGCTCGCCCGCCTCGATTGACGATCGGCCGGCGTCGGGCTTACCGGCGCCGTCCGGCCGCGCTCGAGCGCCTGCTGCTGCCCTTCGCGGAAGCCGCGCCCCGCTCCGCAGCGCGCCTCGACGAGGCCGACCGCGGCTTTGCATCGCGCTTCGACAAGGCCGACCGCGGCTTCGCGTCGCGCTTCGATCCCGCGGCCGCGCGCGGCGCGGTGCGGCTGGTCTTCGCCTGCCCCTTCACGTCCTGGCGAGTCGACGGCCGGGCGTCGCGATCGTCGCGGCGGGCGTCGGGACGCTGGTCCTTGCGCTGGCCGCGGGTGTCCTGACCAAAGAAGATGTCGTGTCGATCCTGCCGAAGCTGGGCGCGTTCGCCGCTTGCCTCCGCCCGATTCTCCTGCCGCAGCTCGCGGGCGTCCTGTCGCAGCTCGCGGCGTTCGCCGCGTGTCTCCTGGCGTTCGCCGCGTGTCTCCTGGCGTTTCTCCTGCCGCTGTTCGCGAGCGTCCTGCCGCAGCTCTCGGCGCTCGCCGCGTGTCTCCTGGCGATTTTTCTGCCGCAGCTCGCGGGCGTCCTGCTGCAGCTCGCGTTGGTCGCCGCGTGTCTCCTGGCGGTTCTCCTGCCGCTGTTCGCGGATCGCCTTGCGCAGCTCGTGCTGCCTGACGCGCTCGGTGTTCCGGCGCTCGAGCTGTGTCTCGAACTTCTTCTGCCACGCCTCCCCGAGCTTCTTCCGGCGGGCCGCCGTCAGATGCTGGTACTGCTGGTGCAGGCCCACGAGGGCGCGCTCCGCACCCTGCATCCGGGCGGCGTTGCCCTCGCGCTTCGCCATCGCGTGCGCCGCCTGGACCTGCTCCAGTCGTGCGCGAAAGCGATCCTCCAGCGCCAGCGCCTCGTTGATCGACGGGTCGCCGGGGGTCGCGACCGCGGGCGTCGCCGGTGCCGCGTCGCCGTTGTCCGCGATAGCCGGGGCAACCAGGCATCCGAGCGCGGCCAGCGCGACCGGCAGTACGACGTGACGGGATCTGTTCATGGGTCGTTTCCTCCTGGCGTCGACATCTCACTGTCAGAAACGCCGCGTTCCGGGTCAAGATGCCCCGGTGGCGCCGGACCGGCGCGCGAGACAACCCGCCCGTGCATCCGTCACGACCGCGCCAGGCGATAGCGTCACACGTCCGTTCGACGGTCAGCCGGCGAGCACATCGACGGATCCCAGGAGGCCCAGGACGCAACTGATGATCCCGTTGAGCGTGAAGAACGCGAGGGCCACCTTCGTCGTCCCCCAGCGGGCCACCGTGGCGTGCTCCCAGGCCAGCAGGCCGACGACGATCACGATCCCCAGGCCGAAGAGCACGCCGAACCGCGGATCGACGAGGGCCGCAGCCACGAGTGCGACGCTCGCGACGCCGTGGAGGAGCCGGCTGATCACGAGGCCGCGGGCCACCCCCAGCCGGCCCGGCACGCTGTGCAGACCCTGCGCCCGGTCCACCGTCACGTCCTGTAACGCGTAGATGACGTCGAAGCCGGCCACCCAGCACATCACCATGACCGCGAGCAGCCAGAGGGACGGCTGGGTCGTGAGGGCGGCCGGGGCGACCGCCAGCGCGGCCGCGAGCGGGCTGAGCGCGAGGGCGGTACCGAGGTACAGGTGACAGAGCGCGGTGAACCGCTTGAGGTACGCGTAGGCCGCGATCCAGAGCAGCACCGGAGCGCCGAGGATCAGCGGCCACCAGTTCCCGAAGAAGAGGCCGAACCCGGCGCACGTGCCCATGAACGCGGCAGCGGCGGCGGTGAGCGCAACGACCGCCGCGCGCAGCGTCAGCCTCCCGCTCGGCAGCGCGCGCCCCGCCGTGCGCGGGTTCTTCTCATCGATCCGCCGGTCGATGATGCGATTCGCGACCATCGCGACCGTGCGGGCGAAGACCATCGCGACGACGACCAGGGCGAGCTGACCCGCGAAGCGGCTCCAGTCGATCGCCCCCGGCGCGGGGGCCGCGGCCATGATCGCGGCCAGCACCGCGAAGGGGAGCGCGAAGACGCTGTGCGCGAGCCTGATGTCCTGCGCGACGAGCCGCACGGCGGCGAGCGGAGAGGCGGTCGTGGCGGTCGCGTCGGGGGTGGTCACGGGTCTCGTCTACTGTACGCGCTTCGACGGGAAGGTCCCGGCGGCGAGGAGGCGCCCGGCGAACTGCCCGACCGTGACCGCGGGTCCGATGCCGCACGCGGGCGGCAGAACGCTCCGGGCCCTCTTAGGCTTAGGATCCCGCGCGAGGCCGCGGACGTCGAACCCCTCCCCGACGAGTCGGCGGGTCACCGGCCGACCGAGGAGCCCGGTGGCCCCGATTGACGAGCACGCGTTTCGCGTCGGGCATGTCGAGATGGTACGGTTTCGGCCCATGTCGACCCCGACCAGGACGAAGACCGCGATCACGCCGACGCGAGGCGAGAACTACCCGGAGTGGTATCAGCAGGTCGTGCGCGCCGCCGATCTCGCCGAGAACAGTCCGGTCCGCGGCTGCATGGTCATCAAGCCCTGGGGCTACGCGCTGTGGGAGAACATCCAGCGCGGCCTCGACGACATGTTCAAGGCGACCGGGCACCGCAACGCGTACTTCCCGCTGTTCATCCCGCTGTCCTTCCTCGAGAAGGAGGCGAAGCACGTCGAGGGCTTCGCAAAGGAGTGTGCGGTCGTCACCCACCACCGGCTCGAGATGGGGCCGGACGGCCGGCTCGTACCGGCGGCGCCGCTCGAGGAGCCCCTGGTCGTGCGGCCGACGAGCGAGACGATCATCGGCGCGATGTTCGCGAAGTGGGTCCAGTCGTACCGCGATCTCCCGCTGCTCATCAACCAGTGGGCCAACGTCGTGCGCTGGGAGATGCGTACGCGTCTCTTCCTGCGCACCACGGAGTTCCTCTGGCAGGAGGGCCATACCGTCCACGCCACCGAAGCAGAGGCGCGCGAGGAGACGATGCGGATGCTCGGGGTGTATGCCGACTTCGCCGAGAGGCAGATGGCGATGCCCGTGATCCGCGGGGCGAAGAGCGAGGCCGAGCGGTTCCCGGGTGCGGTGGACACCTACGCCATCGAGGCGCTGATGCAGGATCGCAAGGCGCTCCAGGCTGGAACGTCGCACTTCCTGGGCCAGAACTTCGCGCGGGCCTCGGAGATCAGGTATCTCGACGAGAACGGCGAGCTGGTCCACGCGTGGACGACGTCGTGGGGCGTCTCGACGCGTCTCATCGGCGGCATCGTGATGACTCACAGCGACGACGACGGGCTCATCGTGCCGCCGCGTCTCGCCCCGGCCCACGTCGCGATCATCCCGATCACGTTCAAGGCCGACGACCCCGAAGCGGTGCTGGCGTACTGCCGCCGGCTGGCCGATGACCTGCGCGCGATGACGTACCACGGCCGCCCCGTCGTGGTCGAGATGGACGAGCGCGATATGCGCGGCGGCGACAAGGTCTGGTCGTGGATCAAGAAGGGCGTGCCCATCCGTCTCGAGGTGGGGCCGCGCGACATGGCGGCGGACGCCGTCTTCATGGCGCGCCGCGACCAGTCGCACAAGGAGAAGAAGGGCGTCCCGCGCGGCGCGTTCCTCGAGGGCTTTCTGGGTACGCTCGACGAGATCCAGGCCGGGCTGTACGAGCGCGCCCTCGCGTTCCGTGAACAGCACACACGCGTGATCGACACGAAGGACGAGTTCTACGAGTTCTTCACGGCGCCCTCGGCCGGCGACGGCCCCGCGCCGATCCACGCCGGCTTCGCGCTGACTCACTGGTCCGGCGATCCGGACGTCGAGGCGACGATCAACGAGGACCTGAGCGTGACCATCCGATGCATACCGCTCGAGCCGGTGATGGGCGCCGACGATGCCGGCACGTGCCCGTTCTCGGGGAAGCCCAGCCCGCGTCGCGTGCTGTGGGCCAAAGCCTACTGAGGATGGCCTGATCCGGTACGAGCCGTCGGATCCGTCCCCGGAGGACACCTCGGAGGGTGCCAGCGGCGTGTGTAACGCGGCAGGGGTGTTGTCAATATAAGTAAGCTTGCCTCTCGCACATATTTTCGCACCTGTACATATACGCTTGCGAAGTGCCGTCGCCTTGACTAGTTTGGGGTGCGGTGCGGGCGCGACGTGTAGCCCGCCCGTCGTCAGGGAGGAAGTGCGCACCAGGTGCACTGGAGCGTGAGGGGATCGAAATGAGCGGAATGAACGGTATGCCGCGCGCGGGCTACGGTCTCTGTCGTCGGACAGAGCTTTGCATGGCGGCGCTCCTGGCAGGCCTGCTGCCCGGATCGGCGAGCGTCTTCGCGTCGCAGGTCATCGCCGTTGACCGCACGCTCTTTCCCAACACAGTGCTCACCTACGACACGGCCGACCCGCTGAACCAGACCGTGCTCAACACCACGGAGCGGTTCATCAGCTCGCTCGACTACGACGCGGACGCCGAGCTGCTCTATGCCATCGACGAGTTCCACAAGGAACTGCTGATGGTGGACGACGAGACCGGCGTCTTCACGCATGTGGCGGACCTCAGCGGCCTCGTTCCTCTCCAGCTGCCCACCGGTCTCGCCATCGATCCGACGGACGGCACGTTCTACGTCGCGTCGACGAATTTCCTCCTCAGTTCCGCGATCTACACGCTCAATTCCGCCACGGGAGTGCTGACGCTCCTGGGGATGAACGGGCTGAACCTGACGGCCGACATCGCGATCTCCGCCGAGGGAGTGATGTACGCCCTCGATTCGCACACCGACTCGCTTTACATCATCGACAAGACCGACGGCACGGAGACACTCGTCGGCCCGACGGGTTTCGCCGCGGGGCTCGAGCACGGCATGGACTTCGACTACAGCGACGGGACGCTGTACGCGAACATCGACATGCTCGGCCTGGCCGACAGCATGCGGTTCGTCACGATCGATACGAACACCGGGGCGGCGACCGAGATCGCACGGTCCAACCAGGAGAACATGAACATGGCGGTGAAGGCCGCCATCCTGCCGCCGGCCCCCGTCGGGCGCTCGAGCGCGACCGAGAAGGGCAGCCTGATCGTCTACCCGCGGGTCGAAGTGCGCTGGGAGAACGCGCCTCCCTACAACGTGATCCAGGACACCTTCCTGCACCTGACGAATGACTACCCGGCCGCCGTGGACGTCAAGCTGTTCTTCGTCAACGGCGACGCACCGGTCTTCGCCGCGACATGGAACGGGGGCGGGACGGAGCAGCCGGAGTTCGCCAGCGTCCTGGACGGGCATATGGGCATGGCCCGCGAGACCGGCGGCAACGGCGGCACGAAGATGGGCGGCAACGGCGGCGGCGGTGGCGGCGATGGCGGTCGCGACCACCCCGGCTGGAATCACTTTGACAACATCATCACGCTGACGGCGAACGAGCCCGCGTACTGGGCGGCCTCGACCGGACTGCCGAAGGGCGTCGGTCCGTGGCAGACGCTCGATCCCGGTGACGACGGCCCCGGCCGTCCCGATCCGCTCGATCCCACGCAGCGCTACCTGCGCGGATTCGTCGTCGCGTTCGCCGTCGTGCAGACGCCGGCCTTTGACGAGATCCGCTGGAATCACCTGGCCGGCGACGCCGCGATCGTGAACTACCGCGAGGAGCACGCGTGGCAGTACAACGCCGAGTCTTTCCAGGTGAACGATCCGTTCGTCCACGGTCAGCCGACCGGGACGCCGGGCGTGCTCATGCTCGACGGCTTCGAGTACGTCCAGGCGCCGGCGCTGCTCCACCTGAACTTCATCGCCTCGAACTCGGACGCGTACAGCGGGGCGAGCACGCCGATCGTGCACGACACCGACGTCGCGCTCCTGCCCGTCTGGCTCGACCTGCGCCAGGAGACGACCGGCCCCCGCACGACGAAGGCGACGTTCGACATCTGGAACGAGAACGAGGTCAAGTTCACGAATCTCGACGAATGCATCACGTGCTGGACCGGCCGCCTGTTCAGCGAGCATGCGATCCCGAATCACTTCCTCATCGAGGCGCTTCACACCGACGCGGGGCGCGTGCGGATCGACGGCGTCACCAGCGGCCTCTGCGCCCCGGCGGACGCGCGCGAGACGGCGCTGCTCGGCGTCGCGACGAAGCTCCTCACGCCCTACGCCGCGAGCGGACAGAATCTCGTGGGCCTCGGGAGCGAGGACGGCCTGCTGCGATATGACGTTTCGGACCCGCCGCCGGAATCGAACGGCGGGCCGCAGAGCGCGGCGCGCCCGTAGTTGCTTAAGATGGGCAACCGCGTCGCGCGGCGCGATCGTGCGGAGTTTGTGCGTCGCGAAGACCGTGCGCGGCCGGATGCCCCTTGCGAGAATCCGAGGTTTGGTCAATATGAGTATCCGCAGAAGGTCAGGGAGCGAACGCCCGTGGCGCGGCGCTGTGACGCCGCAAGTGTTCGCAGCCCGCCAAGGTCAGGGGACGGAGATGAAGAACCACGTGGGTCCGGTGCGCCGTGCGAGTGCGGCTTCAGTGTGCCTGAGCTTCGCGATCGCTCTTCCCGCGTTCGGCCAGGCCCAGTCGCGTGTCGGCGCGTGCGAGAAGGGCAGCCTCCTCATCATTCCGAACGTCGAGGTCCGCTGGTCGAACGTCCCGCCGTTCGACGTCCTGCAGGACACGTTCGTCCACCTGACGAACGACTACCCGGCGGCCGTCGACGTCAAGATGTACTTCCTGAACGGCGACCCGCCCGAGTTCTCGGCGACCTGGGACGGCGGCCCCGTCGAGTACCTCGACGCCGTGATGCGCGAACGCATGTCCGAGTCGCGAACCGGCGCGCCGCACGATATCGGGCACGCCGGCGGCGGCGGCGGCGACTCGCCGCGCGACCACCCGGGATGGAACTTCCTCGACAACCTCATCACGCTGACCGCCAACGAGCCGGCGTACTGGTCGGCGGCGACCGGACTGCCGAAGGGGGTCTCGCCGTGGGGAGTGCTCGATCCGGACGAGACGACGGGCCCGGGGCGGGTCGATCCGTTTACGAGCGAGCGTTTCATCCGCGGCTTCATCATCGCGTTCGCCGTGCAGCAGGTCCCCGAGGGGGACGAGATCCGGTGGAACCATCTCGCCGCCGACGCGACGATCATCCACTACGCGAACGAGTGGGCGTGGCAGTACTGCGCCTACGCGTTCCCGGTCCGGCAGGACGCGATCCCGCACGGTGATCCGACCGGAACGCCGGGCGTCCTGAACCTGGACGGCACGGAGTACGCTCAGAGCTACGCACAGCTCTTGTTCAACTTCATCGCGTCCGGATCCGACGCCTACAGCGGCGGCGGCGTGGACTACCTGCACGACACCGACCTCACGCTGATGCCGGTGGACACGGACTTCCGGCAGGAGACCGGCGGCCCGGCGATCACGAAGGCAAGTTTCGAAATCTGGAACGAGAACGAGGTCAAGTTCACGAACCTCGACCGGTGCGTTTCGTGCTGGGACCAGGAGTTGCTGAGCCGCCACGCGATTCCGAACCACTTCCTCGTCGGCGCGCTTCAGACGAACGCCGGCAAGACGCGTATCGACGGCCTGGCCAGCGCGCTCTGCGAGGGCAGCGTGGCATCCTCGCTGCTCGGCGTCGTCCAGAAGGTGCTGACCTTCGCCGGCGGTCAGAGCGCAGCGGGCGTCAACCTGCACGGGCTCGGGTACGAATCGGCCACGATCCGCTACGACCAGCACGATCCGCCACCCGAATCGAACAGGGGCGACGCCGCGCCCTAGCGGTCCGCCGGGCTGATCAGATGTCGCGTCGCCGGAAGATCACGAGCGCCGACGCCGTCGTCACCGCGAACAGCGCGAAGAGCACGAGGTCGTTCCGGGCGTGCGGCTCGGCGCGCACCACCGCGTCGACCGGCTTGAAGTAGTGAAACGGGCTGATCCACCGGATCGACGCGAGCGGGGGCCACATGTCGGCGAAGATCTCGACGACGTAGAGCACGAAGATGACGGCGACGATCCCGGCTACCGCGGTTCCGCGCCGGGGCGCGCACACGGCTGCGAGGAGCGCGCACCCGGCGACGGCGAGGTTGAGCAGCATCGATGCGGCGGCGCTCGGAACGTATTGTGTCCACGCGACGGCCTCGGGCGCGTCGACGACGCCAAGCCCCACGATGATCCCGGTCAGGATGCTCGCGGACAGGATGATCGCGTCGACGATGATCGTCACGATCACTGCGACCAGGTAGCGACTGCGCGGGAGGGGCCGCGCGAGCATCAGCTCGAGCGTCCCGGCGTCGCGTTCGCCGGCGGGGGTCGTTCCGGCCAGAATCATGAACGCGAGCGACAGGCCGACGATCGCGGGATGCTGGAAAGTGAATCCGACGAACGCCGGGAAGGAGGCGCCTCCGATCTGGGACCCGACGAAGTCGCGCAGGAACGCCGGCAGGAGTGCGAGGAGCTGCTCGAGCTGCGAGCCTGACGCGAACTCGGCCCCGATCCGGATCAGCAGGACGGACCACCCGATCAGGCCGACGAAGAGGCCGGCGAGCAGCCACCGCTGATGACGCAGGTTGCGACGGACCAGCGCGGCGATCACGGGTCGGCCTCCGGCGCGCCGCGGTAGAGCTGGATGAAGGCGTCGTCGAGATCCGGCTCCGGGAACGCCAGGTGCCGGACGTCGTGCCGCGCGAGCACGCGCAGCAGTGGATTGAGGTCGCCGGTGACGCGGAGCACGACGCTCGCGCCGTCATGCTCGACGATCCGGGCGCCCGGCACCGCCAGCTCCTCGCGACGCACGGGTTCCGCGAACCGGATCGCCATCCGGCGGGTGAGCGAACGCCGCAGCGTCTCGATGCGCTCGACCGCAACGAGCCGGCCCGCTCTCAGGATTGCCACGCGCGTGCACGTGCGGTCGACCTCGGAGATCACGTGCGAGGAGTGGAAGACCGTCCGCCCCCGCGCGCCGGCCTCCGTGAGGACTCCGAGCACCTCTTCGCGCACGAGCGGGTCCAGCCCGGTCGTCGGCTCGTCGAGGACGAGGAGCTCGGGGTCGCGCTGAAGGGCCGCGATGAGACCGATCTTCTGCTTCGTCCCGCGCGAGTCGTCGCGGATCACGCGGTCGAGGTCGGCGGCGGTCAGCCGAAGACGCTCGCACAGCCCGTCGCGCACGCGGGGATCGCACGGCGTCGTCCCGCGCGGTCGCAGCGCGTCCAGGAACGCCAGCATCTGGCGGCCGGTCAGCCGCTCGTCGAGCGAGAGCTCCCCGGGGAGGTATCCGACACGCCCGCGGATCGCGGGGGAGCGCGGCGTCTGGCCGAAGAGCGTTGCGGTGCCCCGCGTCGGCCGGATGAGATCGAGCAGCAGCCGGATCGTCGTCGTCTTGCCCGCACCGTTCGGTCCCAGGAATCCGAGCACCTCGCCGGGGGCGATCGCGAGGTCGAGCCCCTCCAGCCCGACGGTGTCCCCGTAGTGCTTCGTCAGGTCGCGGGTTTCGATGACGGCCGGCGGCATGGGGTTCGCGCAGTAGAATCGAACACGACGTCGATGGCGAACCCGGGCAACTATGCGAGGATCTGCGAGGTCGTGCGCCGCATCCCGCGCGGACGCGTGGCCACGTACGGACAGGTGGCGAGGCTCGCCGGCCTCGCCGGTCACGCCCGCCAGGTCGGCTATGCCATGAGCGCGCTCGAGGACGGTACGCGTGTCCCGTGGCATCGCGTGATCAACGCGCGCGGGGAGATCAGCCCGCGCTCGGACCCCGCGGGGGACGGCGACGTGCGTCAGCGCGAGTTGCTCCGGCAGGAGGGCGTGATGTTCGACGAGCGAGGGCGGGTCCCGTTAATGAAGTTCCGGTGGCGGCCTCGCGGTGGCGCTCGCGGCGGAGCGGAGAGCGCGGAAGAATGACGCGCGACGCGTGTCGCCGTGTGCTCCGGGCCGGGCCGGGCGGCTCGCGTTACGGAAAGCTCATGGAAGGTCCGGCACCGTCCTCGCCGGGCCGGGGGGCCGGGGGGACCGGGGCCGGGGACGGGGGGCACGGCTGACCGGGCACACGCCGCGCGTTCAGGTCTCCGCGTCCTCCGTCACCTCCGCGCGACACGCGGAAAGGAGCAACCGCGCCCGCTCCTGAATCCGCCCGAACGCCCGCGTCCTGATGTCCGCAGGGTCGAACAAAGCCGCCACGAAGCCGACCGCCCATGCGCCGGCGGCGAGGAAGTCCGCTGCGTTGTCGGCTGTGACGCCGTTGGTCGGCACGATGCGAAGGAAGGGCATCGGCCCAAGGACGGACCGGACGAACGCCGGTCCGCCGGCGGGGGCGGGGAAGAGCTTCTGGAGCACGGCGCCCGCCCGGTGGGCGCGCAGCATCTCGGTCGGTGTGGACGTTCCCGGCATCACTGCGACGCCGCGCCGGACGCACTCCTCGATCACGGCCTCGTCGACGACGGGGGAGACGAGGAACTGCGCGCCCGCCTCGACAGCGCGCGTCGCGTCCTCGGGCGTGAGCACCGTGCCTGCGCCGACCACCACGCCGGGGCGCGACGAGAAATCGCGGATGAGCTCGAAGGCGCCGGGCGTCGTGAGGGTGAACTCGACGACCGAGAAGCCGCCCTCGACGGCGGCCTCCATCGCCGGCGCCGCCGCCTCCGCGTCGTCCGTGCGCAGGATCGCCGACGCGCGGGCGCGTCGGAGGACGTTGACGAATTCCTCGGGGGTCACGCTCAGCCCTTCACATCGATCGCGCGGCCGAGCTGCACGTCGACGGCGGCCTCGATCTTGTCCGCGGCGCGCGTGTACATCTGGAACGCACCGCTGCGGGCCGGCGAGGCGGTCGTGAAATCGACGGGACCGCGGACGGTGCCGCCGATCAGCGCCCGGAGCCTGTCGTTCGCGGGCTCGTCGGCGCGGGCATCGATCGCCCGCGCGCCGCCCGCGGGCGCGGTCGGGGCGACCGGTCCTGATCCGGGGCCGGGGCCGGGCGATGGCGCGACGCCGTAGGCGCGGGCGACGTGCATCGGGATCGAGCCGGAGATCTGCATCGGGCGCGTGGAGTGTACCCGAGTTTGATCGGTGCGCGCCGGAATGGCGGTTGAGAAATGACCCCGAGCGCACGGTGTGCTCGTGGTGATAACGTCGGCGGACGTGCCGGTCAGATGCGGTTGGACGCATCCCAGCGTGCGCTGAGTCTCGAGAGCTGGCCGTGGAGATCGCTCTGGCGGACTGCACGGCGCAGGTCCTGAAGACGCTGGGCGGCGGGGTCCTGCAACACCGTCAGGAGCGCGCTCTCCGCGGCGATCACCGCGACCTGGTCCGCCTCCTCGTCGAGACGCTCACGCGCCGCGGTCAGCCGCGGCAGCAGCTCGTCGTACGTCGCGATCTCCCGGATCTCCGCCAGGCGATCGGCGTCGTCGAGGTCCGCCGCGATCAGGATCTCGAGGACGAGCGACGCGGCGTCGAATGCCTCCGCGTCTTCGCGGAGCATGCGGGGCGTCTCGGAGGCGCCGGCGTCGAGGAACGGGGGCACGTTGCCCTCGTAGATCGACGACTGGAGGAAACTCGCCTGTCGCACGCTCGACTGCTCGGTCACCTTGCTCCGGTTGCCCGCCACCGGGTCCTGCGGGACCGGGGCGAGGGCCGTGCTCTTCGGCGCCGGCGCGGGCGGGCCGTCCATGAGCCGCAGCGAAAGCGTCAGCAGCAGCACGGCCGCCGCGGCCAGCCAGCCGAGCCAGTTCGTGAGCCCGTGCGGTCCGCGTCGCTGGTCGGCGTGCACCGTCCGGCTCAGCACGTTGCCGACGAGATCGTCCGGCAACCCGGCGCCGGCGGCGGTCTCCGCGTCGGTGACGATGAGCTCGTTGAGCGCCTCCGCCTCGTCGAGAAGCCGGCGGCACGCGTCGCAGCCGGCGATGTGCCGTTCCGCGACATGACGCGTCTCGCGATCAACCTCGTCGTCGATCAGCCCGGAAAGGAGTACCTTGATGTCGGTGCAGTCCATCGATTGCATGGGTCGGTTGTCCGTGGGTCGGTTGTCCGTGGGTCGTTGTCCGTGGGTCGTTGTCCGTGGGTCGTTGTCCGTGGTCCGGTTATCCGAAAGCGGGATCACGATTCCTCGTCAGGCCTGCTTGTACTTGTGAAACGGAAAGACCGCCGGCGACTCCTCCGTGTCCTCGTCGCGATTCATCTCTTCCAGGAGCGCCGCGCGGGCGCGGTTGAGTCGGCTCATGACCGTCCCGATGGGAATGCCGAGATGCTCGGCGATCTCCTCGTAGCTCAGCTCTTCGATGGCCCGGAGCATGAGGATCGTCCGCTTCGGCGCGTCGAGGCGATCGATCGCTCTTCGCACCTGATCGACGCTCTCGCGGCTTCCGCACGCGAGGTCCGGGCGATCGCCGGAGTGCATCGCCCGGTCAGTCGAGTGCTCGGGCAGCTTGCCGGGACGCCGCGTGCGCTGGAGCGCGTTGATCGAGAGGTTCGTGACGACGCGACGCAGCCACGAGGGATACGCGATCTCGCCGGCGTCCGGCGGCACCTTCCACAGCTTGACGAAGGCCTCCTGCACGATCTCTTCCGCCTGGTGGCGATCGCGACAGATCCCGGCGCTCAGCGTGATCAGCCGGGGGCCGAACCGCTCCATCCATTCCCGGAGCGTCGCTTCCGTCATGCCGTGTGCCATGGTCCTCGCTCCGCCGGAGGGGGGGTTTCGCGTCCCCGGATCGTAGGGGAGAGCCCTTCCGCCGCACCCGTGACACCCCCGATGGCGCCGGATTCCCCCGTTTCCCCCGTTCCCGGGTCTGACGTGGCATCCCCGGGGTCTGGCGGGGCGATCCCGCGTCATCAGTCCGGGTCGGCACCGAATCCCGCCGCGGCCTCCGCCGTTGGCCGAAAGGCGTCGTCGAGACCGGGATCGACATCGATGATCTGCGGGAATGCCTGCTCGCCGACGAAGCCGCCGAGCCCTTCGAGAGCCCCGGCCAGTCCCGGCGACCACCACAGGTTCTGCTCGATGAGGAGCAGCGAGGCGTCCGCGTCGGGACCGACGTGCGTGATCATCGTCAGGTCGCCCGGCTCCCAGACGACGAGGTTGTTCCCGAAGGCGCAGCGGTGAACGCCGCCGAAGGCGGGGTCCTTCTGCTCGTGCCGCACGCTCATCACCGCGCGACGAGGACGCACGATCGTGCAGTTGCGGGCGAACGAGTGTTCCGTGTTGACGAACGCGACGGCGCTCAGGCTGTCTTCGAAGATGCAGCGCTGCACGTGCACCCGCGAGGCTTCGAAGCGCGGGCCCGAGTCCTTCTCGGGCAGCGCGGCGAAGTCGTCGGGCTTCGATCGCGCCCCGATGCAGACGCCCTGGTCCCCGGTGTTGCGGAATCGCGAGGTCTCGATCCGCACGCGATCGGAGCCGGCCCGCGCGCGGATGCCGCTCCGCTGAACGAAAGCCGGCAGACCGATGAACGTCGAAGCGACGACGCGCACGTTCCGGCACGCGACGATCTCGAGACCGGTGCCGACCCAGCCCTCGACGCGGCACGAGTCGATCCCGACTTCCTCGAGGTGACGAAGGTGAATCGCGTGACGTTGTCCGTCCGTGTTCCTGGGCCCGTTCGCGGTCACGGTGAGTCGCGTGAGCGTCACTCTGCCGGGCGTCGTCGCCTTGTCGTGCGCGCGGGACGCTCCCGCGCCGCCGTCGATGAGGATGCCGTTGATGGTCGCGCCGGTGATGCGCAGGTCGCTGATGACGACGTGCCTGGGATCGACGAGCCGAATGCCGTAGCGGTCGGCCTCGATCAACGGCGGGTTCTCCGGGTCAAGCCCCCGCATCGTGATCGGCAGCTCCGCGGTCCCTTGCGCGTTTCGCAATGTCCCCGGGCGATGATTGCCCGACAGCAGGATGATCTCGTCGCCGGGCTTCAGCCGCCCGTCCACGACCTCCCAGTTCTCGCCGGGGCGCACGAGATGCTGCGTGGCTCCGGCGGCACCCGTCATGAAGATCGCCATGAGCAGGGCAGTCAGCGCCGGAACTCGGGACATTCGCTGCTTCTCCCTCTGACGAAGCCGGTCCTCAACCGGCGAGCAATCCGCGCATGGGTGACGGCAGCGTCACGTGGAGCACCTCGCACCCGGGCTCGAGCCGGGCCCGCGCGCCGCGCAGCGCCGCCGGGAGGAGAACGGTCGTGCCCGGACGGAGGGACACTTCCTCGCCGCCGCCCTGGAGCGATCCGCGACCCGCGGTGACCATCCAGATCACCGGCAGGTCATTCGTCACGACCGGCAGCTTCCTCGATTCACCGGACATGACTTCGACCCGTTCGATCCCGAAGTATTCGCAATCGAGCAAGGTCGTGGTCCGGAAGCCGTCCACCAGGATCGGCTGTCCGGACTGCGCGGTCTGCGCCGTCTGTGCGGTCGCGTCCGCCGGGTCGAAGTCCACGCACGCGAGGGCCTCGGCCACGTGCAGATTGCGTCCGCGATCCCAGTCGTACAGCCGGAATGTCGTGTCGCTCGGGGTCTGCACCTCCGCCACGAGCACGCCCGCGCCCAAGGCGTGCACCGTTCCGCTCGGCAGGTAGTAACACGCGCCGACCTCCACGGGCACGCGCACGAGCTGCTCGACGGCCGTGCCGTCATGCACCCGGCCGGCGAAGGCTTCCGCATCGATGCCGGGCTTCACGCCGCGCCAGATCACGGCGCCGGGCTCCGCGTCGATGACGACCCATGCCTCGTTCTTGACGTGCGTCCGCGGGTGCGTGTCAACGTATTCGCGCGGCGGGTGCACCTGCACCGAGAGGTTCTCGCGCGCGTCGAGGTATTTCACCAGGAGCGGGAACCCGCCTTCGGCGCTGAGCCTCGCCGCGCCCATGATCGGCGTCGCGTCGCCGGCGATCGCGTCGTGGAGCGTCCGGCCGGCCAGGGAGCCGTTGGCGATCACGCTGCGGCCGCCCTCGATGGCGTCGGGGAGGTCGGCCACCTCCCATGACTCGCCGATCGCGACGCCTTCCGGCAGCGCACGCCCGAGCCGCTCGAGACGCCGGCCGCCCCAGACCCGGGGCTTGAGGAGCGGCTCGAGCAGGATGGGGTAGGGCGGCATACGGGGTCTTCTCGCGATTCGCCGCCGGGAAGGGTCGGCCGGAGCGTCCGCAATAGAATAGGTCAGTTCGGGAGGAGCCCGCATGCGCACGCACACTCTCCGTATCGCGCTGATTTCCATAGCGGCCCTGGCCTCGATGGTCGCCGCCGGAGCCGCGCGCGCCGACGTCCGCATCGATGTTCCGCCGCCGCCCGCGCGCGCGGCGGTCGGGGAGGCGACGCCGAACACGTATCTCGCGAAGGACGCGGACACGCCGGCGATCGACGTCGGTACGGTGGCGCTCGTTCGCTACGGCCGGATGCGCGGCGCGCCGCGGTACACGTACGGACCGCGCTACCGCTACCGCGGATACGGCTACGGGTACAACCCCTACTACTACGGTTACGGCTACGGCTACGGTTACGGCTACGGTTATCCGTACGGATGCTACCCGATCATCACGCGGTATCACTTCGGGCTGGGCGTTCACCTCCACCACGGTCAGGCGCGCGTGTTCGGGTACTGGTGAGCCGCCGCGACGCGTGGCGGGGATGTCCGGGAGCTCACACGCCGGCCAATCGCCCGCTGCACACGCGCTTCACGCATCATGCGGGTTAGGGCTGTTCCGACTCCATCTCCCGCTCGAACGCCGCGTTCCCCCTCCGCAGGCTGCGCACCGCGTTGACGACTCGTTCCCGGTCGATGCCGTCGCGCGCCGGCACGAGCTGCGCACGCCCCCTTGCCTTCGCGGGTCGGAAGAGATGCCAGCAGACGAGGCCGATCGTCTCGATCCCCTCCGGTGACAGGTCCGGTGGCCGCTCGGTCATGCAAGCGTCGAGCTCGTCGAGAATCGGTCCGGCGTTCTGCTCCACGACGTCGAACCGCGCGTCGGCCCACGGCTCGATCCGGCCGCCGCTGATCGTCATGAAGCGGACGCGTTCCGCATCTTCTGCGGGCAGCACCGCGACGAACCGGAACCGATCGAGGCGGTCGGCGAGGCCGAAGGCGGGCCGGTCGAGGAGTGCGAGGGCCTCGAGACGCTGTCGCAGCCGCCCGGCGCGTTCGAAGTCGAGCGCATCGCTGGCAGCACGCATGTCGCGCTCGATCGTCGCTCGTCCGGACGAGGCGTCGGCGGCGAACGCGATCGCGTCGCGCACCATGTCCCGGTAGACGTCCATGCCGATCGAGCCGTCGCAGGGGGCAGGGCACCTGCCCATCTCCTTGTACGCGCACGCGGTCGCGTGCGGGGTCTCGAGGAGGAGGTGGTGGTAGCGGCACAGGTCGAAGCCGTTCTCGAGCGCGTCCACGACGCGCTGGGCATCGTGCCGGTCGGCGAAGGGACCCACGTGCACGCCCGCGTCACCTCTTGCGCCGATCTGCGGCGTGCTCGTGCGGACCAGGCGCGGGAACGACGCGGCCGGATCACAGTGCACGAACCAGCCGCGCCAGCGGTCGAAGAGGCTCGCATACGTGTGCGGCAATCGGGCGCGGGCGAGCTCGAGGTAGACCCAGTCGGCCTCGAACGCCGAGCCGACGGTCGTCGCCCGCACGGTGCGCGCGATCGCGCGGTAATCCGGTCGCCGCGACGGGCCCCCGGACGGCGCGGACAGCCGCGCGCGCACCTGCCGGCGGAGATCGGCGGTCGCCGAGATGACGATCGTGCGACCGTCGGCATCTTCGAGCACGAAGACGCCGGGGCGTGAGGGCAGGGCGATCAGGTCCGGCGCGACGCCGACGGAATGCGGCAGATCCGCCGAGATGTGAAGTTGCGGCGGCACGCCCCAAGCCCCAAGCCCCAAGCTCCAAGCCCCTCGAGCGGGCGCTCACGCGGGCCGATCGCCCGCCGGACGGTCCCCTTCATGGACAACGCCGATCAGAGCACCATCCCCGTGATTGTCGACTCGAAGACCAGCTTGCCGTTCACAAAGGCGTTTCCGCGGCTCACGAACCGACGCGGGCGGCACGAGAGCTCCTTTGCGGCGAGGTAGAGGGTCTGCCCGGGCAGGACCTGCCCCCGGAAGGCGGTATCGTCGCAACGGGTGAAGCCCAGGAACCGGTCTTCGCCCAGCTTCCGGCAGAAGAAGACGCACGAGAGCTGGGCGACCGCCTCGATCATCAGGACGCCGGGCAGCAACGGCCGCCCCGGAATGTGCCCCGCGACCCAGAACTCGTCCTCGCGCACGTGTTTCACGCCGACGATGAGCCCGCGCTCCACGTCGATGTGGACCACGTGGTCGAGCTGCCGCATGTCCCCGGCCTGGGGATTGATGCGACCGACTTCGTCCGCCGTGATCGCGATCTGCGTGAGATCGATCGTCGAAAGATCGACCACTGGTTCATTGGCCAAGGTCGATACCTCGCATCCCCGCTCGTGGGCGCGTCACGCAACCGGGGTCGGTCCTGCGGCCCGGACGCCGGACGCGGGGCCCGATGTTGAGAGACAAGAAAGCCCCCGACGATAGTCGGGGACCCGTAGTCGGGGACCCGCTTCCGGCATTGGAAACCCCGCCCACGCCTGCGAGGGGAGGGGTGGCGGTCTCTCTAGTCCTGACGAAACTCGAGAACACCGACGCGGATGTCCTGTGCCGCCTTCTTCACGTCCTGCATGATCTTGCGTACACGCGTTCCCGCGGCCTTGTTGCCGCCCTTGGCCTTCTCGACGTCGTCTGCCGCGGACTCGACGAGCTTCACCAGACGTTCGTAGATTTCCATGGAGGAGCACTCTTTCAACGGTTGAGAGGGATGGCACGTGACCGGGAGGTGACCCCCGGGGGCCCGTCACCGGGCCGTCACCGCAGATTATGGCCGCGTGGGAACGGATTGGGCAACCTCGGCGGACCCCAAAAGCCGATTTGTTTGCGTTCTATTCGGGCGAAATCGGCCGAATCCGCTTCACCAGCTCGATGCACCGCCGGGTCGCCGGGTGGGTGGCGTCTCCCAGGAGCTCGTAGATCGCGGCCATGACCCCCGTGGTCACCGCGCCGGCCGCTTCCCAGCGGCGGCAGGCGTGGTTGAGCTGCATGGGCTCAGACGACGCCACGGCGTCGGAGACCACGAAGCACTGGCGACCCGCCTCCTGGAGGTCAAGAACAGTCTGCAGGACGCAGACGTGCGCCTCGATCCCGCACACGAGGATCGACGTGCGACGCCAGGCCGACAGGTGCTCGGCGACGAGCGGGACGGACGCGCTGAAACGGGTCTTCTCGATCCGCGCCGCGGGGTCCGCCATCGCCGCCGTGAGCTCCGGGACCGTGCGGCCGAGACCGTTCGGATAGTGCTCCGTGACGAGGAACGGAATCCTCAGCTCGCCGGCCATCTCCAGCAGGATGGCGCAATTCCGGACGAGCGCGTCCCCGTCCGCGATGGTCGGTACGAGCTTCTCCTGCACGTCGATGACGAGCAGGGCGGTCTCCTCGGGATTCAGACGCGGGATGGGCATCGGGTGGTATCAGGGCAACGGGGGACGCCAGGGCATCATCGGGTCAAGCGGGGCTGCATCAAGCGGGCTGCATCAAGCGGACAGGCTGGCGCGCCTTCCTCTCAAACGTGGATCTCCGTCCCGGCCCCGAGATGCTCCGCGTACCGGTTGCGTATGGGTGTCACCACCTCCGCCATGAAGTTGTCCACCTGCTCCGGCGCGCGGCCGACGTACGCGCCCGGCTCGAGCACGGCGTCCAGGTCGAGCCCGGCGAACGTGGGGTCGTCGCGCAGGCGGTCGAGGAGGTCGTTCTCCGCGGCGTCGCACTTCACGCGGTCCGCGGCGGCCTGGCTGTGCCGGCGGATCACCTCGTGCGCCTCCTGCCGGTCGGCGCCGTTCCGGACCGCGGCCATGAGGATGTTCTCGGTGGCCATGAACGGCAGCTCCGCCATCAGGTGGGCGCGGATCGTCGCCTCGTAGACGACCAGCCCGCTCGCGACGTTGTGCACGAGGTCGAGGATGCCGTCGATCGCGAGGAACGACTCGGGCAGCACGAGCCGCCGGTTCGATGAATCGTCGAGCGTGCGCTCGAACCACTGGTTGGCCGCCGTATGGAGCGGGTTCTGGGCGTTGCTCATGACGAACCGCGCCATGCCGCACACGCGTTCGCAGCGCATCGGGTTGCGCTTGTAAGCCATCGCGGACGATCCGACCTGGTTCGCGCCGAACGGCTCCTCGATCTCCTTCCGGCTGGCGAGCAGCCGCAGGTCGGTCGCGCACTTGTGCGCGGCGCTC
Source organism: uncultured Isosphaeraceae bacterium (assembly GCA_964638815.1). GTDB lineage: Bacteria > Planctomycetota > Phycisphaerae > Phycisphaerales > SM1A02 > CAZXBB01. Next base: position 44,049 of record CAZXBB010000143.1, read on the forward strand.
GCCGCCACCGCGAGCGTGGACAGGATCTGGGCGTCCACGATGCGCGGGTACGTCTGGCCGGTCACCACGTACCGCATGTCGGCCGGCCAGCCCATGCGCTCGGTCACCATCTCGTCGAGTTGCTCGACCTTGGTCTCGTCGTTGTCGAAGAGCGCCATGAACGACGCCTGGGTCCCGGTCGTGCCCTTGACCCCCCGGAAACGCAGCGTCTCCAGGCGGTACTCGACCTCCTCGAGGGCGAGGGCGAAGTCCTGCGCCCACAGGCATGCCCGTTTGCCGACCGTCGTGGGCTGCGCCGGCTGGTAGTGCGTGAACCCGAGGGTCGGCAGGTCGCGGTACCCGATCGCGAAGCTCCCGAGCGCATCGATGACGCGGGCGAGCTTCCGGGCCACGATCCCGAGGCTCTCGCGCATCAGCAGCAGCTCGGTGTGGCAGTTGACGAACTGGCTTGTCGCGCCGAGGTGGATGATCGGGCGGGCCCGGGGGGCGGCGTCGCCCAGCGTCCGGATGTGGGCCATGACGTCGTGGCGCAGCTCCTGCTCGTAGCGGGCCGCGGACGCGAAGTCGATGTCGTCGAGGTGGGCGGCGAGCTCGTCGATCTGCTCGCGGGTGATGGGGCGGCCCTCAATCTCGAGACCCAGCGTCCGCTGGGCCTCCGCGAGGGCGAGCCACAGCCGCCGCCATGTCGCGTGCTTGCGCTGGGGCGACCACACCGCCCGCATCTCGCGCGACGCGTAGCGACCTTCCAGCGGTGATCGGTATCCGTCGTTCGTTCCCATCGGGATGCGGCGCGTACAGTTCCTCGAAGCAACACGCCGATCGGTGAATGGTACAGGTTCGATCGCCGGTCCGGTTCCTCCGACGCCTCAGCCAGGAGCGCGCCCATCCGAGAGCACCTTCGAGCCGCCGAGGCACAATGGTCCGCCCCGAGCGGGGGCGGCGGCGGGGCCGGGGGCGCGGCCGGCGAACCGGAGTCCCGACCCCGGCTGACGCCGCTGCGCGAGATGCAACTGCTCGCGGCGCACCGGGCGGGCGACCCGGCGGCCATCGCCGAGCTTCTCTCGGACTACCAGCGACGCATCCACGCGGTCTGCTTTCGCATGACACGCGATGCCGAGGATGCGGCCGACCTGACGCAGGAGTCCCTGCTCAAGGTCATGGACGGTCTCGAGTCCTACGGCGGGCGATCGGCGTTCAGCACGTGGGTCATCCGCGTGACGATGAACTGCTGCCTGAGCCACCTTCGGCGGGAGCGCGTGCGCCGGCACCGATCGCTCGACGAGGCGGCGGGCCCCGGCGAGACGCCCCGGGGCCTCACGGTGCCCGATCCGCGGGAACTCTCGGGCCCGGAGCGCGTCGAACGATCGGAGATGAGGCCGGTGCTGTTGCGGGCGCTGGAGGGACTGGAACCGGACATGCGGGCAGTGCTCGTTCTCCGGGACATCCAGGATCTCGATTATCAGCAGATCGGGGCCGTTCTCGATCTCCCGCTCGGCACGGTCAAGTCGAGGCTCTACCGTGCCCGGGCGGCTCTTCGGAGTGCCGCCGAGGCCGGGCCGGGCGACGAGGACGACCATGCGTGAGCGATTCGGCGAACTCGAGCTTCTCGCCTTCATCGAGGACGAGATGAGTCCCCGCAGGCGGGCCGCCTTCGCGGCGCGTCTGGAGCAGGAGCCCGGGCTGCGCGATCGCGTCGATCGGATGCGTCGCGATCGCGCCGCGCTTCGAGCCCTGCCCGAGCCGGAGCTTCCGGTCGACTTCATGGTCGCCCTCGAGCCGCAGCTCGCGCGATCGATGCTCGTGTCCCCGCCGCCCGGCGCGTACCGCCGGCGTCACCGTCGCCCCGGCCGTCATCCGTGGGTCCGATTCGGCGTCGCCGCGGCGTTCGCCGGCGCGCTTCTGGCCGGCGTATGGGGAGCCGCCGTCCTCGTGCCGCGCATCATGAACCGGCCCGGCGCGACGCCGGGCGCCGGAGTGGCCGCGACGGGGATGGGCGACGCCGGGCGCGACGGTGCGCGCGACGGCTCCCGCCCGTCGATCGCGCCGGGCATCGCCGCCGGCGAAACCGACCTTGCCGGCGCCCCCGGCCCCGGCGAACCGGTGGCGTGGCCGCCGGCCGACGCGACCGTGCACCACCGCGCCCCGCTGCCCGCGCGACGTGGAGCGAGTCCCGACGCCGCGACGGCGACGGCGGTCGCCGCGGCTCCGGCTATCCCGGAAGCGCCCCTCGCGCTCGTCGTGCCCGCCGCCGACGCGCGAGACGGCGAGGCGCTCGTCGAGCGTATCGTCGCCGGGCTTGCGGTGCCGGCCGGCGCCGACCGCGCCCGCGACGTGCGCGGCGCGCTCGTCCGCAACTTCGACCTCAAGGAAGCGCAGCGGCTCGTCCGGCGCATCGAACGCGAGCGCATCGCCGCGGGCGGGGAGCCCGACCGGTACGCCGGCGTCGATGGCGCCGCCGGCCGCGCGACGAACGATCCCGCCGCGCGCCGGCGTCTGCTCGACCGACTGCGCCGGATCGGCGATGCCGATGGCGGTGGCGACGACGACCCGCGGGCGGGAGTCCGCCTTCTCGGCCCGCGCGAGCTCGCCCCCGGCTACGAGCGTCAGCTCGAGCTTTCCGCGCTCGGCGCGACGCATACCGTGACGCTGCCGGTCGATCGGCTCGCCGGGTTCCTCGCGCGTCTGCGCGTCGCGGAAGGTCGACTCACGTCGCTTCGCCCGCTCGCGCCCGACGCCGACGCCGACGCGACCGGCACGCAGACGGACCTCCAGCGGTGGGTCGAGCACCATGCGATGATCCGCGACTTCGCCGCCGACCTCGGCGTGCAGACCGGGGAGACGTACGTGATGCTGCCGGTCGTGATCGAGGTGTCGCGGTAGCCTGCTCGTGTCACCGCTGCGGGTCCGGCTCCCCGACGCCGGGTTTCTCGCCCGACTTCGGCTCCTCGCCGCGCCTCAGCCGCGCGATGTTGTCGCGGTGACGCCACACGACGAGCGCCGCGATGAACGTCGTCACGATCAGCGGGGGGGAGGCGTAGGCGATCCGGGCCGCGACGTCGCCGGCGTTCGGGATGACGCGCACGAGGTACCACAGCGGCAGGCTCATCGCGGCGAACATGCTCGCGACGGAGATGTAGCGTGTGAACTTGAGCGTGCCGTACCAGACCACCATCGCGCCGAGGGCCGGGAAGGTCAGCAGCGGCCACATCGCGACCAGCGCGCCGAAGCTGGTGGCGACCCCCTTGCCGCCCCCGAACTTCAGGAAGATCGACGCCATGTGCCCGACGATCGACGCGGCGGCCACCGCCATCCAGAGCCACATCTCGGTCGGCGTCAGACCGCCCGGGGCCGGATCACGGTTGATCGCGCCCGTCGCCAGCCCCGCGGCCACGACCGGGACGACGCCTTTCAGCATGTCGAGGACGAAGCACAGCAGCCCGAGCCGGTTGCCGAGCACGCGCCGCACGTTGCTCGCTCCGACGTTGCGCGAGCCGTGCTCGCGGATGTCGATGCCCCTCGCGCGGCCGATGATCACGCCGAAGGGGATCGACCCCGCGAGGTACGCGCCGGCGATGCACAGCGTCCAGGTGGCGGTCGTGCTCATGACGCGGGGTCGGGCGTCGCCGCGGGCCGCAGCAGGAAGAGGTGATCGGGCGACCGCGGGAACCGCTCGTCGGCGATCCCGAGACCCGCTGCGCGCATCCGCGCGCGCAGGTGGTCCGCATCGCGGCGGTAGCGCCGGATGAACCGCCGGTGCGTGCGCGGGAGGAGCGGGTCGGGCAGCGACTTGTAGAGACGCTCGAGCACCGACCCGGGCCGTGTGTCGAAGTGCACCACGGCCCGGCCGCCGGGCGAGAGCACGCGGGCGGTCTCCCGCAGGTAGTCGTCGATCACGCCGGGGTCGGCGATGTGCTGGAAGACGAGAGCGGAGTAGACGAGGTCCACGCTGCCCGTCGCGATCGCGGCGAGATCGCGCCCGGAGCCGACGTGCAGGTGCACGTTCTCCGGCAGCGTGCGCGACCCGGCCTGCTCGATCATCGCGGCCGAGACGTCGATCCCATGCGCCTCGGTGTACCGCTCCGCGAAGTGGATCAGCATGCGCCCGAGGCCGCACCCGATCTCGAGCATCCGCCCGCGCGGTGCGTCGTCGCCGACCCACACCATCACCTGCTCGACGACGCCGCGCCCCGACGCGAAGAACGTCGCTTCATCCCAGTCGGTTTCGTCGGTCGCGATGAAGAACCGCGAGTCGCGCCGGGCGAGCTCGTCCCAGCGGCGGGACATCGCGATTGTGTCGGGCTCGGGCATGCCGGTGATACTGTAGCGAAGGGCTGATCATCCGGGCTCCCGGCGGTACCATGCACTCTCCGGCTCCCTCCGGCCCTCCCGCCCCCTCCGGGCAGTGAAACCAGCGGGTCCGGGCGAGGCGTCGAGCGAGGGCGAAGACAGATGGAATCGAGATCAGCCGGCCCCGTCGAAACGCCGTCCGCGTCGGTGTGGAGCACCGCCGCGCGAACGCTGCGGGCGCAGCGCGCGCTGCCGCGAATCGAGCGGGCGCACGGCGCGGGACCGGCGCCGGTCACCGATGGACAGGCGATGTACCTGACCACCGTCCGGGACCTCGACCAGGCGCTCGCGCCGACGAGCTTCGTCCTGCTCGAGGGCGATCTCGACGCGGACCGGCTCGAGGGCGCGATGGCCGAGGTCGTGCGCGTGCAACCGGCGCTGCGAACGACGTTCTCCGTCGCGCTCGACGGCGGGTTGACGCAGACCCTCCGGCCGCCGCCGGAGCGCGTGCTCCAGATCGTACCCGTGCCCGACGGCGCGACCCCGGCCGACGTCGAGCGCCGTTTCTGTCGCCTCCGGTTCTGCAAGGTCAACCTGCGAGAGGGCCCGGTGTACGGCGCGGCGCTCGTCCGCGTCTCGCCGTCGCGGCACCTCCTCATGCTCGGCTTCCACCACGTGGGCTGGGACGGATGGTCGTCGAACATCTTCTTCCGCGAGCTGGCCGCTGCGTACGAGTCGCCCGGGAGCCTCGCGGAGCCGCCGGTCGGGCTGACGGACATCGCCGCCTGGCAGCAGACGGACGCGTACCGGGACGTGACCGCGCGGCAGCTCGACTACTGGCGAACGAAGCTCTCGGGGCTGAAAGAGGCGCCGCGGCTCTTCCGCGACGAGCCCCTGCCGCCGGCCGAAGCCCCGCCGTGGGTGCGCCGCGACTTCCCCGACGCGCTCGTCGGCGCGCTGCGCGATCATCGCGCCGCGTCCGGCGCGACGCTCTTTATCCTCG
>CAZXBB010000144.1:0-17220 GCA_964638815.1 uncultured Isosphaeraceae bacterium
CCCGCCACGGTACGTCACCCGCGTGCTGAGGCGGAGCGCCGTCAAGGCCCTGGTGCCTCCCGCGTCCACTGGTACTCGGCAAGCACGAGCGCTTTCGCCTGCGTCGCCGACACCCGAGCCGGATCACGAAACACGAAGACCGGGCCGATGGACGTCGGGACCCGTTGCGTCCTGATCTCGAAGGCATCGGCGGCATGCCCCAGCTCATCGAACAGCTCGTCACGCGCGAGGTCGTAGAGGTTCTCCGAGATGTCATCCACGGCGACGGCTCCCAATCGCACGAACTCACGCGCGGCGGATCTCGCGTCAAAGTCATGCACGCTGTGGATGTTCAGGTGTTCATACCCCGGCGGAGTGGTGGGTGCATCGTCATGTTTGCTCTTATCCCAGACGGTGCCCTGCCATCCGGAAACGACACCGTTGTCTCCACACGCGGGACACTCCCAGATGATGTCATCACTCCCAGGCTCGATGGCTGCGACGATCGAGCCGGAGCATCGTCGATTACGGGGGCGCCGGCGACAGCCGACCGCGAGCTGCTGTGGAGCGGGCCATGCCGCCGCGGTGATGCCCGTGACGATCGATCCAAGGTGGTTGGCGAGGTTCCGCGCCGGGCCGGGCAGCTCGTCGGGCAGGCGCCCGTCCTCGTCGAGGTAATGCCTCAGGTTGGTGATCCACGTGTCGGCCATCAGACGAAGGCGCTCCACTGTTCGCAACGCCGCACCATTCCAGCCTAGCATCCGGATGATGGCGCGTGTATACGACGCGCGGTTGTCCACAACCGCATCTCGTTCCAGACCGTGACGCCCTCATTCCTTCAGTGGGTGCGTCACTCTCGAATGAACGCGAGAAGGGCCGCGTTGATCACATCGGCGTGCGTCGTGCACATGCCGTGCGGGAACTTCTCGTAGACCTTGAGCGTCGGCCGCTTGAGGAGCTTCGCGGAGAGCAGCGCAGAATCGGCGATCGGCACGATTTGATCGTCGTCGCCGTGCATCACGAGAGTCGGGACATCGATGGTCTTGAGGTCCTCGGTGAAATCGGTCTCGGAGAAGGCCTTGATGCCGTCATAGTGAGCCTTGGCGCTTCCCATCATGCCCTGACGCCACCAGTTCTGGATGATCGCCTCGGACGGCTTTGCGCCGGGCCGATTGAACCCGTAGAACGGGCCGCTCGGGAGGTCGCGATAGAACTGTGACCGATTGGCGGCGAGTTGTTGGCGCAAACCATCGAAAACCTCGACGGGCAATCCTCCGGGGTTGGCAGCGGTCTTCAGCATGATCGGCGGAACAGCCCCGATGAGCACGAGCTTGGCAACGCGACCGTTGCCGTGCTTGAAGACATACCGCGTCGCCTGCCCACCACCGGTAGAGTGGCCGATATGGACGGCGTTGCGAAGGTCGAGATGCTCGACGACCGCGGCCGTATCTGCAGCGTAGTGGTCCATGTCGTGCCCTTCGCTCACCTGGCTTGAACGGCCGTGTCCGCGCCGGTCGTGGGCGATGACGCGGTAACCCTTCTGAAGAAAGAAGAGCATCTGGGTATCCCAGTCGTCCGCGCTGAGGGGCCAGCCGTGGTGGAAGACGAGGGGTTGTGCCGTCCTCGGGCCCCAGTCCTTGAAGGAGATCTGGACGCCATCTTTCGTCGTGACGCACTGCATGGTCAATACTCCTGCATTCGAGGGTTCGGCGGCTTCGAACCGCCCGGCGGCTGCCGGCGCATTGAACGGGAATCGGGCCGCCCTCCTGAGCGTGGGCCATGGACATGCCTGCCCGAAACAAACATTGCCGAGGCAGGTGCGCAGGATGATACGACCTGACCCGATGGAACCATGACCGATACCACGGCGGCCATTCAGGCCTGCCTGGATGGCAGACGCGTGCGTTGTCTATCCGGGAGGATCTTGTTTCGGCGCCCGAGACGTCCGGATCGGTGCTCTCGACCACGGCTCTTCCCATGCTCGAGCCGATCGAGACGCTGCCGGAGGAGGAGCGCGCGCACGTTTCCTTTCCGGTACACCGTGCTGCTCTCGGAGATCGACCTCCCCGGGCGCACAGATGGAACTGCGGTACGCCGCGAGCCGGTCTGGAGTGAACCGTCGAAGGCCGGGCGGCCACCCCGTACGCGCATCGCCGGCGATCGATCGCAACGCGTGCCATGACCGTCATCTGACGGACGAGCCGCTCAAGATGCGAAGTCACGGAGCTTCCTGGACTGTCCGTCAGTCCGGGTTCAAGCGTGCTTCACCGCCGGGGGCGCGCACTCAGCGCGCACTCGGCCGAAACAGGCTTGTCGACAGCCCCCTCCAAAAACCATAAGCCCCTGCATTGCAGGGGCTTAGGAAGCGAGGCGGACGGGACTCGAACCCGCAACCACCGGATCGACAGTCCGGTACTCTAACCAATTGAGCTACCGCCCCAGTTGGGGTCAACACTCTATCTTCGGCCCGGGGGGTGTCAAGAATGAGGCCCCGATCGGGTCCGGTGCGGCGAGGGGACCCGCACGGTGGTCCCCGCCATGTGCCTCGGTCGCTCCCGGTCATGCCGCGCCCGCGCCCGCGCCCGCGCTGGCACCCGCGGCCGACGGGGGCGACTCCGCCATCCGGCCGAGCTCGCCGCCCAGGAGGGCGCCGATGGTCCGCGTGTACTCGAACCGCTCCAGCAGGATCTTCACGATCGCGACCAGGGGCGTCGCCAGGAACATCCCGACGATGCCCCAGATGATCCCGAAGAAGATCAGCGCCATGAGCACCGTCACCGGGTGGAGGTCGAGCGACTTGCCCATGATCTTCGGCTGGAGCAGGCTACCGACGACGAACTGGATCGCGGCCGGGATGGCGATCGCGGCGATGCGGGCGGGCACGCTCAGCTCCGGCGACAGCAGCACCACCGGGACCGGCAGCGCCGTCGCGATGAACGAGCCGAGGTTCGGTATGAAGTTCAGCAGGAACGCGAGGAAGCCGAACATCCACGCGAACGGAACTCCGAGCACCGCGAGCGTCGCGCCCACGAGGATCCCGGTGAACGTCGAGATGCCGACCATCGTCGTGACATAGCGCTTCGTCCGCGATTCGATCTCCTGGAGCACGCTGCCGCGCACGGCCTTCCTCGTTCGCCCGCCGAGCATGAACAGCGTGAAGATCAGGACGAGCATGCCGTTGGAGACGATGCTCATCACGCCGCTCACCGTCGCTCGCACCGCGCCGCCGGCGGATTTGCTGAGCTCCCCCAGCAGCGTGCCCGAGATGCCCGCCGACTCGAGCCCGAACCGCTCGAGCAGCGGCGACGCGGCGATGCGCTCGAGCATCTGCCGGATCTGGGCCTGGTACTCGTCCACGTGACTGCCGACCTCGCCGGCCGCGGCGGAGACGACCATCCCCACGAGAAAGAGCAGCACGCTCGCCAGCAGGATCGTCGTGACGAGCGCGACGCCGCGCGGCAGCCGCAGGTGCCGCACCTGGAGATCGATGAACGGGGCGAGACAGTACGTCAGCAGGATCGCGATGACGAATGGGAGCAGCACGGGGCTGAAGGTGTACAGCGCCGCCGACAGCGCCAGCGCCGTCAGGATCAGCATGCAGGCGGCCTGGATGCGGACTTCGACCGGGGCGATGGTCATTGGCGGTTGATCGGCGAAGAGCGCGATCGAGCGTCAAGAAAGGGCGGTTCGGCCGGACACGAGCGTCGGGTTGCCGCGCTGCCCAGCCGTCGGCGCCTTTGTCGGGCGCATGCTCAGTTCGTCCGCCACCCTCCCCCGGCCCCTCCCTGGAAGGGAGGGGAGGTGTCACTTGGCGTCGATCCAGCTCGTCGAGCGCGCGGCGTCTGCGACCAGCGGCACCGACAGCTCCATCGCGCCTTCCATACGCTCGACCACGAACGCCTGGAGGTCGGCGGAGACGGCGACGGAGGCCTCGAACACCAGCTCGTCGTGGATCTGCAGCAGCATGCGGGCGTCGGGAAATCGCGCCGGGACACAGCGGTGGAGGTCGATCATCGCCACCTTGATGAGGTCCGCCGCGCTGCCCTGCACCACGGTGTTGATCGCCATGCGCTCGCCGAGCGCACGCTGCTGCGGATGCCGCGCCCTGATCTGCGGGATGTTGCGGCGGCGCTTCAGGATCGTCTCGACGTAGCCGTCTCGCTCCGCCTTGCCCACGCACTCCGCGAGGAACGCGTCGATCGCGGGGAAGCGCTTCTTGTAGTCCGAGATGATCCGCGTCGCCTCCTCGACGCTCGTGCCCGCGCCGAGCCGGCGGGCGAGCCCCCACGGCGTGATGCCGTAGACGATGCCGAAGTTCACCATCTTCGCGCTGCCGCGCTGCGTCGCGGTCACCTCGTCCGGCGCGACGCCGTACACCTCGGCGGCGACGACCGTGTGAATGTCCATGCCGCTGCGGAACGCTTCGGCGAGACCCTCGTCGCCGGAGAGATGCGCGAGCAGACGCAACTCGATCTGCGAGTAGTCGGCGGTGATCAGCTCGTTGCCGGGCTCCGCCACGAACGCCCGCCGGATCTCGCGCCCGATGTCCGTGCGGATCGGGATGTTCTGGAGGTTCGGATCCGAGGAGCTGAGCCGGCCCGTCGCCGCGACCGTCTGGTTGAAGCTGGCGTGCACGCGCCCCGTCTCGGGATGGATCTCGCCGGCGAGCGACACGAGATACGTGTTCACCAGCTTCGTAAGCTGCCGGTACTCGATGAGCAGCTCCGGCACCTTCGAGTCGACGTCGGGATCGAGCGTCAGCTTCTCGAGCACCTCGACGTCGGTGGACGGGCCCGTCTTGCCGCGCTTGAGGACCTTGATGCCGAGCCCGGGCGGATCGTCGCCCGGCTTGTTGAAGAGCGCGACGGCGAGCTGCTTCGGCGAATCGGGGTTGAAGGGATGCGGGGCGGCGTGCGCGATCTCGTCGCGCAGCGCCTCGGTGCGCCCGGTGAGCTTCTCGCGCTGCCGCGCGAGCTCCTTCGGGTCGACGCGGATGCCGTTGTACTCGATCTCGGCGAGCACCTCGACGAGCGGCATCTCGACGTCCGTGAAGAGGCCCCACAGGTCCATCGTCTCCAGCTCGGAACGGAAGACGTCGCGGAGACGCAGCGCGATGTCGGCGTCTTCGGCGGCATACGGCACTGCGTCGTCGAGCGGGACCGTGTCGAAGCCCTTCTCCCCCCTGCCGCGCCCGATGAGGTCGCGGAGCGACGTCGTCGTCAGGCCGAGGAGCGCGAGGGCGAGCACGTCGAGCCGGTGACTCGATCGCGTCGCGTCCACGACGTAGCTCGCGATCATCGTGTCGAAGAGCTCGCCGGCGACACGCACGCCGTGCCGCCGGAAGACGTTGATGTCGTACTTGAGGTTGTGCCCGACCTTCGCGATCGTCGCGTCTTCCAGGAGGGGGCGCAGGGCGTCGAGGACGGTCGTCTCGTCGAGATGCGTCCCGGGCGCCGGTGAGCGGACGGGGATGTAGCACGCGGCGCCGGGGGCGGTCGCGATCGACACGCCGCACAGCCGCGCGCGCATCGGATGGACGGAGTCGGTCTCGGTATCGACCGCGCACGCCCCCGCCGCGCGGATCTCCGCGACGACATCGTCCAGTGCTTCCGCGGTGGTCACCGCGCGATAGTTGCCGTTCGGCTCGCGGCGAACGCGCGCCGCCGCTCCGATCACCTCGGCGAAGAGGCCGTCGTCGAGCGCGTCCGGCGCCGCCGCCCGCGTGACGACCGGCGACGCGGCGGTCGCGGCGCCGCCGACGTTCGTTTCCCGGTTGCTTTCCCGGGAAGTCGCGGACGACGGCGTCCTTTCGTGCCGGTCGCCGCCCTTGCCTTCGACGAGCGCCCGCAGCGTGTCCTCGTGCTGCCCGAACGCCAGCTCGCGGAAGGCCGCGGAGAGATCCTCGTACGGCAGCCGCGTCGCATCGACGGCCGCCGACTCGAGATCGAACTCGACGTCCACGTCGTCCTTGAGCGTCACGAGCTGCCGGCTGAGCGCGAGCTGGTCGCGCGCCGCCTCGATGTTCTCGCGTCGCTTGCCCGTGATCTCGTCGAGGTGGGCGAGCAGGTTGTCGAGCGAGCCGTACTGAAGGATCAGCTTCGCCGCCGTCTTCGGACCAATGCCGGCCACGCCCGGGATGTTGTCCACGTTGTCGCCCATGAGGGCGAGGATGTCGACGACGTGCGCGGGCTTCACGCCCTCGGTCCGGAAGATCTCCGCGGGCGTGACCTTCGTGTTCCTGTGCACGTCGAAGAGCTCGACGCCGTCGTCGAGCATCTGCGCGAGATCCTTGTCGCGCGAGACGACGCGTATGTGGAGATCGGGGTGCCCGGCGCGCAATCGCCTCACCAGCGTGGCGATGACGTCGTCCGCTTCGACGCCCTCGACGCCGACGACGGGCACGTGCATCGTGTCAAGCAGCGCGAGGCAGCGGTCGACCTGGGGTCCGAAGTCGTCGGGCGGTGACTCGCGGTGGGCCTTGTAGTCCGGGTAGAGCTGCGACCGGAAGGACTCGCGGTCGCCGCTCACGTCGATGGCGACCGCGAGGTAATCCGGCGCGTAGTCGCGCAGCAGCATGAGGAGCATGCCGACGAAGCCGTACGTCATGTTCGTCGGCTCGTGGGTGACGGGGCTCGTCATGCCCGTGCGGATGGCATAGTACGCGCGGAAGAACTGCGCATGGCCGTCGATCAGGTAGAGTATCTTGCGGTCCTTCTCGGCCATCGGTGAGATGGTAGCGGCGGAGCGGCGGAGCGACGGAGCGGCGAAGGCAGGATGAGCGAACGACCGGACGAGATCGCCGACGACGCCGAACGATCGGAATCGGCCCGGCCCGCCGCGCGCGTCGTCTACCGCGACGCCGAAGAGTTCAAGAAGGCGCTCGATGCGGCGTCGGAGTCGATCGCGAAATCGGCCGGTCCGGACATCGTCGGGCACGTCGTCTGGTGGGGGTTGCTCGCGCTCCTGGCGTTCATCTACACCGCCCAGTGGACGATCGGCTGGGACATCCGCCACGAGCTCATCCCCGGTTTCGATCTGGTCAAGCCGGTGTGGGTCCTGATTGTCGGCATCTTCCTGCTCCACATGGTGGAGACGCGGAACCGGCACGGCGCGATTCTCAGGAAGCGTCTCTGCCTCAAGTGCGGGATGTCGCTCCAGGCGACGGCAGTCGACGACGCGGGGGACGGCGTCTGCCCGAACTGCGCCCGCGCATTCAACCTCGGCGAGTACCGGCGACCGGAGGAGAACCGCGGCCGCCACTTCGGCGGCTACCTCGACGCCGATCACTTCGACAAGGCCATCTACGGCGCAGCCGAGCAGATCAACACGACGCGGGCGACGGGATTCGAGGCGGAGCTCATGGGCTGGCTGTGGATCGCCCTCGGCGTCGCGTTCGGGACGGCGGTCGTTCTCGACTGGGACGTCCTCGGGTTCCTGCCCGGGTGGTTCCCCGTGTACGGCGCCTGGTTCGTCGCGATGTTCGTCTGGAGCTGGGTGTACGCGTCGCGCATGAAGCGGCTCAAGCCGCGGATCGTCGACGAGCGTCTCTGCATGAACTGCGGCTTCTGCCTGCTGGGGACGCCCACGGACGACGACGGGTTCGGCCGATGCCCCGAGTGCGGCGAGGGGTTCGTGCCTGGGCAGTATGAGCGGCCGGAGGCGAACTGACTCAGGCAGACGCTTCGTGCTACTCCTCGTCGTCGTGCAGCATGCGCATCGCCGGCGTCTCGAGATCGTCGAACTGCCCGGAGCGTGTCGCCCAAACGAATGCGGCCACCGCGACGGCGGCGATGACGAGGGCGAGCGGCAGCACGACGAAGAGCACCGACATCAGCGCGTCTCCCCGTCGAACGTCCGCGACCGGAACGAGAGCGTCACGACCGTGAGCGAGCTGAGCGGCATGATCGCCGCCGCGATCAGCGGGTTGATGACGCCCGCGACGGCGAGCGATCCCGTGACGGCGTTGTAGAAGAGCGACGCGAAGAGATTGCGGCGGATCACGCCGACCGTTCGGCCCGATCCGCGGATGAGCGACGCGATGCCGGTGAGATCCGGGTGCTGAAGGAAGACGTCGGCCGCCCGCAGGCTCGCCTCCGCCCCGCCGCTCACCGCGATGCCGACGTCCGCCGCGGTGAGGGCCGCGGCGTCGTTCACGCCGTCGCCGACCATCACGACCGTGTCGAACTCGTCGCGGGCCGCGCGAATCGCCTCGACCTTGCGCTCCGGCGTCGCGCCCCCCTCGCGCCGGTCCGCGTCAACACCGACCCGGTCCGCGACGCTCGCGACGACGGACGGATGATCGCCGGAGAGCACGCCGACCGTCCACCCGAGCCGGCGCAGCGCCGCAACGGCGTCCGCGGCGTCTTCGCGCACGGGGTCGCCGAGCCCCGCGACGGCGACGACGTGACCGTCCACGGCGACGAGCACCGGCGTGAGCGCGGCGGCGGTACATTCGTGCTCGGCGCATTCGAGGGCGCGCGGCATTGGCGACGTGCCGTGCTCACGGACGAAATCGGGGGCGCCCACCACGACCATGCGCGCGCCGACCGTGCCATGGGCGCCGCGACTCGTGACGACGACGTCTTGCGCCTGCGGTGCGGCGTGCGCCATTGTGGTGCAGGCGACCCCGCCTGCACCGGGCGCCCCGGCGAGTTCGAGTGCAGGCAAGGTCGCGTGCACCACAAGAAGGCGGCGGTCGCCCGACAGGTCGGCGACGAGCGCCCGCGCCGCCGGATGCGCCGCGTGCCGCTCCACCGCCGCCGCGAGCGCACGCGCGTCGTGATCTCCGTCCCAGCGCACCAGCCGCGTCGTCCCTTCCGTCAGCGTCCCCGTCTTGTCGAGCAGCACGATCCCGCCGCGCGGACCCGGACGCGCGAGCCGTTCCAGGACCGCCCCGCCCTTCACCATCATCCCCTCGCGCGCGGCGCGTCCGATCGCGGCGACCACCGCAAGCGGCGTGGCGAGCCCCAGCGCGCACGGGCACGTCACGATGAGCAGCGCGATCGTGTGCTCGACGGCCTGCGCCGGATCGACGACGAGCCAGAGCCCGCACGTCGCCGCCGCGAGGACGAGCACGACCCGTACGAATCGCTGCGCGAGGCGGTCGGCGAGACGCACGATCGGCGGACGCCCGGACGCCAGGTCCTCGATGAGCGTCGCGAGACGGCCGAGACGCGTCTCGGCGCCGGTGCGCTCCGTCCGCAGCACGACGCGGGCGGAGAGGTTGGTTGTCCCCGCGTGGGCGGGCGCGCCGGGGGCGAGCGTAACGGGTCGAGATTCGCCGGTCAGCATCGAGAGGTCGAACGCCGACGTGCCCTCGACGATCGTGCCGTCCGCCGGCACCGAGTCCCCCGCGCGAAGCTCGACCCGATCGCCGCGGGTGAGCGTGCGGGCGGCGACCGTGCGCACGTGACCGTCCTCACCGATCACCCGCGCCTGCGCGGGCGTCAGGTCGTAGAGACGCTCGACCGCCTCGTGCGCCGTGCAGTGCTGGCGGTGCTGGATCCAGCGGCCGATCAGCAGGAGGAAGACGACGGTCGTGAGCGATTCGAAGTACACCTCCCCCGTCCCCCGCACGGTGTTCACCGCCCCCCACACCGTGCCGAGCCCGAGGGCGACCGCCACCGGCACGTCCATGTGCAGTGCGCCCGCGCGGAGCGACGCGATCGCGCCGCTGAAGAACACGCGGCCCGGCCACGCGACGGCCACGAGCGTGATGAGCAGGCTCGCCCCCCGCAGCAGGACCCGGTGCGTCTCGTCCATGCCGCTGAACATCCCGCCGTAGAGCGCGAACGCGATGAGCATCGCGTTGCCCGCGCACGCGCCGGCGACGCCGACGCGGACCAGGTGCTCGCGGCTCTCCCGCCGGCGCGCGCGATCGACGTCGCGCTCCGTGCACGGCGCGGGCGGGTAGCCGAGCGCGTCCAGCCGTTCCGCGATCGTCGAGAGCTCGGTCGCCTCTGGATCCCACTCGATCCGGAGCGTCTTGCGCCGGATGTCGAGCCGGGCCGAGCGCACGCCCGGCTGCACGCGGGGCAGGCGCTCGAGCAGCCACACGCAGGCGGCACAGTGCGCCCGCTCGACGTGCAGATCGATCGTGTGCACCGGTCTCCCGGGCGGCGGGAGCGGGGCTTGACGCGCGACGTGACGCGCGATGAACGCCGCGTCGTCGAAGGCGGCGTAATCGGATCGCGGCGGCGCCGCCGGCACGCGGACGGGCGCGTCGCAGATGGCGTAGTACCGGTCGAGACCGCAGCGGCGGATCGTCTCGTAGACGGCGCGGCAGCCCCCGCAGCAGAACTGCGCGTCGGCATCCGGCTCGACGAGCCCGCGGGGCACCGGCAGGCCGCAGTGCGTGCACGCGACCTCGGTCCCGGCGCGCGACAGCGGAGCGCGGGCGACGGCGACCGTCACGGGTTCTCCTCCCGGCAGCACGGCGCGTCGCGCGCGTCGAGGCCGTGCACGTGCGTCGTCACCGCCTCGAGCGGCGCGCCGGTCGGCGCGAGGACGGGCGCGGCGTACGCGGGTGCGCTGAGCGCCGGCACGTCGAGACGCCCCGCGAGCGCCATCACGCCGACCGCCACGAGGGCGACCGCCGTCGCGGAGGGCACGTGCCGCCCGAGCGGCCCCGCGAGCAGCCGCGCGCCGGCGCCGAGGCTCACGAGCACCGGCAGTGTGCCGGCCCAGAAGACGGCCATGGCGAGCGCGCCGAGCGCGGCGGAACCGGTGCCCGCGGCCGCCGCGGCGAAGGCGTAGAGCCATCCGCACGGCAGGCACGCGGAGAGGAGACCGATCGCGAGCGCCCGTCGGACCGGCGGCAGCCGCACCGCGCGGTCGTAGCCGCGGGCCACGGCATCGCGGACCGGCGCAGGCATCCGGAGCCGCGGGACGGCGCGGCCGTGCAGACGCAGCAGCGTCGCCACGCCGAAGACGATCATCGCGACGCCGGCCAGCACGATCGCGGCGCGCTGAATGCGGAACACGCCGCCGGTGAGGTCGAGCGCGCCGCCGAGGGCGCCGGCGGCGACGCCGAGCAGCACGTATGCGACGAGACGACCGCCGTGGTAGGCGACCTGCGCGGCCACGTGCTCGCCGCGGCCCCCCTGCGCTCCGCCGATCGTCAGCGCGACGAACGCCCCGCACATCCCGGCGCAGTGGAGCGAGCCGAGGACGCTCGCGACGAAGATGG
The DNA here is from genome assembly GCA_964638815.1 of uncultured Isosphaeraceae bacterium. Taxonomy (GTDB): domain Bacteria; phylum Planctomycetota; class Phycisphaerae; order Phycisphaerales; family SM1A02; genus CAZXBB01. Next base: position 11,168 of record CAZXBB010000144.1, read on the forward strand.
TCGCGATGAGCGCGGTCACCGGCCGGCGCTCCGCGCGGCGGTGAACCCGGTCAGCACTTCCTTGCGGATGCGCTGCGTGTAGCGCTCGTCGCCGCGCTCGACGACGACGCGGAACTCCCAGAGCCCCGACCGTCGCGCCCGCACGCGACCGGTGTACCGACCGGCCTCCGGCTCCGCGAGCACCGGGCGGTGCACCTGCCGCGCCCGCGCGTTGGCGAGGGCCTCGATGGTGACGTCGGCGCCCGTGATCGCCGCGCCGGCGCGGTCCGCGGCGACGAGCGTGACCTCGAAGCCGTCGTCCCCCGTGGTCGGCCGCGTGCGGAGATCGACGGTCCACCCAAGCGCCCGGTTCACCGACTGCTGCCGCTGCTCGGCATCCCAGTTCCGCGCCCGCTGCTCGTAGTCCGGCTCGATCGCGAAGGCGGGATCGCTCGACGCCACGACAAGCAGGATCACCTGCGCGAGCAGCGACGAGACGAGCAGCGCGACGACGATTGCGATCCAGCGATGGCCTGCGTTCATGGCGCCCGGCTCCTTCCCGGCTGGTTTCCCCCGTACAGCGGACCGAGCCCGTGGTGCTCGTCGATCCGGTCGAAGTCGATTCCGTCGCGAATACGCAGCGTGATCGGCGCCCGCCCGCGCACGAAGCGGTCACGCGGCATGACCACCCGCAGCGTCACGGACGCCGACGCCCCGGGCGCGAGGGTCAGCGGGAGATCGGGCGACGTCATCGCGGCGTCGGCCTCCTCGACGGCGATGTCGTAGGTCCGCTCCTCTTCCGCGCGGTTCGTGATCTTGACGAGCACCTGGTTCACGACGTCGCCGGATTCGAGGAGGGTGTACGTCGCGTTCCGGTTGCGGAGGATCGTCACGTCCGCGCCGCCGGTGCCCGCGAGCGCGAAGCCGAAGAGCGTCAGCAGCCCGACGAGGAGGAGCGGGTAGATGACGACCCGCGGACGCAGCAGCGAGCGCTTCCCGGTCTCCATCGCGTCCTGCGAGCTGTAGCGGATGAGGCCGCGCGGACGCTCGATGCGGTCCATGACCGCGTCGCACGCGTCGATGCACTGGGCGCATCCGACGCACTCCATCTGGAGACCCTCGCGGATGTCGATGCCCGTGGGGCACGTGACGACGCAGAGATGGCAGTCGATGCAGTCGCCGCGCTCGCCGCCGTCCGCACGCCGGCCGCGCTCGAGCCTGCCGCGCGGCTCGCCCCGCGTGCCGTCGTAGCTGATGATGAGCGACTTCCGGTCGAGCAGCACCGACTGGAACCGGCCGTATGGGCACATGAGCGTGCAGATCTGCTCGCGCAGGAAGCAGAAGTCGAGCATCATGAGCCCGGTGGTCGCCGCCATCACGAGGAATGCCGTCGGGTGGTCGAACGGGGAGCGCGTCACCCAGACCAGCAGGCGATCGACCCCCACGAAGTAAGCGAGGAACGTGTGCGCGAGGAAGGCGGAGATCACGAGGTACACCGCGTACTTCGCGATCCGCCGGCCCGCGTTGGCCGGGCTCCTGCCGCCGCTGCGATAGTTCCGCCCCTCGAAGAGACGCTCGAGCGGCCGGTAGACGAACTCCATGTACACCGTCTGCGGGCAGGCCCATCCGCACCACACGCGCCCGAAGAGCGCCGTGACGAGGAAGATCCCGACGAGGATGCTCAGGAAGAGGAGCGCGAGGAGCAGGCTGTCGGTCGGCAGGAACGTCGTCCCGAAGAACGTGAACCGCCGCGCGACGATGTCGAGCAGGATCGGCGGCTTGCCGTTGATGGACAGGTACGGCAGCACCGTGAAGACGACGATCAGCCCCCACGCGACGACGCGTCGCCACCTGAGGAACAGGCCCGGCGACACGCGCGGCCGCAACCACCGACGCGTGCCGTCACGGTTGAGCGTGGACAGCACCGGCTCGGCGGCGGTCCCGGGTTGCAAAGGCGTTGACGTGGTCACGTAGGGCTCGTTCTCGATTCGCGCCCTCCCGGGGGGGTGGGGAGGGACGCCCGGGCTTGACCACGCATGGCCGCATGGACGACAGGTCAGTCAGAGACGGGTCACTCAGAGGACGCGGGCGCGGGCGGCCACGGCGGGATGACCTTGCCCTCCGGCACCTTGCCCGGGATGGGGTTCTCGCGCAACGTGGCGACGTAGGCGGAGAGCAGCACGATCTGCGTCTCCGTCAGGCGGTCGCCCCAGACGGGCATGCCCTTGGCGATCACGCCGTCGCGGATGACGGAATGGATGTCGGTGAGCTTCTCGACGTTGATCCAGTGATCGTCGGTGAGGTTCGCTCCCACGTTGCCGCTGCCGTTGGCCGTGTGGCACTGCGCGCACTTGCCCTTGAAGAGCCCGGACATGCCGGTCATCGCGACCCGGTCGTTCATGAAACGCAGGATCGTCGGCTCGTCGGGTTCGAGCTCCCCGTACGTCGCGAGCAGTTGCTCCGCGTACGCGGCGACCTCCGCATCGAGGTCGTCGTAGATCGACGGCCCGATGCCGAGGTGATACCAGCCGATGTACGGAAGGGCGAACAGGGTCGTGAGCGCGAACAGCCACACCCACCAGCCGGGCAGCGGGTTGTCGTACTCGTGAATGCCGTCGTACTCGTGATCGAGCAGGTTCTCGTACTCGGTTGCTTCAGCCATGGTTCGAGTCATCCAGCGGTATCCGCGCAGCTTCCTTGTAGCGGTCCGAACGGGTGAGCAGGAGTCGCGCCACGACCACGAGCCAGAACAGCAGGAAGACCACGAGCGCGATCATCTTCATGCCGGTGATGTCGATGGCGAACATGCGAGATCCTCCTTCATCGCGACAGCGCGACCGCGTCGCCTTCCTCGTCCACCGCCACCGGCTTCGCGACGTCGGTGCCGAGCCGCAGCAGGTACGCGACGACTGCGATCACCTTCTTGTCTTCGAGATCGCTCTCGCGGTAGGTCGCGTCCTCACCCACCAGCTTCGCGAAGATCTCCGCGGCCTGCGCTCGGGCGATTTCCTCCGCGCGGTCGATCACGGCGTCATCGTACGGCACGCCGAGCGTCGCCATCGCCCGCACCTTCCCGGGGATCGCCCCGTAGTCGAGTTGATCCTCGAGCAGCCACGGGTACGCCGGCATGATCGAGCCCTCGCTGGTGTCGGTCGGCCGGTTGAAGTGCCGGACGTGCCAGGAGACCGAGGTGTTCGTCTGACCGATCCGCGCGAGATCGGGGCCGATACGCCGCGACCCCCACTGGAACGGGCGGTCGTAGACGAACTCCCCGGGCTTCGAGTACTCGCCGTAGCGCTCGGTCTCGTGACGCATCGGCCGGATCTGCTGCGAGTGGCAGTTGTAACACCCCTCCGCGACGTACAGATCGCGCCCCGCGAGCTCGAGCGGCGTGTACGGCGCAACCGAGGCGATCGTGGGAACGTTCGACCGGATGACGAACGTCGGGATGATCTCGAAGAGCGAAGCGGACACGACCGCGATCGTGACCCAGACCGTGAACGTGAAGGGCAGACGCTCCCAGCGCCGGTGCCACTTCGCCTGCTGGAACACGTCGACCTGGTGGGCCCACTTCACGACGTTCTTCACCCGCGACGTCGCCGGCGGCGGATCGACGTAGCCGGCCGTGAGTGGGGCCGCGCGCTGCACGGGTTCGTCGTACGTCGCCGGCCGCGCCCGCCATGTCATCACGAGGTTCGTCATGCACATGATCGCACCGGTCATGTACAGCGTCCCGCCGATGATGCGGATCCAGTAGTACGGCATGAGCCGGTTCACGGTCTCGATGAAGTCCGGGTAGGCGAGCAGGCCGGAGGCGTCGAACGCGCGCCACATGAGCCCCTGCGTGATCCCCGCGAAGTAGATCGGCACGATGTAAAGCAGGATGCCCACCGTCCCGAGCCAGAAATGCGTTCCCATCAGCCGCGGGCTCCACAGCCTGGCCTGGAAGAGCCGCGGGATGAGCCAGTACGCCATGCCGAACGTCATGAAGCCGACCCAGCCGAGCGCGCCGGCGTGCACGTGCGCGATGTTCCAGTCGGTGTAGTGCGAGAGCGCGTTGACGGTCTTGACCGACATCATCGGCCCCTCGAACGTGCTCATGCCGTAGAAGGTGATTGCGACCACGTAGAACTTGAGAATCGGATCGACGGCCACCCGGTGCCACGCACCGCGCAGCGTGAGCAGGCCGTTGAGCATCCCGCCCCAGGACGGCATCCACAGCATGACGGAAAACAGCATGCCGAGCGTCGACGCCCACGCGGGGAGCGACGTGTAGTGCAGGTGATGCGGACCCGCCCAGATGTAGATGAACACGAGCGACCAGAAGTGCAGGATCGACAGCTTGTAGCTGAAGACGGGCCGCTCGGCCGCCTTCGGCAGGAAGTAGTACATGAGACCGAGGAAGGGCGTCGTCAGGAAGAACGCGACGGCGTTGTGCCCGTACCACCATTGCATGAACGCGTCCTGCACGCCGGCGTAGAGCGAGTAGCTCTTGAGCGCCGTGACCGGCACGACGAGGTTGTTGAAGATGTGGAGCACCGCGATCGCGATGATCGTCGCGATGTAGAACCAGAGCGCGACGTAGAGGTGCCGCTCGCGGCGGATCGCGCACGTGGCGAAGAAGTTGATCGCGAACACGACCCAGATGCCGGTGATCGCGAGGTCGATCGGCCACTCGAGCTCCGCGTACTCCTTGCTCTGGGTGATGCCGAGCGGCAGCGTGATCGCGGCCGAGACGATGATCCCCTGCCACCCCCAGAAGTGCAGCTTGCTCAGCGCGTCGCTGAACATCCGCGACTTCAGCAGCCGTTGCGTCGAGTAGTAGACGGCGGCGAAGATGGCGTTGCCGGCGAACGCGAAGATCACGGCGTTCGTGTGCAGCGGCCGCAGGCGCCCGAACGTGATCCAGGGCAGGTCCAGGTTCAGCGAAGGGACCGTGAGCTCGATCGCGATGATGACGCCCACGAGCATACCGACGATCCCCCAGAGAATCGTGGCGAACAGGAACTTGCGGACGATCGCGTCGTCGTAGGTGAACTCGTCCAGTGACTGTGCGGCGGGGGCAGCGGCGGTGCCCGTCGTTGTCGGGAGTGGCATCCGGGATCCTTGGCGTGCGCGGAATGAGGCGGCGGGCGAGACGCCGCGGAGAGGCTAGCGAAGGCCGGGCGGGAGTTCCGGGGGAACTTCGCCCCGTTTGACCTTACATCGGATCGACGCCGGCACGCGCTGAAATGGGGGACGCCCGGCGCCCGGCGCGCGGTACGATCACGGCGAGTCCGCCGGTCGCCTCGCGCTGTCGGGCGCAGTAGACTGGCGCGTCGGGTTCACCGGGAATCATTTCCGCCAACGGGAGCACCAACCATGCAATGGTCCGCGGGACTTCGGGAACAGGCCGGCCGGAACGTGCGACGAAGCCTGATGATCGTCGTTCTGACGCTGGCGTCGGGATGCGCGTCCGACGGCGCGCCCGATCTGGCCGGGCTCGGCGGCATGCTGGGTGCGATCGCCGGCCCCGAAACGAAAGGCCGGCTCGTCGGTGACGACGTGGGCGAAGGGGTCGGGTACGTGATCGGCGACGAGGCCGACCGCGCGAAGGCCGCGCGGCTCGACGCGGCCGAGCATTACGAGGTCGGCCGCATCGGGGCGACCCGGTGGCGCGTGCTCGACGTCCAGCCGTACGGACGCCTGCCGGCCTTCGAGGAGATGATGGTCTACTTCCGCCCGGACGGACGTGTCGAGACGACGACGAAGTTCGCGGACGGGCGGACGGAGGAGGCCGACGAGTCCTACCGCGTCGTCGGCGGCACGATCATCCTGACCCGCCGCGGCTACCTGATCAACACGAAGTACTGGATCACGGGACAGCAGATGATCCTCGACGGCGATGACTTCCGCATCACGTTGCTGCGGCTTCCCTCGTAGCGCGATCCCCCGCCCGCGGTCCGCCGGCCCCACCGCCCCCGCCTCCCCGCCCCCGCCTCCCCGCCCCCCCCGGTTCCGGTCCGCGCGCGTCACAGGAGACACCAGATGATCGACAGGAGCCGCCTCACGCTGCTCGCGTTCGTCGCGCTCGC
>CAZXBB010000145.1:0-23837 GCA_964638815.1 uncultured Isosphaeraceae bacterium
TTGTGCGCGGAGCATCCGCTGTGCCGGCGATACTGCTCGAACGCAAAGTGACGGGGTGACGGAGCGGCGGACGGCCGACGACCGGCGGCGGACGACCGACGGTCAGGTGGCGGGCGATCGTTCACGCACGGTCCGGAGCTCCGCGTCGATTCCTCGCCTGCCGCTTCGTCACTCCGACGCCGCCGACTTTTGGCCCCGGCCCGCCGTTCGGGCCGATCCCAAGGCCATGATCGAGGCCACCGACGTCCTGCTGCGCACCGAGACGATCGCCGACGGTGTCATCGTCCGGCTCGCCGGGGAGATCGATCTGCGGCACTCACCGTCGCTCCAGGTCGAGCTCAACGAAATCCAGCGCTTCGACCCGCCCCGGCTCATCATCGATTTCACCGACGTGACCCTCATCGACAGCTCCGTCGTGGCGACGCTCATCGGCGCGCTCCAGCTCGCGCGGCGCGGGGCGGGGTTGCTGATCCTCTGCGGTCTGTCGGATCGTCTCCGCGGCGTCTTCCAGCTGACGCGTCTGGACCAGGGGACGTTCACGATCGTGGACGACACCGACGACGCGATCGACCTGGCGAACCGCCGGAAGTTCGGACGCTTCGGGCGGCCCGCGCTCGAGTGCGATCTCGGCAAGGTCCTCGACCTCGCCGCCGGCGGCGTACGGATCATCTGCCGGCGCCGGCTGAGCCGTCGCGTGCGGGTGCGTCTGTGGAGCGATCTCGGCGAGATAGCCACCGAGGCCGAGGTGTGCTGGACGAAGCGACGCGGGTTCCGCAAGCACGAGGTCGGCCTGCGATTCGTCCGGCTGGGGACCGAGCAGGCGAGGACGCTGGCGCGTTTCGTTGAGGCGGCGTGCGAGGAATCGGGGCGGTTTCGCCCCGGTGCGGTACGCTGACGAGCCGTGCAGCAGCCGCAAAGTGAGCCGGCGACGATCTCGGCGATCACGTCCGCCGGGGACGATCCCAACTCCCGGCGCGTCCTCGTCGGGCAACGCGTCGTGGCGACGCTGCGTGTCGTGGACCTCGAGGAGCTGGGCCTGACCGTTGGGGATCCGTGGACCGACGCCGTCGCCGGCGCCGTGGAGGCAGTCCTGGCGGTCGAGCGTGCGCGCCGCGACGCCCTGGCCGCGCTCGCCCGTCGCGGCCTCAGCCACGCGGAGCTCATCGGCCGGCTCGGACGGCGGGGCCACGCCGCGCCGGCGGCCCGGGCCGTGGCCGACGAACTCGTCGCCCACGGCTGGCTCGACGACGAGGCGGTCGCCCGCGAGACCGTCCACGCCGTTCTGCGCAGCGGCCCGGCCGCGGCGGCTCACCTCCGCCGGCGCGTCGAAGCGCGCGGGATCGACGCCGCGCTCGCCGCCCGCGTCGTCGAGGACGCGCTCGGGGACGCGGATCCGGTCGAGGCCGCGCTGGCGATCGCCCGTGCAGCTCACCCGCCGGGCACACCGCCGACCACTCCACCGACCACCCCGCCGACCACTCCACCGACCCAGGCCGCGCTCCGCCGGATCGCCGCCCGGCTCGCTCGTCGCGGCTTCGACGCCGACACGATCAGGGTGGCCCTCGAGCGCCTCGGCCTTGCCCGTAGCGACGAATGACCGCATGATGCGCGGCGGTGCCCGCACCGGCGCCGGTCCGCCTCCGCGAACCGGCGCGCAGCTCCCGAGCGCCGGGCGCGGCCCACCCGGAGATCGACATGACGCCTCGCGCCCTCGCCCTCGCTCTCGCGCTCAGCCCCTGCCCGTTCTTCGCCGCCGGCTGCGACGGGGCCGCGGCCCCGCCCTCCCCCGGGGATGCGGCGGAGGTCGCCGCCGACCCCGCGGCCGCGCACGCGTCGTCGGCGCCGACCGCGGGCGCCACGGACCGCGCGGACGAGGCCGAACAAGACAAGCCCGCGCCGCCGCCGATCGAGAACGACGCGGGCCCGAAGCTCCTGGCCCGCGTGCTGAGCCTGGCGGTGACCGACGGTGGTCTGGTCCGCTACGACATGTTCGCGGACCGGGAGCTGCTCGCGGCGCTCGACCGCGTCGTGACCTGGTACGACCGGAACCCCGTCCCGGCGGATCGGGTCGAGAAGCTCGCCTTCCTGTGCAACGCCTACAACGCGAACATTCTCGCCCGCGCGTACCGCGAGAGCACCAGGCCGGGCTTCGAAAGCGTGGTCAAGGTCGAGGGCTTCTTCGATACGCGCCCGATCCGGGTCGGTCGCGAGAGCATGACGTTCAACGATCTCGAGAACAGTCTGATCCGCCCCCTCGGCGACGCCCGCATCCACGCGGCGCTGGTCTGCGCCGCGATGAGCTGCCCGCCGCTCCGCGCCGAGCCGTACCGGGCCGAGACGCTCGACGCGCAGCTCGACGATCAGTGCAAACGCTGGGTGAACGACCCGGCGAAGTTCCGGATCGTGGATGGCGAGCTCGGTCTCAGCACGATCCTGAACTGGTACGGCGAGGACTTCGACGGGCCTCCGTACGGCAACCGCGTCGGCTTCGTGCTCGCGTACGCGGACCCGGCCGGAGAGCTGGCGCGCTTCATCGTGAACCGGGACGGGCCCGAGATCCGCTGGCTCGAGTACGACTGGACGCTCAACCGCGCGCGATGACGTCCTTGCTGAAGCACCGTCTCATTACCGGCCCCATCCTCGTCACCCTCCTCCTGCTCCTGGTGTGGGTGGACGACCGGCTCGATTCGGTCGTGCTCGAAGGGTTCTGGCTCGACGTGTTCGGGGAGCGCGAGCATCCGCCCCGCGGGCTCATTCTCTACGCCGTGGGGATGCTGGTCGCCCCGCTGGCGGCGCTCGAGCTCTCGCGGATCTTTCGCGCGAACGGCATTCTCACGCGTCCGTGGCTGACGTCGGTCGCCGCCATGCTGGGGCTGACGCTGAGCTATGCCGTCAAGGAGACGACGACGGCGATTCCTGCGATCGCGATCGTCGCGACCGGCATGATCCTCGTGTTCGTGGCGTCGCTGCTGACGTTCAGCCAGCAGCGGAACGTCGAGGGGGTGGTGGCCGCGGCGGGGGCGGTGGTTTTCGCGATGGTCTATCTCGGCCTGATGTTCGGCTTCCTGCTCGCCCTGCGACGCAGCCACAGCGCCTGGCTGATCGTCGGCGTCATTCTCGTCACGAAGGCGTGCGACACGGGGGCGTACTTCACGGGGCGCGCGATCGGTCGGCACAAGCTCATCCCCTGGCTGAGCCCCGGCAAGACCTGGGAAGGTCTGTTCGGCGGCATCGCGCTCGCGATGATCGTCGGCGTGGCGTTGGCGCTGGTGAGCGTGCGTCTGGGCCCCAACGACCACGTCCCGGTGTGGGTCGGGGCGCTCGGAGGCCTGGTGTTCGCGATCGTCGGCCAGTTCGGCGACCTCACGGTGAGCCTCTTCAAGCGTGGAGCGGGTCTCAAGGACTCGTCGACGATCCTGCCGGGGCTCGGGGGCGTGCTCGACGTGCTCGACTCGCCGCTGATGGTCGCGCCCGTCGCATTCTGGCTTCTGGAGCTTACAACACCGATGGTGTAGTATTGAGCGGCAGTGAACGGAGCTCCGCAAATGACCCTGATGGACGATCTGTCCAGGCTGATGAATGTGGACCGTCAGGTCCGCGGTCTGCGAACGCGCCTGCAGACTGCACAACGATACTTCGAAACGCAGACCAGGTTGCTCGACGAGGTCAACCAGCGTCTGCAGGAGCTGAAGACCCGCAAGCGTCACATCCAGGCGGCGATCGCGAACCTCGAGATGGAGGGCGCCGCGCAGGACGAGCAGCTCGAGAAGTTCCGTGGCGACCTCAACAGCTCGGCGACGAACAAGCAGTACACCGCGGTGCTGACGGAGCTCAACACCGTCAAGACGGCGCGCAGCAGGACCGACGACGACATCTTCGCCCATATGACCGCACTCGAGTCGCTGGACAGTGAGCTGGCCGAGGTCGAGGCCCAGCGCGAGGAGCGCACGACGGTGCGCGACAAGGCCGAGTCGCAGCTCGGGGAACGCACGAACGACGTGGGCGAGCGGCTCGCCGAGCTCGAAGCCGAGCGGCGGGCGGCGGCGCAAGCACTTCCGGCGTCGGACCTTGCGGTGTTCGAGGAGCTGGCCGAGACGTACGATGGCGAAGCGATGGCCACCGTCGAGGAGGTCGACGCGCGGCGACGCGAGTACGCGTGCAGCGAGTGCAACATGCTGCTCCCCTTCGAGAAGGTCGCGACGCTCATGGGATCCGGCGGCGGCATCGTGCGCTGCACGGCCTGCGGGCGCATCCTGTGCATGCACGAAGAGGTGCGCGGAGCGATGCGCTGATCGCGGTGAGCACGGCTGAGCACGGCTGAGCACGGCTGAGCACGGCTGAGCACGCACCCCCTCCCTGCGCCCCGCTACTCGAAGAGATCCTGCTGATTGGGAAGGTTCCGCGGACGCGAGCGCAGCTCGGTGAGCTCCTCGGCGAACTGGTCGAGCGTGCGGAAGTCGTGGTATTCGCTGGCGTACCGGATGTAGGCGATGTCGTCGATCTCCCGGAGCCGGGCCGCGACGCGGCGTCCGATCTCGCGGCTCGGCACCTCGCGCTCGAACTCGCGGTGGATCTCCTCCTCGACCGCCAGCACCAGCCGGGTTTTCACCTCTTCGGAGACCGGCCGCTTGCCGCACGCCGCCTGGACGCCTCCCAGGACGTTGTCGAACTGGAACGGCACGCGGCTCCCGTCCTTCTTGACGACCATCAGCCGATGGGTCTTCTCGACGCGCTCGTACGTCGTGAAACGGCGACCGCACACCGCGCACTCGCGACGGCGGCGGATGACGAGCCCGCCGTCCGAGGCACGGCTGTCGATCACGCGGTCGTTGTCCTCCGCACAGTAGGGGCAGATCATGGAGTCTCGAGTCTCGAGGGTTGAGTCCTGAGGGTTCCGACCCGCTCATCGAGCCCTCCGGTGCGACGATAGCGTACAGTCTCCGCATTGAGGCCCCAAGCGGAGGTCCCGAAGTCTCAGTCCCCGGACTCGCGACTCAGCCCCCCCGGACTCGGGACTCGGACTCGGGACTCAGACTCAGGACTCAGACTCGGGACTCAGACTCGGGACTCAGACTCAGGACTCGAGACGCCCCCATGCCTTCCATCACCCTCCCCGACGGAACCGTCCGCTCCTACGACCGGCCGCTGACCTGCGCCGAGCTTGCCGCCGACATCAGCCCCGGCCTCGCCCGCGTCGCGATCGGTGCGCGCGTCAATGACGAATTGTGCGACCTCGGGAGGACGATCGACGCGGACGCGCGCGTCGCGATCGTGACCGCCGTCAAGGGCAAGACGCCCGACGCCGACGCGCTGATGCTCATCCGTCACAGTTGCGCGCACGTGATGGCGGAGGCGATCCAGCGTGTCGTCCCGGGCGTTCAGCTCGTCTACGGTCCGCCGCTCGAGACCGGCTTCTACTACGACATGTCCGTCCCCGACGACCGCCCCCTCACGAGCGACGACTTCGAGGCGATCGAGGCCGAGATGGCGAAGATCATCGCCGAGGACCGCCCGTTCACACGCGTGGAGCTTCCCGTCGATCTCGGGATCCGGAAGCTCGAGTCCGAGGGCAGCAAGTACAAGCTGGACAACGCCGAGCGGGCCGTCGCCGGTGGAGCCGATGCCCTGAGCTGGTACGTGACCGGCACGCCCGGCGCCGACTGGGAGGACCTCTGCCGCGGCCCGCACGTGCCGTCCACCGGCCGTATCGGCGCCTTCAGGATCCTCAGCCTCGCGGCGAGCTACTGGCACGGCGACGCGTCGTCGGACAGTCTCACGCGCGTCTACGGGACCGCGTTCGTCGATCGCAAACAGCTCACGCAGCATCTCGAGCTCCTCGAGGAGGCGCGGAGACGCGATCACCGCGTCATCGGCCGGCAGCTCAAGCTGTTCCACGTGGACGAGTCGGTCGGCCCGGGGCTGATCCTGTGGAAGCCGAACGGCGCCGTCGTGCGGCACGAGCTCCAGACCTTCATCTCCGCGGAGCTGACGAAGCAGGGCTACCACCAGATCTTCACGCCGCACATCGGCAAGCTCGACCTCTACCGCACGAGCGGGCACTTCCCGTACTACCAGGACAGCCAGTTCCCGCCGCTGATCCAGCACGAGCAGCTCGCGCAGCTCGCTCACGATGGATGCTCCTGCGCCGACCTGGCGAACCGCGTGAAGGCGGGCGACATCGACGGCTACCTCCTCAAGCCGATGAACTGCCCGCACCACATCAAGATCTACGCGAGCGAGCAGCACAGCTACCGCGATCTGCCGGTGCGACTGGCCGAGTTCGGAACGGTGTACCGCTGGGAGCAGTCGGGCGAGATCGGCGGCATGACGCGGGTCCGGGGCTTCACCCAGGACGATGCGCATCTCTTCTGCACGGAGGAACAGGTCGCGGACGAGCTCGAGGGATGCCTCGACCTCGTGAAGATCATCTTCTCGACGCTGAAGATGACCGACTTCCAGGTGCGCGTGGGCCTGCGCGATCCCGAGGGCGACAAGTACGTGGGCGACGCGGCCAACTGGGACAAGGCGGAGGAGGCCTGCCGCGTCGCGGCGCGCACGCTCGGCTGTCCGTTCACGGAGGAGGTCGGCGAGGCGGCGTTCTACGGTCCGAAGATCGACTTCATCGTGCGCGACGTCGTCGGCCGCGGCTGGCAACTCGGCACCGTGCAGGTGGACTACAACCTGCCCGAGCGGTTCGATCTCACCTACATCGGTCCCGACAACCAGCCCCACCGGCCCGTGATGATCCACCGCGCGCCCTTCGGATCGATGGAGCGATTCATCGGCGTGCTCATCGAGCACTTCGCGGGGGCGTTCCCGACATGGCTCGCCCCGGAGCAGGCCCGGGTGCTGCCGATCAGCGAGAAGAGCCAGGCGTATGCCGGGACGGTACTCGCCGAGCTGCGGGAGGCGGGTGTCCGCGCCACGCTCGACGACTCGAGCGAGCGGATCCAGGCCAAGATCCGGGTCGCGGCGGACATGAAGATCCCGTACATGCTGGTCGTCGGCCCGCGCGACGCCGGGCAGCGGGCGGTCAGCGTCCGGGCTCGCGGCACCCAGCAGGATCTCGGGGCGATCCCGCTGGAGGCGTTCGTCGAGACGATCGCCCGCGAGATCTCGACACGCGGCGCGATCTCGGTGGTCGAGGAGCACTTCGCGGCATTGACGACGTGAGGGGCTTCCCTGCCCGCTGAACAACCCGCTTCATGCATATTGCGGGCTAAATCCCGGTTGCCGGGGTGCCGATGGGAGGATAGTGTATCCGTGGCGTGATTCCGTCCCGGAGGGGGTGCCGGGGGAACGGGCTTCACCCGTGGATTCGCTTGATGCAAGCTCACTTCTGTTCCGCGCAGCGCATTGAATCGACGACCGGTTTCGGGTCGTGCCCGCTCCCGGGCGTTTGATCTTCATGCCAGCGCGCGTTCAAGACTTGTTGCTGGTCCCTTTCCCGTCGCTCGCCGGCTTCGGCCCGGCAGCCGGGTTCCGGCACGCTGTCCGCAGCGATGCCCCGTCCCCATGCTCCGCCGAAAACGAGGATTCGCACCATCGCCCGTAGACGATACTTCCGACCGGATCAGAACTGGAACCGAGGCCCGCGCATCAACGAGTTGATCCGCAAGAGCCCGGTTCGGCTCATTGACGAGAATGGCGACATGGCCGGGGTGGTTGAGACGCCCGACGCGCTGCAACGCGCGCGAGAGGCCGGTCTCGATCTCGTGGAGATTGCCGCGGATTCCGATCCGCCCGTCTGCCGCATCCTCGACTACGGCAAGTTCAAATACGAGCAGGCCAAGAAGGACAAGGCCAACAAGGCGCGCTCCAAGTCCGCCGAGATGAAGGAAGTCAGGCTCGGGCGATCGATGAAGATCGATCCGCACGACATCGCCATCCGGCTCAACCAGGCGCGTCGCTTCCTGATGGAGGGCCACAAGGTCCAGATCGTCCAGAACTTCCGAGGGCGGGAGATGGTGCATCGTCACCGCGGTACGCAGCGCATGCAGGAGATCATCGAGGAGCTGGCGGACATCTCGAAAGTCGAGATGCCGCCCCGCCAGGCGGGACGCCGCATGACAATGATGCTCGCGCCGGACAAGCCCAAGATCGAGCAGGTCAAGCGCCGCCAGGCCGCAAAGCGGCAGGTCCCCACCGACGACGGGAAGAGCACGCCCGCCGATGACCATGCCGAGGACGCCCGGCCGGACCGGACGGCGGATGTGGCCGTGGCCGCGGATGCCGCGGCGAATGTCGCCGCGGATCGCGAGGCGGCCACGCCCGCCAAGTAGCCACGGGCGAGCGACCCGGCCGTCGCGACCGGACGGGCAAGAGCCCTGAATCCGCAGTTCCCGGAAGTCGGGGCAATCCGCGCGGCCGGCCTGCGTATTATTCGTGGAAGATTGACAATCGCCGGGCATCTGATCCGATGAACCCGTGCGGGGATCGTTCGGGTCACCGGGTCGTCCGGGGTCGTCCGGGGTCGTCCGGGGGCGCTCGGGGTCGTTCGGGGAAAGCGGCCGCGAGGGTCACGCGGAAGAGGAATTGGGGAAGGGACGGGCCGGTGCGGAGAGGGACGAACAGGCAATCGGGGCGCTGGGCTGGCGCGGCCTCAGAGGCCGCTGGCCGGACCGTCGCACGCGAGAGGACCCGATGCGGGTCCGTGAGCTGGGTGTGGGGATGAGTCGGTACGCAATCATTTCGGACATTCACGGCAACCTCCTCGCATTCGAGGCGGTGCTCCATGCGATGGCCGGTCTGAACGTCGAGGCGGTCGTCTGCCTGGGCGACATCGTCGGGTACGGTCCGCGCCCCGGCGAATGCATCGACCTGGTCGTGCGGCATTGCGCGGTCACGGTGCGGGGCAATCACGACGAGGCCGTGGTGGACCCGGACTGCGCCGACGCGTTCAACGGGGCCGCCCGCGAGGCCGTCTTCTGGACGCGCGATAATCTCGGGCCGCTTCACCTGAGCGCCCTGCTCCAGCTTCCCACCGTCGAGCGGATCGGACCGGACGGCTGCGTGCTGTGCATCCACGACAGCCCCTGCCCGGGCCCCACCAACTACGTGCACGACAAGCAGATGGCCGCGATGGCGTTCCGCGGCGTGGACAGCCCGATCTGCCTGATCGGGCACACGCACGTGCCGATGGTCTTCGAGACGACCGAACCCGATCACGAGGTTGACGTGACGCCGCACCAGGTGACCGCGTACATCCCGAGCCACGAGCACTCGATCCACCTCGTCGCTGGTCAGCGCTACATCTGCAACCCCGGCTCGGTCGGCCAGCCGCGCGACTGCGACCCGCGCGCGAGCTTCGCCGTGCTCGACCTCGAGGCGAGCACGATCACCGTGCACCGCGTGGAGTACGACGTGGCCGCGGCACAGGTCGCCACCCAGCAGGCCGGCCTGCCGACGATCCTCGCGGATCGCCTGGCGATCGGGGCGTAGTCCCGGGCTGCCCCGCTCCGTTGATCGCGCCGTGTCAGCCGTGTCAGCCCCTGTCTGCCGCGTTCGGGGGGCTCCCTCAGACCCGGACCCGCTGCCATCCCCCGTGCACGAACCGCGCGCCGAACAGCGCCGCGCGGACGAGGAACTCGCCGCACAGGCCGAGCCAGATGCCGGGCAGGCCGAGCCCGAGCACGATGCCCAGCAGCCACGCCGCGGGCAGACGCACGCCGTAGCTCGAAACCGTCGTGATGATCAGCGTCCACGTCGTGTCGCCGACGCCGCGGAGCCCCTGCCGGATAACCATGGTGATCGCGAAGAAGACCTGGGTCGCGCCCGCGATGAAGAGGAGCTTCGGCACGGTCTCGAGGTGCACCGCCTCGCCGCTGATGACCCGCGTGAGCGGCGCGCCGGCGAACATGAAGACGAGACCGAGCGCGCCCATGATCACGCACGCGAAGCCGGTGCACACGAGGATCGCCTTCCTCGCCATCCGCGGGTTCCCGGCGCCGAGATACTGCCCCGCCAGCGCGCCGGCCGCGGTCCCGATCGCGAAGCCGGGCAGGAAGCTGAACGCCTCCCACTGCACCGCGATGATGTGTGCGCCCTGGAGACCTTCGTCCGCGAGGCGGCCGATGAAGATCAGGACCAGAAGGTTCACCGTCCACATGCTGATGCCCTCGAGGAAGCTCGGCACGCCGATGCGCACGATCCGCCCCGCCAGCGGACGCTCGAGCGCCAGCGCGGCCGGCTCCAGTTCGAGGTCCTTCACGCCCCGGGCGAGCACGACGAGGATCATGACCGCGCCGGCCACGTAGCTGAGCGCGGTGCCGAGAGCGATGCCGTCCACCCAGAGATCGAAGCCGAACGGGTTCTCGAGCGAGAACGCCCCGATCGACACGTCGGCGCCGGACAGCGCCCACGAGAAGACGAGGTTCACGACGTTGATCGCGACGGCGATGAGGGCCGGCTTGGTCGTCTCCCCCGCTCCGTGCAGGCACATGGACCCGACCATCATGAGGCCCGAGAAGGGCATGCTGTAGCCGAGGATGCGGATGTAGCCGACGCAGAAGTCGGCCGCCTGCGGCCCGAGACCGCACAACGACGCGACAGCCGGCGCGAGAATCCAGAGCACGCCGCCGACCGCACACCCCCACAGGACGCTCAGCGTGATCGACTGGCCGAGACCGCGCCGGGCCTCGTCGAGGTCGCCGCCGCCGATTGCCCGCGCGATCAGGGCCTGCCCGCCGATGCCCAGCCCGGTCATCGCGATCCCGATGAACCAGCCGACGTAGGACGCGATCCCGAGCCCATCGAGCGCCGGCACGACGATCTGCGACGGCAGGCTGCCCGCGAGGATCTTGTCCGCGAGGCCGAGGAACGCCGCCGCGAGCTGCTGCACGAGCACCGGCATCGCCAGGATCCAGATCGCGGCGCGCATGCTCTTGCCCGCCAGCTTGCCCGACCGGATCGCCCCCTCGACCTCCGCCGCCGCCTCGGCCTGCTCGAGCGCCAGCGTCGGGGAGGGGATTTCGCCGGCGAGCGCGGAGGTTTCGATCTCGTGGGCGTCGTCGTGATGCGGGGGCGGCGCGGCCAAGGGGCCCGATTGTACGTGGGGGTCACCCGGGCCGCTCCGCGCGTGGCGGCCGGCGCACGCGCGGCCTGGAGCAACGACCCTGTCAGACCGTCACGAGCACCTTGATGACGTCCGGTTGCGCCGCGGCCGCGAGGATCGCCGGGCCGTCGTCCAGCTTCATGCGGCGGCTGATGAGGCTGACCACGTCCACCTCTCTTCGCTCGAGCATCGTGACCGCCTCGCCGACGGGACCACGGTGCGAGCCGAGGAGCGTGACCTCCTTCAGAACCACTTGAGTCAGGTCCGGCCGCCCGGACTCACCCCGCGCATGCAACGACTTGAGCACGACCGTCCCGCGCGGGCGCACCAGCTCGAGCGCCGTCTCCAGGCCTTCGCTCGATCCCGTGCAGTCCACGACGATGTCCTGGTCCGCGCGGCGCCCGATGTCGTCCACGGCGCGGTGCTTGATCCCCCACTTCTCGCAGATCGCGAGCCGGTCCGGCGAGCGGCCGACGAGACGAACCGAGGCGTTCAGGCGACCCATCACCTGCACCATCAGCAGTCCGAGCGCGCCGTCGCCGAGCACGGTGATGTACGGCTTGCCCTCGATCGTGAGCTGGCGCACCGCCTCGAGCGCCGAGGCGAGCGGTTCCGCGAAGACCGCGTGGTCGTCGTCCACGGAGGCGGGCACCGGCACGAGATTGGCCGCCGGCAGCGCGAAGCGGTCCGCGAAGCAGCCGTCGCGTCCGTCAATGCCGAGCAGCGTGCGTTCGCGGCAGTGCTGGCGCAACCCGGCCTGGCACATCGCGCATTGGCCGCAGAAGATCGCGATCGCGCCGACGACCCGGCGTCCGACGAGGCCGGAGGGATCGCCGCCCTCGACCGCCTCGACTTCGCCGACGAACTCGTGCCCGAGCACGCCGCGGAAGTCGAGCAGGCCGCGGCTCAGCTCGAGATCGGTCCGGCTGACACCCACGAGACGCGGGCGGATGACCGCCTCCCCCCGCGCCGGCCGGGGCTCGGGCCGTGAAGTCGACAGTTGCGTCTTCGTCCCTTCGAGGATCAGAGCGCGCATCGTGAGTCCGTTCACTCCTGGGAGGGGGTCGCCGTGATCAGCCGCCGGCGTCGGTCGGCTCCGGATCGACGCCGTCGGCTTCGTCGTCGCCGTCGCCGTCGCCGTCGCCGTAAGTGCTGCGCTCCGACGACGGCCGGAGCCCGGCGGGCGGCGCGGGCTGCTCCTCGACGCGCGACGACCAGAACGCGATCTTCTCGAGGAAGGTGTCCTCTCGGTGGTACGTCGGGTAGAGATACTCGCGTCGTCCCGCGAAGGGATCATCGGTCCGCGCGTTGTACCAGCTGAACCACGGCCGCGGCTCCGGGCCCAGCGTCTGTCCCGTGAGAACCTCCAGCGACTGCTTTGCGGCGAGGTTGATCGACAGCTCCCGCGCGTCGAGCGCGGCGATGAGACCCTGGACGACGCGATCCTCCGGGTACTGCCCGAGCGCGATCGCGGCGGCGACCCGGACGTCTGCATGCTCCTCCTCGTCGCGCAGGAACCCCAGGAGCGCGGGCACCGCCGCGGGATGGTGAAGCCGCTGGAGGCTCTTGGCCACCTCCCATCGCACCTGAACGCTCTCGTGCGCGGCCTGCCCGACGAGGAGCGTCGCATCCTGCGGCGCCCCGTGACGCCCGAGCGCGCGGACCGCCACGGCCTTGACGAGGGGGTCCTGCTCGTGGGCGACGTAGTCGCGGTACATCGCGAGGTACACGTCGGCGGCCCCGAACGGCGCGTTGCAGAGCAACAGGGTGCCCTCGCGCCGGCGATCGGCGTCGTGGGGGTCGAGCGCCATGCGCGCCGCTTCGGCGGGCGAGGGCGGCATGAACCCCTTCGCCAGGTCGCCGAGGTCCTGGTTGATGGTCTCGCAGCCGGCCAGCGCAGGTACGGCCAGGACGATCGTCGCCGCGAGGTTGGCAAATGCGGTCCGGGTCACGTCTCCCTCGTTCCTCAGTAATCCGCCACCGCGGCCTGGGTGGCGCGTGTCCGGAGCAGGTCGATCATCGAGCGCACTTCGTCGGCCATCTTCGTATTCGGGAATTCGTTGATGATCACTTCACCGATGCCCGCCGCCTGCGCCCAACGCCGATCATTTACGGCGAGCTTGAACTGCACGCCGAGATTCTCCCGGTGCCGCGAGACGACGCCGTGCGCGACCTCGCGCAGCCGCTCCCCCTCCTCCTCAGAGAGATACCGGTCGAGCTGCTTCAGCAGCGCCATCGCGGCGTCCACGTTGTCGCGCTCCGCCTCCCGGAGGAAACGGTGCTCGAGCTCGGCCTTGTGCTCCTCGCGGGCCTGGTGGACGCGCTGGTCGAGGTCCTGGACGAGGTGCGACTCTCCGTAGAGACGCCGGATGCGCGCCGCCTCCTGGTGAACACGCGGCCAGTCCCGGGCGGCCAGCAGCCCGCCGAGGCCGTCGAGAGCCCTGACCACGTCCATTTCGTAATGCTCGCGCCGGGCCTGCTCGATGCGGAGCCGGAAGGCCTCGGCCTCCTCGCGGTACCCGAACACCTCGGCCATCTCCTGGCACAACGCAAGCGCCGCGTTGTACTCGCCGTCGCGTATGTCGACCTCGATCGCGTCGCGCAGGAGCCCCAGCTCACGCTCGCGGAACAGGACGCGCTTGGCGTTGTCGGAGAGCATGCTGTGCTCGTGGATCCGGCGCAGGAGCTCCGTCGCCTCCGCCCCGAGCGCCGTCGCGCCCGTCGGGCTCGCGGTGGCGTCGCCGGCCCGCGTCTCGATGATGTACGCGATCGGCGCCGACGCCGCCACGATGATCATGGCCAGGACGCCGAGGGCCACCACGACGACGGCCGACTCGGCCGCCCCCGCGACGACGAGGCCGACCGCCCCGACGATCGCCACGCCGTAGACCGCGCCCAGCCACGACCGCAGCGCCGCACTGACGCCGACGACCGCCGCGCTCAGGAGCCCGGCGCCGATGCACGCGGCGCCCCACGTCGTGCCGGTGTTCAGACCGCCGACGATGAAAAGGGCAACGGCCATGGCGCCGGCGACCACGTAGGCGATCAGCGGGCGACCGGATTTCCTTGGGGGGGATGGAGTCACGGGGTGTTCTCTCGGGCTTCGAGTCGGCGCGGAGGCCGGCTCAACTGCCGGGCGTCGCGGCGAGCTTCCCGTCGCCGCAATCGAACTGAACGGGCACGAGACAGAGGAACCTGAACGGCGTGTCCCCGGTGTTGGTGAACTGGTGCAGCGTGTTGGGCTCGACGAACAGCACGTCCCCCGCCCGCACGTCGTGCATAACGCCGTCGCACTCGGCGCGTCCGGCGCCCTCGACCACGTAGACCTCGTGCTCGTAATTGTGCCGGTGCCGCGGTGTGTGTCCGCCCGGAGACACGGTGAAGTGACGCATCGCGAAGTTCGCGGCGCCGTCGTCGCGTCCGACCATCATGCGCATGGTCACGTCCTTCACGCCGTCCATCTCCATCGGGCGACCGGGCGTTTCGTCGGGTCGTCGGATCAGCATTCAGAGTCTCCCGCGAGTATTTTAGCGGGCATGCCGCACATCGACACGTTTGTCCTCGGCGAGTACCAGACCAACTGCTTCGTCCTGACCGTGCCGGGCCCGCCGGACGCCGCGGGCAGGGCCGACCGCGGCGCGCCCTGCTGGATCATCGACTGCGGACTCGATCCCGCGCCAATGCTCGACGCGATCGAGACCCGGGGACTGGTGCCGCAGGAGATCCTGCTCACGCACGCGCATCTCGACCACATCGCCGGCGTGGACGCGGCGCTCGCGCGGTTCGGGCCGATGCCGATCTCGATCCACGTCGCCGAAGCCGGCTTCTGCTCGGACCCGATGCTGAACCTCTCCGCCCTGATCGGGACCCCGGTCACGTGCACCGAGCCCGACCGCACGCTCCGCGATGGGGACGAGCTCGACCTCGGCGGGGCCGCCTGGCGCGTCGTGCACGCGCCGGGACACAGCCCCGGCTGCGCGCTCTTCATCCACGACGCGTCGAAGCAGGCGATCGTCGGCGACACGCTCTTCGCCGGTTCCATCGGCCGCATCGACTTCCCGACCTCCGACCCGGCCGCCATGCGGCGCACGCTGGCGATGTTGATGAGACTGCCGGACGATCTCGAGATCCACCCCGGACACGGACCGGCGACGACGATCGGGACGGAGCGGCGGACGAATCCGTACGTGGCGCGAGGCATGAACCTCGAGGCGTGAACCTCGAGGCGTGAACCGGCGTCACGACGCGTCGTGCGTGCTCCGGGGCGACCCGCGCCGTCACCGTACCGGATCACATGAGCTCGATCCTCGAGAATCGAGACTCACGTCCGGAACAATACCTGATCGTGATCCCACAACCGCGCGAACAGCAACCGCGCGTACTCGTCGACGTCCGCGGGATCACCCTCGATCCCCGCGCCGCGCGCGATCTCCGCGATCGTCCGTCTGCCGTCGATGCGCCGGCAGAGGACGGCGTCGCCGAGCGTGAGACGCACGCCGAGGTCGTCGTACCCGTGCCCCGCGTGCCGCAGCACGCCCGCGCCCCCGGCGAGCGTGCCCTCCTGCTCGACGCGCGCGCCCGCAAAGACCTGCGGCACGTACCGGCGCCAGGCGTCGCCGCCGAAGTCGATCGCGTAGTCGGCGGCGGACCGGTCGTCGCGGCAGACGGCGAACGTGTGCGTGATCATCGTGCCCCGCAGGACCTCCATCGCGGCGTGCTGGTCGCGCGGCGCGAGGCGGGCGAGTCGCCCGGCGTGCGGGGACGTGGCGGTCGCGCCGCACTGGGGCAGGTACGGGGCCTGGAGGAACCAGCGCATGTGCGACAGGCCGCAGCGCTCGAGCCAGTCATAGACCTGCGTCACGGTGAACGGGCGGTCCTGCGGGTGCAGCAGTGCGTCGGCCGTCCCGGCCGGCGTGGTCAGGTCCGGGGCGCGGCGCGTGAAGACGCGCAGCGGGTGCATGGCGGGCAGCCCACTCGTGACGTGCATGAGATCCCGAAGCTCAGCGTCGTCGGCCGAGATTCCGAGCCGCGCGCAGTACTCCTGCATCATGTAGACGCCGAAGCGTCCGTACGTCGCGTACACCATGAGATGCATCGCGCCGTCGGGACGCAGGACCGATCGGAGCGCCCGCAGTCCCGCGTCGGGATCCTCGAGGTGGTGGAGCACGCCCGTGCACACGACGAGGTCGAACGATCGGTCGAGGGCGGCGACGCGCTCGATCGGCATGACGTGGAAGTCGAGGTTGGGCAGGTCGTAGCGGGCGGCGAGGGCGCGGCTGCACCCGACGCTCGCCGCGCTGACGTCGATCGCCGTCACGCGCGCCGCCGGCTGCTGGACCGCGATCTTCACCGCCTGCGCCGTGCCGCAACCGGCGACGAGCACGTCGAGATCGTCGGTCGGACTGCGCCGGGGCCAGAACAGGTTGAAGTGATAGCGCGGGCTCCCGTCGAGCGTGTTCCGGTGGTCGCGGAAGCCGTCAACCTCCGCCACGGGCGGCGGGTACGGCAGACGCTCGTAAAGCGCCCGCACGGCCCTAGTCATAGACCCACCCGCCCGGCTTCGACCGGAACCACTCCCTGACGCGTCGCTCGAGCACCGGGAGCGGCACCGCCCCCGCGCCGAGCACCACGTCGTGGAACTCGCGGAGGTCGAACGCGCGTCCGAACAGCGTCTCGGCCTCGGCCCGCAGCTCGCGGATCTTCATTTCGCCGATCTTGCAGCCGCACGCCTGCCCCGGCCAGGCGATGCAACGATCGACCTCGGTCTCGATGTTCAGCCGGCTCAACGCGGTGTTCGCGAGCAGGGAGGCAACTGCTTCCTCGCGCGACCACCCGAGCGCGTGCATGCCGGGATCGACGACCAGGCGGCACGCCCGCCACATCTCGTGGAGCAGCCGCCCGAACTCGCCGTACGGGTCCTCGTAGAGCCCCATCTCGAGGCCCAGCCGCTCGGCGTAGAGCGCCCAGCCCTCGTTGAACGCGTTGTACCAGGAGTTGCGGCGGAACTCAGGGACGCCCTCGAGCTCCTGCGCGAGCGCGGTCTGGAGGTGGTGACCGGGCACCGCCTCGCGCAGCGCGAGGGCGACCATCTCGTACTTCGGCCGCTGGTCGAGCGCGTACGTGTTCGCGGCGAACCATCCGGGCTCGCCGTTCCCGATGCTGCCGGGCTCGTAGTACGCGGTGGTCGCCTGCGGGGCGAGGAACGCCGGGATCTCCTTCACGCCGTAGGTCAGACGCGGCAGCGTCCGGAAGAACTTCGGCAGCGACGCGTCGATGCGCTTGCACACCTCGCGGTAGCCGGCGAGCAGCGCTTCCTCGGTCTCGTGGTAGAAGCGCGGATCCGTGCGGAGATACCCGATGAACGCGGCGAAAAGCGCGTCGTCGTCGAGCGTCGCCTGCTCCGGGTGCCGCTCCTGGTAGTCGCTGCGGCGGATGACCTCCATCATCTCGGCGCGGATGCGGGCGACCTCGGACCGCCCGAGCGCGTGGATCTCCTCCGCGGTCATGTCCGTCGTCGTCATCCTGCGGAGCTGGTGCGCGTAGTACGCGGCGCCGTCGGGCAGCGCCGTGGCGGCGATCTCCTCACGGCACCCCGGGATGTACTCGTCGGCCAGGAAAACCCGGAGCCGCTCGAGGGCGCTGCGGACATCCGGCATCGCCTCGTAGCGGAGCTTCACTTCGTACGTCTGGTGACGCTCGGGTCCGAAGTGCGCAGGGTAGCTCGCCAGCGGCTCCGCGAGGGCGGCGAGGCCGTCGCCCTCGAGCAGACCGTCGATCTGCCCGGGAACGTCAGCGAGCGTCACGCGCGGCGGCGTCCGCCCTTCCGCGAGACCGATCCGCATCCGCGCGATGATGTGATCGACCGCCGCCGCCGCGCCGCGCAGGCGTGCGAAGTAGTCGTCGTAGTCGTCCGCCGTCGCGAAACGCACGCCGTCGGCCATCCGCGGGATGTCCCGGTGCGGACCCCACCGGTGCCCGACCGGGGCGAGGAACATCCGGAAGCGGTGCTCGTCGATCTCGTCGCGGAGGCGCCGCTCGAAGAGCTCGTAGTTGATGAGGTCGTTGCCGCGCAGACGCCGGCGATCGATCGCGTGCAGCCACGCCAGGTGCTCCGTCGTCTCCCGGTGGCGACGTTCGATGGCCTCGAGGCTCTGGTCGGTGACGCGGTCCGCGTGCGTGGAGTCGCCGCGTCGGATCGCCTCCTCGGGAAACTCGCGTGCCTCCCACCGTGCCCGCTCCTCGAAGAGGCGGGCGAGCTTGTCGTCGGCGTAGCCGCGGGAGGCGACGGCGAGCAGACCGGCGAGGGCGACGAGGCGGCGGAATCGGGTTCTTGTCATGGCGGTGCTCGAAACCCCGGGGGACCCCCGCCCTCGATATCGGTCGTGCGGGCGCCGATCTTGCGAAGAGCCGCCCGAACCATCACCATGACCTCGAGGATTCCGCCGTCAAACCCGCGAGGAGGCACGCCGATGGCCACGCCCGACCCGATCACCCGCCGCCGCTTCATGCAGGCCACCGCCCTCACGGCCGGGGCCGCCGCTCTGCCGGCGCTGAGCTGGGCCCGCGTGCCCGGCGCCAACGATCGCCTCAACCTCGCCGTCATCGGCACCGGCGGCCAGGGCTCCTGGCACACGCGGGCGCTCGTCGGCCGGAGCGAGCGCGACAACGTGATGGTCTCGAAGGTCTGCGACGTCTACCGGCGGCGGCTCAACGCGAACATCAGGGCGATCGGCGGGTCGGCGTCGAGCGGCACGATGGAGTACCGCGAGGTGCTCGACGACCGCGACATCGATGCCGTCGTCATCGCCACACCGGACCACTGGCATACGAAGATGGCCATCGAGGCCATGGACGCCGGCAAGGACGTCTACGTCGAGAAGCCGCTCTCGCACACGATCGAGCAGGCGCTCGACTGCCGCGACGCGGTGAAGCGCACCGGCCGCACGCTCCAGGTCGGACCGCAGGGCACGAGCGACGACGAGATCTGGAAAGCGCAGCGCGCGATCGCGGACGGGCGCATCGGCAAGGTCGCGTGGAGCCAGGGCAGCTACTGCCGCAACTCCCGCGGCGGGCAGTTCAACTGGCACATCGATCCCGACGCCGGCCCGGACAACGACCCGAGCGCCGAGGGGTACGTCTGGTGGGACCGCTGGCTCGGCGACGAGTGGGACCTCGCGCCGCACATCCACTGGAACGCCGACCACTTCTTCCGGTTCCGAAAGTACTTCGCCTACAACGGCGGTCTCGCAACGGACCTCCTCTATCACCGCCTCGCGCCGTTGCTGCTGGCGATCAGCGGCCCGCACGGCGAGTATCCCACGCGCGTCGTCGCCTCGGGCGGCAAGTACCTCGAGAAGGACGAGCGCGACATCCCGGACACGTTCATGATGATGGTGGACTACCCGTCGGAGCACACCGTCGTGCTCGTGAGCGTCATGACGAACGACGTCGGCATCCCGCTGAAGATCCGCGGCCAGTACGGGACGATCGATTTCGACGGCGGACTCCTCGTGAGTGAGCAGTCGACCTGGCATCCCGAGTTCCGCAGGATCAACGCGGGTCTCTTCCCGCAGGCTGTCAAGGTGGGCGAGAACGACAAGGAACAGCCCGACCCCAATCCGGGCGACGCAAGCTTCCGGATCCACCCGTCCCCGCGCCGCGACCACGTGGGCAACTTCCTCGACGCGATCCGCGACGGCGCGCAGCTCGCGTGCGACGTCGACCTCGGCTGCTCGACGATGGTCGCGATCAAGATGGGCGTCGAGTCCTACCGCCAGAACAAGGTGCTGTTCTGGGACGCGGAGCGCGAGATCGTGGGGGAGGGGTGAGGTACGCGTCGATCGGCGATCGCGCGTCGGCGTCCGAACGCTCACGCGATCGGCGTACCGCGCTGGTTGCGCGGCGTACGCCTTCGTTGACCCGGACGTCGGCCTCGCGTCCCGAAACGGTCGTCGTTTCAACCACCCACCGACCCCTTCATGCATAATGCGGGCCAGGAACAGGACGGCGTCGGATGACTCTTGAAGCAGGAAGCGATCGACCAGCACACCCGCCGACTCCTCAGTCAATCAAAGCCCATACCGCACTCAGTACACCTTGCGCTACGACCTAGAGTATGACCGCAGCTCGCGCAGCGCCCGCGCGACGATCGAAGGAAGCGTCGAAGCTGAGAGGCCAACAGGATCGATCCACTGGCGCCAAGAGAATACACCATCGTGTTCACTACGAGTCCCATCCATACCGGGCGGTTGAGTTTGGACAGCAGACTCCAGCGAGACACTCCGAGGACCCCGGTTCGCTGTGCCCCGGTACACAACGACGCTAACGGCCAGCCGACTCGAACACATGACGACTGCTGTTGATCCGCGTAATAGCCAATGTACTCACACCCGAAACGATTCGCGTGCACAGATACCCTTCGATCCAGCTTCTCCGAGCCCATACACCAGCGATCTTCAAGCTCGATGAGTCGACCAAGCTGTGTAGCGGTGGCAGTGTTACCCGATCTGAAGATCGCCATGAATACTTCCTGCAACTCAATGAGTGCGACGTACTCGGAAGCACCTGCCCTCCCAGACACGCAGTGCATCAGGCTTCGAAACGAGGTTATCTCCGCGCGCCGGCGCTCTCCAACAACATGGCGCTCTCCAGGGCCGATCATGTGATACGCGCCTGTGGTCGCCAGCAAACCGTTGACACAGCCATGGCCGGCAATCGCGATCAGAACCGCCCACAACGCCGTACGTCCGAGACACTCGTCGCCTCCGCGCCTCATATGAACCAGTACCATCGTGGGTAGCGGTACCTGGCAAGACAAGCCTCTTCACAAGCGCCGTGGATTCGCTCGACAAGCTCCGCACAGAGGTCGTACAAGTTCCACATCGTCTGCAGGCACACTCGACCCCCCTCGGCCCGAAGGGCCGACTCGGCCAAGCCGTCGAACGGACCGCTTAAGCGCATTAATCCTCGTCGTCCTTCGGCCTGAACTGCTTCACCACCTCAGCCTGCACGTTCGGCGGCGTCGGCTCGTCGTGGCTGTACTCCATCGAGTACGAGCCTGCGCCACCGCTCATCGACTTGAGCTGGCTCGAGTAGCTCATCACCTCGGCGAGCGGCGCTTCGGCCGTCACGATCGCCTGGTTGCCGGGGAGCATGTCGGTGCCGTGGATGCGTCCGCGCCGGCCGGAGATGTCGCTCGAGATGTCGCCGATGAGGTCGGCCGGCACCGTGATCTCCATGTGCACGAACGGCTCGAGGAGCACGGGCTTCGCCTTCTGCACCGCGTCCACGAACGCCTTGCGGCCCGCCGTCATGAAAGCGACTTCCTTCGAGTCCACGGGATGGTATTTCCCGTCGTAGACGCTCACCTTGATGTTCTGGAGGGGGTAGCCGGCGATCGCGCCTTCCTGCATCACGCGGCGCACGCCCTTCTCGACCGCGGGCAGATACTGCTTCGGGATCGACCCGCCGAAGGTGGCGTCCTCGAAGATGAGCCCCGAGCCGTCGTGGGCCGCCGCCGCCTCCTCGGCCGTGATCGGCTCGACCCGCAGGTAGACCTCGCCGAACTGGCCGGCGCCGCCCGTCTGCTTCTTGTGGCGGTGGTGACCCTCGGCCTTGACGCTGATCGTCTCCTTGTACGCGACCTTCGGCGGCTTGGTCGCGACCTCGACGCCGTAGCGATCCTTCAGGAGACGCAGCTTGACGCGAAGATGCTGCTCGCCGAGTCCGCGCACGACGGTCTCGCCCGTCGTCTGCACGCGTTCGACCTCGAGCGTCGGATCCTCCGCCGTGAGCTTGCGGAGCGCGTCGCCCATCTTGGTTTCGGCGCCCTTGCTCGTGCCTTCGATCGCGAGACCGAACATCGGCTTCGGGAGCGGAACCGGACGCAGGTGCAGGTCGGTGATCTCACCGGAATGGAGCGTGTCGCCGTAGTGGATCTCGTCGATCTTGGCCACCGCGCCGATGTCGCCGGCGATGATCTTCTGCTCCTCCTGGTGGTCCTTGCCCTGGAGCTTGAAGACGTGGGCGATGCGGACGCTCTTCCTGCCGTCGTTGATGTGCGGCGAGACGTCGGAGCCCATGTGGCCCTGGTGCACGCGGAACACGCACAGCTTGCCGACGTATGGGTCGGAGGCCACCTTGAAGACGTGGGCGACGGTGGGCTTGTCCGAATCGGGCACCGGCACGAACGCCTGCTTGTCCCCGTACTCGAACGGGCGCGGGTTGCCCTCGAGGGGGCTCGGACAGAGGTTGGCGAAGACGTCGAGGATCTCGTTGACGCCGACGTTGTCCCGGGCCGCGGTGAAGCAGATCGGAACGAGGTGCGCCTCGCGCAGTGCTCGCTTGAACGGCTCGCGCAACCGGTCGGGCGACACCGAGCCCGACTCGAGGTACTGCTCCATCAGCGTCTCGTCGACCTCGACGATCTGGTCCACGAGGCCCGTGTGGAACCCGGCGACGTCGCCGAGGTCCGAATCGCCCTCGGCGGCCGTGAGGCAATCGATGATCTTCGTGCCGCCGTCCGCGGGCAGGTTGATGGGACGACAGGCGCTGCCGAAGGTCTCCTGGAGATCGGCAAGCAGCTCGCCCAGGCCCTCGGCGTGATCGCACTTGTTGATGATGATGAGACGCGGCAGCTTGCGCTCGCCCGCGGTCTTCATGAGGCGCCGGACGACGGGGTCGATGCCGGATCCGGCGTCGATCATCACGACGGCGGTTTCGACCGCCGGCAGCACGCTGAGCGCCTTGCCGAGGAAATCGGCGCTGCCGGGCGTGTCGATGACGTTGAGGTGCGCGCCGCCGTGATCGAGGTGAACGACCGCGCTGTCGAGCCCGGTCTTGAACTCCTTCTCGAGATCGTCGTAGTCGCAGACGGTGTTGCCTTCCTCGACGCGGCCCGCCCGCCCGATCACTCCGGCGGCGTGCAGCATGGCCTCGGCGAGCGTCGTCTTCCCGGCCCCGGGGCTTCCAACGAAGGCGAGGTTCCGGATATCCGCGGTGGTGTATCTGGGCATTGAGGAAACTCCTTCGCGCGGCGGGTCGCCGCCGCCCGAATCGGCTTGGTCGATGATGCTCGGGGGCGAGCGCCGGACTATACCGGATAGACTCCGCCCGTGTCCCCCCCGCCCTTCCACATCGTGCTGCTCAGCCCCGAGATCCCGAACAACACGGGGAACATCGGGCGGACCGCGATGGCGACCGGCTGCCGGCTCCACGTCGTCCACCCGATCGGCTTCGACATGTCGGCCAAGGCCCGGCGCCGGGCCGGGCTCGACTACTGGGAGCAGGTGGACTGCCGGGAGCACGCGAGCTGGGACGGATTCCTCGCGACCGAACGTCCCGGGCGCCTCTGGCTGCTGACGACCCGCGCGACCCGCCCGATCTGGGACGCCGGCCTCGAGCGCGGCGACTACCTCCTCTTCGGGCGGGAGACGGGCGGCGTGGGGGAGGAGATCCACGGGTGGGTGCGGGAGACCTGGGGGGACGACCATCGCGTGACGCTGCCGATGGCGGCCGGGGCGCGCAGCCTCAACCTGGCGACGGTCGTCTGCGCGGTGGTCTACGAGGGCCTGCGCCAACTGTCACGCTGAGGCGCGTGGTCGCCTCCGGCGCGCCGCGGGGCGCGGCTCGCGTCGCGCAAGGGGAAGAAGTAGGACACGCACTTCTCCGGTGTTTTCACCTCTCGTCGCGGCAACGCAAAATCGTCGGGTAACCTCCCCCCTTCGCCCCAACGTGTGACCGGGCGTCTGAAGCCACCTTCAAGAAGGGAACGAGATGATTGCGC
>CAZXBB010000146.1:0-4810 GCA_964638815.1 uncultured Isosphaeraceae bacterium
CTCCATGATCCTCGCCTTCAGGTTTCGCAGGTCCAGGACGAGCGGGCTTCCCGCGTCCTCCGGGGGCGCGCTCGCGAGGATCTCGTCCGCGAGGGCGTTCGCTTCGTCGAAGCGGAGCAGCTCGACAAGCGCCTGCACGCACCGGTAGGCCGTCGCGCGCGTCGCGGGATCGTCCATCCCGGGCTCTGCCCGGCGGAGCTCCACCGCCCGCTCCAGGTGCGTCGCCGCCTCGGCGAACAGTGACAACCGGAGGAACGAGGACCCGAGCAGATCGCGGACCTCAGCCTCGAGCCCGGGATGATCGGCGAACTGGCTCGAGGCGCGGTCCGAGGCCTGACGGAGCACGTCCACGAGACGCACCTGGGCCTGTCCTTCGTCCGCGTCGGCCGCGACGAGAATGTCCCGCATGAACGCGTTCATCGCGAGCGCGCGTTGCGACGAATCGCGGGCGCGGAGCATGCCCGTCGTCGTGCCGATCAAACCCGCCGCCAGCGCCAGCAGCGCCACGGCCAGGCCCCCCACCAGCGCCTTGTTGCGTTTCGCGAACTTGCGGACCTGGTACGCCGCCGTCGTTCGCCGCGCGACGATCGGCTGATCGTCGAGATAACGCCTTACATCCGCGCCGAGATCCGCCGAGGATTGGTACCTGCGGTCCGGCTCGTGCTCCAGCGCCTTCCGGACGATGGTGTCGAGGTCACCCCGATGAGCGCGGATCACGCTGCTCAGGAGCGCCGGGTCCTCCTCGGTGACGACCCTCGCCGCGTGGGCGATCGAGAGGCCGTCGAGGTCGTGCGGCGGCCGCCCGGCGAGGAGCTCGTACAGGATCACGCCGAGGGCGTAGACGTCCGAACGCGTGTCGATGCGGCCGGCCTGGCCCTCGATCTGCTCCGGGCTCATGTACGCGAGCGTGCCGACGAGCGTGCCGACGTCGGTGCGCATCGTCGTGACCTGGACGTCCGAGTCGGTCACCCGCGCAACGCCGAAGTCGAGCACCTTCGGCTGGGCGTTCACCTTCGCCCTTCGACCGTCGCGTTGATCGCCTTCGACGCCCTCCGTGACGAGGATGTTGCCGGGCTTGAGATCGCGGTGAATGACGCCCTTCTGGTGCGCATGATGAACGGCGTCACAGATCCGCGCGAAGAGCGCGAGACGCGATCGCGTGTCGAGGTCCCGGTCGCGCACGAACTCCGTCAGGGGCTTTCCGTCGACAAGTTCCATCGCGAAGAACGGCCGCGCGCCGGATCCGTCGTCGAACGTGCCGGCCTCGTGGATCTGCGCGATCCCGGGGTGACTGAGCCGCCCGAGGACCGCCGCCTCGAGCTCGAACCGCCGCAGGAGTTCCCCCCCCCCCCGCCCGGGCTGGATGATCTTGATCGCGGCATCCCGGCGCGGACTCTCCGGCCGCGCCCGCCCGACGATGCCCATGCCGCCCTCGCCGAGCACGCGCTCCAGTGTGTACCGCCCTGCCACCGACATCCCGGCCCGAACGCCGTCATGCGCCCCGACGTCCACGAGCGGCGCTGCCATGTAGCTGCGCGGACGCCGCTCGTGGTGCTCGAGCAGCGCCGCCACCTCGCGACGCAAGCCGGGATCACCGGCGCACCGCTCGTCGAGGAGCGCCGCGCGGGCGTCCGCCGCGAGGTCGATCGCCTCATCGAAGATCGCCCGCACCGTTTCGCCGCGCGTCAACGCTCGAGCTCCTTGTGCAGCCACGCCAGGGCGAACGTCCACTCGCGATCGACGGTTCCGCGCGAGACATCGAGCACTTCGGCGATCGCGCGGTGGCTGAGACCGGCGAACTGGCGGAGCATGACCACCTCGTTCGTGCGCGGGTGCTCGCTCTGGAGACGATCGAGGGCCGCGTCGAGTGCCATCGCATCGTCGCAGGACATGTCGAGGGTGACTGGAGCGAGCGCGGCCTCGCTGAACGCCACGCGCTCCGCGCGGCCGCCGCGCTTGATCCTGTCGCGGCGACGCACGTGGTCGATGAGCACGCTCCGCATGGCCCGGGCGGCCGCCGTGAAGAAGTGGGCACGGCCGCGCCACCCCGGATTTTCGTCGCCGACCAGCTTCAGATACGCCTCGTTGACGAGGGCGGTGGCCTGAATGGTCTGTCCGGGCGGAAGCCGCGCGATCCGTGCCCGTGCAAGGCGGCGAAGCTCGTCGTAGACCAGCGGCAGGAGCTCCGAGGCCGCACGCACGTCACCGCCCTCGATTGAGGTCAGGAGGGACGCGAGGGCCTCGTGCTTCGGGTTGCCGGGGGCTTCGCTCATGGCGGACCACAAAAACGTAGGAATTCGCGCGCCGCCGCGGCCTGATTGTCGGGCTCCCTTCGGGCGAACGCAAGATCCCCCCCGGAGAACCCGAGGCCGTGCCCCTGAACACGGAGGCACGGGGGCTTGCGCCCCGAAAGGAGATCGCCATGAAACCTCTGCGCACACTGACCGCGGCCGTCACACTCGCGCTTGCCGGGACCACGACCGTTCGGGCCGACGTCAGCGGCAGCTACGGCAGCCCCTCGAGCTACAACATCGTCATCAGCCACGTGCCGGATCTCGACCAGAAGCGGCTCGGCCTGCCCGGCTGGGGCGACGCGTACTGCGTTCCGACCTCCACCATGAACTGGATGGCTTACTTCGCGCAGCACGGTGCCTTCGACCTGGCGCCGGGATTCCACGACTGGACGGCCCCGGGGCAATACGACCTCATGACGGGTCTGCTCAGTGTCATGGGCATCCTCATGTCCACCGACTCCGAAGACGGAACGACCGGGGCGAACGGCATCGGCGGCGCCGTCAGCTGGCTCTCGGCCAGCGGCTACCCGGCCGTCGTCGTCCGGTTCTCCAGCGATGCGGACTGGTCGCCGAGGCTGCGCACGATCGCGCATCACGCCGCGAACGGCGCGTACGTGATCCCGATCGTGGGGTGGTACGACGAGAGCGATCTGCCCGTCATCGATCGCGACGGCGGACATGCGCTCTCGCTCGTGCGCGCGCAGAACTCGGACGGGTTGAGGAAGATCGCCTGGCGCGATCCCGCCCGCACGGTCGAGGGCGATGACCGCAGCCACCAGTCGGCGTACTCGACGGAGACATACACGATCACCAACGTGAGCCGGACCATCAGCCCTTTCTTCCCGACCCGGACGATGAGCCGCGTCGACGGCTACGGCGACCAGGGATACATCGATGCGCTCAACGCCATCTACCCGCTGTTCGTCCTGACGGCCTACCACGATCCTACGTTCACGGGCTTCGTGTTTCCGCGCCCCCCCTTCGGCGGATTCCTCGGTCCCATCCGGCCGTTCGAATCGCCGGAGCGCACGCGGATCACGCACGCCGCCCTCCATGCGGATCTTTCCGAGATCCTTCTGATCGCCGAGTCACGACATGCAGGCGATCCGAACCGGCTCTGGCGGATCGACCCCGTGACCAAGGCATCGACGCTCCTCGACCTGGGCCTTGCCGACCCCCGGCGTCTGCACGTCGGACACCGGCGCGACCTCTACGTGATCGACGGCGAGAACGTCGTCTGCGTGGCGCTCGATCCCGAAGTGCCCGACATCGTGCGCATCGTGCAGCCGCCCGCGCCGCCGCTGGCGATCACGTCGAACGACGCGACCGACGAGGTCGCGGTGCTCACGACCTCGGCGCTCGTCCTCTACCCGTCCAATCTCGAGGGCGCTCCGCTCGTTCTTGCGCTGCCGGATGAGTTCCTGGCCCGCATCGGTGCTGGCGTCGATCTGGTGAGCGACCCGCTGCGGGGCGACTTCTGGGCCGCGAGCGAAACGGATGCCGGTCTCTTCCGCATCGTGACCGACCGGGCGCGGCAGGAGGCCTCCGCCGAGCGGCTGATGCACGAGGCGCTGCGCGAGCCGGCGGCGATCGACGTCGGCGATGACGGGCGCATCTACGTGAGTGATCGCGGCGGCATCGTCGAGTTGACGCTCATCGAAGACGCCGGCGCGCTCGAGCTTGCGCCGGATCCGTGGTTCGAAGGCGTCGAGGCCGGGAGTTTTCTCGCGATCGCCCGCAGTGCGACCAATCACGATCCCGAGCTTCACGAGGGGCCCGCGTGGCGCGACGTGCTCCCGAGCGGGGACGAAGGCGAGAGCGAGATCGATTGCGCAACCGACTTCGACGGCAACGGCGCGACGGGCTTCAGCGATCTTGTCGCGGTGCTCGGGGCCTGGGGCCCCTGCCCGGTCGATGCGTTCTGCGAGCACGATCTCGATTTCTCCGGCGCGGTCGGCTTCAGCGACCTGCTCAGGGTGCTCGGCGCGTGGGGGCCGTGCCCGTGATCGTCGGACCTCTCGCGCGGGGGGTTACGCCCCCATCGCGCATGGCCCCAAACGTCCCAAACCAAGGCGGCATGGATGCCGCCGGTCGCCGCGCGGTATCTGCAGACCCGGAGGGTCTGCGAAAACCAGCCGACCCACGCCCGAACTTCCCACGCGCAGGCGGCCGGATGCCGCCGTCGCACTGGCATATCGGGACTTCGTAGCGTGAGCTGCAGGATGCAGCGTCGTCGCGCGTGACGGGCAAAGGTGTGAACACCGCGTCACGCGCAAAGGGGCTGCACGACGCAGCCCCCCGGACGTCCGAGCGACCCGCGCACCACATGTTACGCCCCCATCGCGCACGGCCCCAAACGTCCCAAACCAAGGCGGCATGGATGCCGCCGGTCGCCGCGCGACTTCTGCAGACCCGCCTGCAGACCCGGAGGGTCTGCGAAAACCAGGTCTGCGAAAACCAGCCCGACCCAGCCCCAAACGTCGCACGCGCAGGCGGCAGGATGCCGCCGTCGCACT
>CAZXBB010000147.1:0-8976 GCA_964638815.1 uncultured Isosphaeraceae bacterium
GTCGAAGTTCCACCGCTCGTGCTCGGACAGCGAGATGGACGGCCCGGAGGACTGCGGCCGGCGTCAGGGCAACGGCAAGGCGAACGAGTCGGGCCTGATCAACGACTGGATCCTCGAGGGTCTGGTTGACGAGACGGGGGCCGTGCTCGACTGCTCCGGCGGGAGCCCGCTGGTCCTCGCCGGCGGGACGGAGCCGGGCGTCGGCGCGCTGCGCGCGGGTGACGTCAACGGGGATGGCCGCGTCGATTCCGGTGACGTCGTCGCGATCATGGCGGCGTGGGGCGCGTGCGCGGCCGAGTGTCCCGCGGACATCGACGGCAACGGCGTGGTGGACGATCGCGATCTCGTCGGGACGCTCGAGAACATCGACTGACCGCGTCCGTCAATCCTCGATCCCATGGACCCCCGGCCCCGCGGCCGGGGGTCCTTTCCTTCGTGTCGCGGGTTGCGCGGGCACGCGGGTTGCGCGGGCACGCGGGCTGCGCGGGCACGGGAGCTGCGCCGGCACGGGCGTTGTTGAGGTCCTCGAGAGGAAGCAGGGCGGCTACCCGCCGCGCGCGCCCGTGGCCCCCGCGACGCCCGCCTCGCGGCGGACCATCACCGTCGTGCCGCCGTCGGCGATGACCATGCGGATCGCGCCCTTCGGGTCCACAAAGAACTCGAGCGCCCGCGGGACGTCGAGCACGTACCTCGTGCACCGGACGTCGTGACCGCCGAAGTCCACCGACTCGGTGCCGAGACACTCGATCGCGAAGGTCGCGCCCGCCTCGGGGTCGTGCACCTTGACCTCGACCGACTCGGTGTAATGCCCGAACGCATAGACGGCGCCCGCGTCGCGCGGCAGCAGCGGGACCAGCCGGAACGCGGCCGCCTGCATGAGCGTGTCGGCGGGATAGGGAATCTCGCTCTCCCCGCCGTTCGCGGCGATGACCCCGCGCTCGCCGTCGATGACCAGCGACGCGGTGAGCGACTCGTCCTTGCGGCTCATGGTGAGCGTGCTCTCGCGGAGACGCAGCAGCGGCCCGCGCTCGCACTTCATGCGCAACTTGATCGAGCGCCCCATGATCTCCCAATCGTCCTCCATCATCACGTGATCGCGGGCGACCGAGGTCGACATCGTCACGTTCGCCGTGAACGAGAGATCGCCGCGCACGCCGATCTCGCCGACGTGCATCGCGATGTCGTACGTGCTCTTGCCCTGCCGGTCGAGCGCGCGGTCGTCGAGACGCACGTCGGCGAGACGCTTCGTCGCGGGATCGCCCGCCCCCGGCCCCGCTCCCGGCCCCGCTCCCGGCCCCGGCCCCGGCCCGGCTCCCGCGCGGACGCCGAGGCATAGGACGGCGAACGAGACGCCGGCGGCGAGGACGAACTTGGCGGATCGGTGCATGGAGGGGCTCATCGGCGCGATCGCGGCCCCGTCTCGCAAACGCGCGGGCGGCGCGTCCGATAACTGGTCCCGGCCCCCCGGCCCCCGGCCCTCGGCCCCCGGCCCCCGGCCCCCGGCCTCCGGCCCCCCCGGCCCCCGGCCGGGCCCACCCCCGGGCTCCAGCCCGGCCCTCCGGAGCGCCATGTTCCGTCCCCGGCTACGCTTGCACCATGCGGCCGCTCCCCGTGCTCCTCCTCTCGGCCGGCCTGGCCGTCCCTGCATGCGGACCCGACCCGGCCGGACCGCCGCCCCCGCAGATCTCCTTCACCGACGCGACGGACGGGCTCGCGATCCACTTCTCGATCGACCGCGCCGTCACCGGCGACTACTTCATGCCCGACAGCATGGGCACGGGGTGCGCGCTCTTTGACTGCGACGGCGACGGCGACCTCGACCTGTACGTCGTCAACGGCTTCCGGGCCGCCGGCGGTGCGCTCGTGACCCCGCAGGGGGCGAACCGTCTCTACCGCCAGGAGGACGACGGCGCCTTCCGCGACGTCAGCGCAGATTCGGGCGCCGACGACCAGGGGTACGGGATGGGCGTCGCGGTCGGCGACATCGACAACGACGGTGACGCCGATCTCTTCGTGACGAACTACGGGGCCAACGCGCTCTACCGCAACGACGGCGACGGGACCTTCACCGACGTCACGGATTCCGCGGGCATCGCGGGCAGCGCGTGGTCCGCCTCCGCCGGCTTCTTCGACGCCGACGGCGACGGCGCCCTCGATCTCTACGTCACGAACTACCTCGAGTACGACGAGGATGCGATGGGACGCACACACGACGCCGCGGGCCAGCCGGAGTACCCCTCGCCGGGGGCGTTTCCGCCCGCGACCGATCAGTTCTACCGCAACCGCGGCGACGGCACCTTCGAGGACCTGACCGTCGCGAGCGGCATCGCGAGCGGGGCGGGACGCGGGTTGGGGGTCGTCTTTGCCGATCTCGACGGCGACGGCGCAACGGACGTCTACGTGGCGAACGACGGCGATGCCAACTTCGCGTGGATGAACGACGGCGCCGGCGGGTTCGTCGACCGCGCGCCGCAGATGGGGCTCGCGGTGAACCGGTACGGCCTGCCGGAGGCGAGCATGGGGCTCGCGCTCGGCGACACCGAGGGCGATGGGACCATGGAGATCTTCGCGACGCACCTCGTGCGCGAGTCGAACACGCTGTACCGTCCGACCGGCGCGTCGACCTGGCACGACGCGACGGGCGACGCCGGGCTCGTCGCGGACAGCATCGACTACACCGGTTTCGGGACGGCCTTCTTCGACGCCGATCACGACGGCGACCTCGACCTCGCGGTCGTCAACGGTCGCGTGCTCCGCGAGCGGGCGCACCCCGGCGCGAGACTCGGCCCGCACTGGAGCGCCTACGCGGAACCCAACCAGCTCTTCGCCAACGACGGGCGCGGCGGGTTCGCCGAAATCGACGCGGGCGCCTTCAGCCGGGACGTCGAGGTCAGCCGGGGTCTCGCGGTGGGCGACCTTGACGGCGACGGCGACCTCGACCTCGTCGTCGTGAACGGCAACGGCACGGTGCGCGTCTACCGCAACGAGGGCGCGCGCGGGCACTGGCTGGTGGTCCGGGCGGTCGATCCGGCGCTCGGGCGCGACGCGATCGGCGCCGTGGTCGAGGTCGAGGCCGGCGGGACCCGGCAGCGACGACGCGTGGACGGCGCGGGCAGCTATCTCTCGTACCACGACCCCCGCGCGCACTTCGGCCTCGGCGATGCACGGACCATCGACGGCCTGTGGGTGCAGTGGCCCGGCGGTTCGCGCGAACGCTTCCCGGCGGGACCCGGCGACCGCGTGATCGTCGTGCGCCGGGGCGAGGGGACCGGCGACGATGGCTGAGCCGAAGCGCGAGCCGGCCGCCCCCCGATCCCGCGCACCGTCCGGCTCCCGTCGCCGCCGGCTGGCCATCGGCTTCGCGCTGGTCGCCGTACTCGCCGCGATCGCGGTGGTGGTCAACGAGCCGTGGCTCCCGCTCCGCTACGGCCGCGCGAAGCCCCCGGTCGTGCCGGCCGAAACACTGGAGCCCGCTCTCCGCCGGCTGCTCGAAGATCGCACGCGCGACGTCGCCGCCGCGCCGTACGCGGCCGAGGCCTGGGGGCGGCTCGGCGTCGCGTACGACGTCCACGACCTGCCGGACCGGGCGATCGCGTGCTACGGGCGGGCACACCGCCTCGACCCCGGGGACTTCCGTTGGATCTACTTCCTCGGCTTATGCGAGATGCCAAGCGATCACCGCGCCGCGCAGACGCACCTGCTGGCCGCGCGGGCGATTCGCGACGACTACGCTCCGCTCGAGCTCCACATCGCCCGCGGCTACTTCGACACGGGTGAGCTCGACCGCGCCGAAGAGCACTACCTGAACGCCGCGAAGCTCGACCCGAAGGTCGTGCGGCCGCACGTCGGCCTCGCCCGCGTCGCGCTCGCGCGGCAGCAGCCCGGGGAGGCGCTCGGGCATCTCGAGGCGGCGCTCGCGCGCGGGCCGAAGAGCGGCGAGGTGCACTTCCTCCTGGCCCAGGCGCACCGCCGGCTCGGCGACGACGCGGAGGCGGCGCGTCACGCGGCGCGGGCGGGCGAACGCGCGGCCTTCGAGGAGTTCTCCGATCCCGTGCGGATGGAGTCGCAGTGGGACGTGGGCGTCACCGCGTTCTGGCGGGCGACACGCGCCCGTGCGTATCTCGATTCCGGCATGGTCGATCGCGCCGTCGGCGAGTGGCGCGCTGCGCTCGAGGACGACCCCGCGTCGGCCCGCGCCTGGGCGGAGCTTGGTCACCTGTACGCGATGGGCGATCCAGAGCGGGCGGCGGAGGCGTACGGACGCTCCCTCACGCTCGACCCGGCGCAGCCCGTCGTGCGTC
Source organism: uncultured Isosphaeraceae bacterium (assembly GCA_964638815.1). Lineage (GTDB taxonomy): Bacteria > Planctomycetota > Phycisphaerae > Phycisphaerales > SM1A02 > CAZXBB01. The sequence continues at coordinate 4,302 of CAZXBB010000147.1, forward strand.
ATCGCCTCGGGCTGCTGCTCCTGCGCAGTGGGCGGACGGACGCCGGTCTCCGGCTCGTCCGCGAATCGTGTGAAGCGCTGCCGGACCGGCCGGACCTGCGCTCCAACCTCGCGATCGCCCTCGCCGGGGTGGGGCGGTCGGCGGAGGCGGCGGACGCGTTCCGGACGGCGGCGCGAGGGTTCGCCGCAGAAGGCGCGTACACCCGAGCTCGGCAGGCGCTCGAGAGCGCGTTCGAGAAGACGCCCGGCGATCCCGCCGTCGCGGAGGACCTCGCGTGGCTGCTCGCGACGTGCCCCGACGAGGAAGTGCGGGATCCGGCCCGCGCGCAGGCCGTCGTCGCCGGGTTTGCCCGCGACCGGACGGCGCGCCAGCACGACGCGCTCGGCGCCGCGCTCGCGGCGCAGGGCGACTTCGCCGGTGCGATCGCGGCGGCGCAATCGGCCCTCGCCACGCCCGATCTCACGCCGGACGAGCGAGCGGCGATCTCCTCACGTCTCGACGGCTACCGTGAAGGCCGGGCGTTCGTCGATGGCCGCGTCCCGCGCTGAGGAACGAGCGTTCACGCGGGCGTGCGCCGGACGGACCGGACCCACGCGGGCTCAGCAGGGCCCCCACATCGCCAGGATGCGCAGCACGTCCCCGAACCCGACGGTGCCGTCGCCGTCCACGTCTCCCGGGCCGTCGGTCTCCCACGCGCCGAGGACCACGAGGATGTCGCCGAAGCCGATGACCCCGTTGCCGTCAACGTCCTCGACGCAGGTCGCGCCGGAGCAGTTGAGCTCGGTCCCGCCCTCGTCGACGAGGCCCTCGAGCAGCCAGTCGTTGATCAGTCCGCCGGTGTCGGTGCGCCCGTTGCCCTGACGCTTTCCGCAGTCCTCCGGCCCGTTCATGTCCGGGTCCGCGCAGGAGCGGTTGAACTTCGACAGGCCGAGCAGGTTGCTCGTCCCGGCCTCGAAGATCTCCCAGAACGAATCGAGCGGGCCCTGGAGCGGACCGACCGTCACGCGATCGCCGACCTCGATGTTGTCGATGTCGGCCAGCAGCGGCGACCCCGTGAAGCCGTCGTACGCGCGCACGCGAACCGGCTGCGCGCCGTCCCAGATCATTGTCATCCCGACGATGTTGCCGTCGCACTCGAAGCACTCGTCGTTCGCGCAGTCGGTCCCGTCGCCGAGGAAGAGACCGTTGCCCTGGAGGCAGCAGAACGCCGACATCACTTCGCAGCCGTCGGAGAAGCAGCAGGCCCCCGTCTCCTCGAAGCAGCTCTCATCCTCGCACGTCGTGCGGCTGCCCTGGAACGTGCCTTCCATGGCGATGCAGTCCGCGACCGAACCGAAGATGCAGTCGCCCCCGCGAGCGATGAGGCAATCGGAGTCCGGAATGCAGCACGCGCCGAGGTCACAGCCGGCCTCGCCGCACGACACGGTCGCGCCCGCGAAGAGACCCATGTCGTCCACGCAGTCGCGCTCGGTGGTCATCGTGCACGATCCGTCATCGAAGCAGCACGCACCCATCGGCGGCTCGGCGCAGATGCCGAGCGCGATGAAGAGCCATTCCTGCGACCCGTCAAACGTGCCGCCGGCGTATTCCAGCCGGCCCCAGCCCGAAAGACCCTCGAAGCCCCGGTGCCCCTCGTCGTCGTCCCCGTCACCGAGCCGGAACGTGAAGCCCGGGGGCTGGCTCAGATCGCGCAGCCCGATCACGTCGCCGCTCCTGAGCCAGGTGATCGAGCCGGTGTTCGTGCCTCCGGGCGTCGTGACCTCGATGTCGTCGTCGCCCGGCGCGAACCCGAACTCGGCATAGGTGATGTCGATCTCGACGAAGCTCACCCAGTCCGGGTCGTACGCGCCGTCCACGTCGAGCCCGCCGAATGCCGTGCCGTGGATGCGAATCGACGCGCCCTCCACCTCGAGGAACATTGCGCTGCCCGGCCCGTCGAAGTCGAACGTGAAGACGTCCTGCCCGCCCGTGACGTCGAAGAGCTCGTCGAGGCGAAGCGCGTAGCCCGGCGGCGCCTCGTCGGCGTCCGGATGGTTGAAGAGGCGATAGAGCCCCGGGTCGCCCGGCGCCGCCGGCGTGCAGAGCGAGTCGTCGCCGAGATAGGCGCCGCCGGACCCGGCGCATGCGCTCGGTGCGACGTGCTCGACGCAGCCGCCGCCGTCGAAGCAGCACGCGCCGCGTCCGCATTCGATCTCCCCGCACGTCGTGCCGACCCCCTGGAAGCGTCCGCCGCCGCCGACGCACTCGAGCGGCGTCAGGTCGCCGACGCAATCGTTGGCGAAGCAGCACGCGCCGACCTCCACACACAGCTCGATGACGCAGACGGTGTCGTCCCCCTGGTACGTCCCGCCGAGGTCGGCGCAGTCGGTCGCGGTCATGACCGCGCACACGTCGCCGTCGAAGCAGCAGGCGCCCGTGATCGGCGGGCACAGGCCGTCAACGCACGCGGTCCCGTCGCCCTGGTAGTGACCGCCCTGGTCCGCGCAGGCGTCCCGCGTTCTCGTTGCGCACGCGCCGCCGTCGAAGCAGCACGCCCCCTCCGGCGGAAGGCACAGGCCGGGCGCACAGATCGTCGCGTCGCCGCGATACGTCCCGCCGAGCGTGCCGCAGTCCGCCTCGGTCACGCTCTCGCACGTGCCGTCCTCGAGGCAGCAGGCGCCCTTCGGCTGCGGGCAGAGCCCGGGCGCGCACTCCACGCCGTTGCCGTGGTACGCGCCGCCCTGCGCCTGGCAGTCGTCGCGCGTGATGAGGAGGCACTGGCCGGACGCCAGGCAGCACGCGCCCTCGGGCTGGATGCACAACCCGGGCTCGCACGTCGTTTCCGCGCCCTGCCAGTGACCGGCGGCCTCCTCGCAGTCGTCGCGCGTGAGGATGACGCACGAGCCGTCGTCGAAGCAGCACGCGCCGACCGGCTGGTCGCAGAGCCCGGCGACGCACACGGTGCCGTCCTCCGTGTAGACGCCGCTGGCGTCGGAGCATTCGTCCTCGGTCATCACGGCGCACGTGCCGTCGTCGGAACAGCACGCGCCCTTGACCGGCGGGCACTCGACGTCCTCGCACGGGACGCCGTTGCCCTGGTAGAGGCCGCCGATCGCGGCGCACACCGCCTGCGGCCGTATGAGGCAGATGCCCTCGAGACAGCAGGCGCCCATGGCGGCGGGGCACGGGTTGGGGCTGCAGTTCGACCCGTCCAGCGTGTAGATGCCTCCGGCGTCTTCGCAGTCCTCGCGCGTCTGGACGGCGCACGAGCCGTCGTTGAAGCAGCACGCGCCCTTGACGGGCGGGCACTCGACGTCCACGCAGGCGACGCCGTCGCCCTGGTACAGGCCGCCGATCAGCCCGCAGTCGGCCTGCGTCTCGATCGTGCAGATGCCCTCGAGGCAGCACGCGCCGGGGGGGCGCGGGCAGTCCGCCGTCGCACATGTCGGATCGTCCGGCAGGTGGACGCCCTTGAGCTGGAGACACTCGGTCTCGGTGACCACGAGGCACGATCCGTCGGCGAGACAGCACGCGGCCTTCCCGTCGCACACGCCGCTCGCACAATCGACGCCCGCGCCTCCGAACTCGCCGCCGCGCGCGATGCACTCCGACTCGGGGATGATCTCGCACGGATCGGCGTCGAAGCAGCACGCACCGCACGCGATGGCCGGAATCGTGAGCGACGCCTCGGCCGTCGCGCCGCAATCGAGGAGGTCCGAGGTCCCGGTCACCACGGCGTTGCTGGTCGTCTCCTGCGCAATCGTCGCAGTGCATTCGTAGACCCACACCTCGGCGGGGTCGCCGGTGTTTGGATCGGCGGGGTCGATCATGAAGTTCCCGTTGTCGTCGCCGCCGACGAGCATGGGCAACCCGCACGGCGCGTCGTCGACCAGGTCCGGGACCAGCGCGACGTTGCCGGGATTCCCCAGCGTGTAGGTGTACGTCACCTCGGTCGGGAAGCCGTCGCACACCTGCGCGACGCTCGCGGCGCGCTCGAGCGTGATGCGCGGGCGGTACACGTCGGTGTTCGCGGCGGCGATGCTTTCGAGCACGCCTGTGTCGCACCCGGTCGTGCCCGGATCGTCGCACAGGTCCTGCCACATGACGCTGCCGAACACGCGCAGCCGGTCCGGGTCATCTTCCCGGATGACGTATCCCGTGACGCGGAACGTGACGGCGCCGTCCTGGTTTGCGCCCGGCAATCCGCTCAGGATGCTGCCGGCGGGACCGAGAATGACGGGCAGCGCGCCGCCGACCTCGGCAGTGGTGTTGCCGGCAACCGCGACGATCTCGAGGTGTCCCTCCGCCGGCACGCGCACGGGGCCCTCCGCGGCGTCCACGGTGGCGAACGCCTCGACGACGCGCGTCGAGTCGCCGAAGCCGTCGTTGTGACGCACGGTCATCGTGCCGTCGATGACGTCGAACTCGCAACGCGGGTCGTTGAGTCCCATGGCCAGCGCGATGCCGTGACCGCCGGCGAGCGCGGGGGACGCGGCCGCGAGCGCGACGGCGACCACCAGCAGCACGTTCCGGCACGAAATCCCGAAGATCCGAAGCATTACACCCTCCCGGGGACGACCCCCTCGCGACAGCCGGCCGCCCGCGCCGGCCCTCTTGTCCGCCTCATGCATGAGCCGCATCGTCCGGCGGGCGATCCGCCCGCTTGAGCGATCGTTCGAGCCTCGACGTATCGACC
>CAZXBB010000148.1:0-8365 GCA_964638815.1 uncultured Isosphaeraceae bacterium
GCGAGGAACGACTCGAGACCCGGATTGTGCCCCACGAGCATGACGACGCCGGCGTAGGGCGGCACGTTCCTGAGCACGTCGAGGATCTCCCCGGGCTCGGCATGGTAGAGCGATTCGGTGAACGCGATCGGCGCGTCGCAGTCGGCGGCGGCCACGACGCGCTCCACGGTGCGCCGCGCGCGCAGCGCGGTCGAGCACACGATCAGGTCGGGCTCGAGCCGCGCGGATGCCAGCAGCCGTCCCATTCTCGGCGCGTCGCGTTTGCCGCGTCCGTTCAGCGGCCGATCGTGATCGTCGAGGTCCGGTTGCTTCCAGCTCGACTTGGCGTGACGAAGGAGGAGGAGCGTGCGCATGGGAGAATCCTGAGTACTGGGCACCCGGGTCCCGGGATTCCGCGTTCGGTGCCCTGATCCCGCATTATGCATCGGGCGGGCCGGTGCATCAGCTCGGCGGGCAGCTCAGCGGGCAGCTCGGCGGGCGGCTCAGCGGGCAGCGCGTGTCGTCAACGCTCTCACGAGCGCCGATGCGAGGGGATCGCCCGCCCGACGAGGGTTCACGCGTGAGGCGGGCTCACGACGCTCACGACGCGCCCGCGCCGACGATCTCCCCCCGGCGCGAGGTCCTCAGCCTCCGGACGCAGGGCTCGGTACTCCCGACTCCCGCCCGGGTTACCATACAAGAGGTCCAACGAAGGAGCGCCTCCCATGCCCACCACCACTCGCAAAGTGATGCCCCCCGTCAATATCGCGAAATGGGTCGAAGAGCACCGCGGCGAGCTCAAGCCGCCGGTGGGGAACAAGTACCTCTACGACGGCGAGGACTTCTTCGTGATGGTCATCGGCGGGCCGAACGCCCGCAACGACTTTCACGTGACGGCGTCGGAGGAGTACTTCCACCAGGTGAAGGGCGACATCGTCGTGCGCATCCGGGAGGGCGACCGGATCACCGACTACGACGTGCGCGAGGGCGAGACGTTCTTCATCCCCCCGAACGTTCCCCACTCGCCGCAGCGCGGCCCGGACACGATCGGCGTCGTCGTCGAACGCGTGCGCCCGGCGGGTGAGACCGAGCACATGGTCTTCTACTGCGAGAACTGCGGCGAGCTCGTCTACGACAAGGAGTTCGACTGCAAGGACATCGTGGAGCACTTCCGCGACGCGATGGAGGAGTTCTGGGCGGATCCCGAGCTCTCGACGTGCGGGAAGTGCGGGACGCGCGTGGAGAAGCCCGAGCCGCGCGGGTGAGTCGCCTTCCTCCCGTGAAGATCGACATTCACACCCACATCCTCCCCGAGAACTGGCCGGACCTTCGCGCGAAGTACGGCTACGGGGGGTGGGTGCAGCTCGACCATCACTGCCCGGGGTGCGCGCGGATGATGATCGACGGCCGGAGCTTCCGGGAGATCACCGCGAGCACGTGGGATCCCGCGACGCGGCTGGACGACTGTGACCGGTGCGGCGTGACCGTGCAGGTGCTGTCGACCGTGCCGGTGATGTTCGGCTACTGGGCGAAGCCCGCCGACACGCTCGACCTCTCGCGCCGCCTCAACGACCACATCGCCGGCGTCGTCGGGGACCGCCCGGACCGCTTCGCGGGGCTCGGCACCGTGCCGATGCAGGACCCCGACCGCGCCGCAGCGGAGCTTGAGCGCTGTGTGCGCGACCTCGGCCTCGCCGGAGTCGAGATCGGTACGCACGTCAACGACTGGAACCTCGACGCGCCGGAGCTCTTTCCCTTCTTCGAAACGGCCGCGACGCTCGGCGCCGCGGTCTTCGTCCACCCGTGGGACATGATGGGCAAGGAGCGCATGCCGAAGTACTGGCTGCCCTGGCTCGTCGGCATGCCGGCGGAGACCTCGCTCGCCATCTGCTCGATGATCTTCGGCGGCGTCCTCGAGCGGCTGCCGACGCTGCGCGTCGCGTTCGCGCACGGCGGCGGCTCGTTTCCGGCGACGATCGGACGGATCGAGCACGGCTTCAACGTCCGGCCGGACCTCTGCGCCGTCGACAACGACGTCAACCCGCGCGAGTACCTCGGCCGCTTCTATCTCGACTCGCTCACGCACGACGCCGAGATGCTCCGACTGCTGCTGCGGCTCGTCGGCGCGGAGCGAGTCGCCCTCGGATCGGACTACCCGTTCCCGCTCGGCGAACACGAGCCGGGGCGGCTCATCGAGTCGATGCCGGACCTCGATGAAGCGACGCGGGCGCGGCTCCTGGCGGGCACGGCGCTCGAGTTCCTCGGCGCTGACGCCGACGCGTTCGCGGCGCGCCCCGCCGGTCAGACGAGCAGTCACGCGACGTGAGCACGCCCGATTCCTCTCGCGCGGCGGATCCGGAGGGCTTCAGGCCCGACGAGGACTACGCGCGCGGCCTGGACGCGGCTGACCCGCTTGCGTCGTACCGGGACCGGTTCGAGATCCCGCCGGGGCCGGACGGCGCGCCGTCGATCTACTTCTGCGGCAACTCGCTCGGGCTCCAGCCGAAGCGGGCGCGGACACTGGTGGACGAGCTGCTGGACGACTGGGCGCGGCTCGGGGTGGACGGCCACTTCCACGCCCGCGCGCCGTGGTACCCGTACCACGAGGTTTTCCGCGACACCGGCGCGCGGCTGGTCGGGGCGCGCCCCGGCGAGGTCGTGATGATGAACAGCCTCACCGTCAACCTGCACCTCATGATGGTGAGCTTCTTCCGGCCGTCCGGCGCGCGACGCCGCATCCTCATCGACTGGCCGGTCTTCCCGTCCGATCTCTACGCGGTGAAGTCGCACCTGGCGACCCGCGGGCTCGATCCGGAGCGCGACCTCGTGATCGCCCGCCCGCGCGACGGCGAGGAGACGCTGCGCACCGAAGATATCGAAGCGCTCCTCGACCGCGAAGGCGCGAGCATCGCGCTCGTGCTGCTCGCGGGCGTCAACTACTACACGGGCCAGCTCTACGACATCGCGCGTCTGACCGCGGCGGCCCGCCGGCAGGGCTGCGCGGTCGGGCTCGACCTCGCGCACGCCGCCGGCAACGCCGCGCTCGCGCTGCACGACTGGGACGTCGACTTCGCGTGCTGGTGCTCGTACAAGTACCTCAACGGCGGCCCGGGCGCGATCGCCGGGTGCTTCGTGCACGAGCGAAACGGCGCGGACACGAGCCTTCCGCGCTACGCGGGGTGGTGGGGCAACGATCCGCAGACGCGATTTCTCATGCACACGCGTCCCGAGTTCGTCGCGAAGCCCGACGCCGACGGGTGGCAGCTCAGCAACCCGTCCATCTTCGCGATGGCGCCGCTGCGCGCGTCGCTCGAGATCTTCGACGCGGCGGGCATGGCGGCGCTGAGGGCGAAGTCGGGGAGACTGACCGGCTACCTGCGCCGGCTGATCGAGGCGGGGGCCCCCGGCGACATCGGGATCATCACGCCGGCCGACCCGGACGCCCGGGGCTGCCAGCTCTCCCTCGTCGTGCGCGACCGGGCCCGGGAGCGCGTGCAGGCCCTGCACGACGCCGGCGTCGTCTGCGACTACCGCGAGCCGGACGTGATTCGCGTCGCCCCGGTTCCGCTGTACAACACGTACCACGAGGCGTGGCGTTTCGCGCGGATCCTCTGCGCGGGGCGCTCGTTGCGGGAGTAGCGACCGGAATGGCGGAGCGTCCGAAGATCACCGTCGTGGGCGCCGGTCTCGGCGGCGCCCTCATGGCGTGCTTCCTCGGGCGCCGCGGGTTCACCGTCGATGTGTTCGAGGGCCGGCCCGATCCGCGCGAGCGAGGCTTCATCGGCGGGCGCTCCATCAACCTCGCGCTCTCCACGCGCGGCCTCCACGCGCTGGCCCGCGTCGGTCTCGACGAGCGCGTCCTTGCGAACGCGGTGCCGATGCGCGGCCGCATGATGCACGACGTCTCCGGTGGCCTGAGCTTCCAGCCGTACAGCAAGGACCCGGGCGAGGCGATCAACTCCGTGTCGCGCGGCGGCCTCAATCTCGAGCTGCTGAACGCCGCCGCCGCGTTCGACGGCGTGACGCTGCACTTCGGGCACCGCTGCTGCCGCGTCGACCCCGACGCCGCGACCGTCACGCTGGCTCGCGACGACGGGGCCAGGGTCACGCACGCCGCGGATCTCGTGATCGGCGCCGACGGCGCGTTCTCGGCCGTGCGCGCCCGCCTCCAGCGCACCGACCGGTTCGACTTCAGCCAGCAGTACCTCGAGCACGGGTACAAGGAGCTGACGATCCCCCCCGGTCCCGACGGCGAATTCGCCATGGAGCCGAACGCGCTCCACATCTGGCCGCGCGGCGGGGCGATGCTGATCGCGCTGCCGAACCGCGACCGGACCTTCACGTGCACGCTGTTCTGGCCGTTCACCGGACGGGGCGGGCTCGACACGCTGACGAACGAGGCGGAGATCCTCGCCTTCTTCCGCGAGCAGTACGCCGACGCGATCCCGCTCATCCCGAAGCTGGTGGAGGATTATCTCGGCAACCCGACGAGCTCGCTGGTGACGGTGCGCTGCCGGCCCTGGCACCACCGCGACAAGGTCGTGCTGCTCGGCGACGCGGCGCACGCGGTCGTCCCGTTCTACGGGCAGGGGATGAACGCGGCCTTCGAGGACTGCGCCGTGCTCGACGAGCTCATCGACCGGTTCGGCGCGGACTGGCCGAAGGTGCTGCCCGCGTACACGGCGGCCCGGAAGCCCAACGGCGACGCGATTGCCGACCTCGCGCTTCAGAACTTCATCGAGATGCGCGACAAGGTCGGCTCGAAGACGTTCCTCCTGGGCAAGCGGATCGAGAAGACGCTGCACCGTCTGTTCCCGCGCTGGTACACGCCGCTCTACAACATGGTCACGTTCTCGAACATCCCGTACGCCGAGGCACGGCGTCGCGCGCGGCGTCAGCGGCGGATCGTGCTCGCGCTCGCCGGCGCGGCGGGGGTCGTACTCGTGCTGGGTGCGATCGCGGCGGGACGGGTGCTGGTATGATGTCGGGAGCTTTCTGTGACGAGCCAGCTATGACGAGCCAGCTGTGACGACCCGGCCATGACGAGCCAGCTATGACGACCCGGCCATGACGACCCTGCCGCTGACATACTCGAGCTACCTGAAGCTCCCCGAGCTGCTCGAGCTCCAGCGTGCGCAGTCGGATCCGGCCGAGCACGACGAGCTGCTCTTCATCGTCATCCACCAGGTCTACGAACTCTGGTTCAAGCTGCTCCTTCACGAGCTCGACAAGGTCAAGGCGGACTTCACGGCCGGCGACCTCTACGGGGCGATCACCACGTTCGAGCGGTGCCGGACGGTCATGAAGACGCTCGTCGGCCAGCTCGACATCCTCGAGACCATGACGCCGATGTCGTTCACGAGCTTCCGCGACCGGCTCGAGACTTCGTCGGGGTTCCAGTCGACGCAGTTCCGCGAGATCGAGTTCCTGCTCGGCCTGAAGCGCGCCGAGGCGATCCGGTATCTGCCGGACGACGGCCCCGGGCGCGCCCGCGCGGAGGCCCGGATCAACGAGCCGTCGATCGTCGACGCGTTCTACGACTTCCTCGAGATCCACGGCGTCGCGATCCCCGACGATCTGCGGGCACGCCCCGTGGCCGAGCCGGCGATCGCCGACGAGCGCATCCAGGACGCGCTCGTCAATCTGTACGAGACGCGTCCCGACCTGACCATCCTCTTCGAGCTGATGACCGATCTCGACGAGGGCCAGCAGGAGTGGCGCTACCGCCACATCAAGATGGTCGAGCGCACCATCGGGGCGAAGCACGGCACCGGCGGATCGCCGGGCGTCGAGTTCCTCAAGAAGTCCCTCTTCAGGCCGATCTTTCCGGACCTGTGGGCGATCCGGCACCGGCTCTGACACGATGGACCAGGTTCGCCCCGATTCCGAGCCGTACTGCAGCAACTGCGGGTACACGCTGACCGGCGCGACCGAGTCGTCGAAGTGCCCGGAGTGCGGGAAGCCGCTCGTCGAAGTGCTGATGCGCCCGATCCTCGAGGCGACGGGCGGGCGTCGGTTCCGGTCGAAGGCGCGCATCCTCGGGATGCCCGTGCTCGACATCGCGTTCGGCGCGCACGGCACGGAGAAGATGGGACGTCCCAGGGGCTTCATCGCGATCGGCGACGTCGCCACCGGCGTGCTCGCGATCGGCGGGCAGGCCCGCGGCGTGGTCGCGATCGGGGGCATGGCGATGGGGGGCTTCTCGATGGGCGGCATGAGCATGGGTCTCTTGACGAGCCTCGGCGGTCTGTCGATCGGCGGTGTCTGCTTCGGCGGCTTCGCGATCGGGCTGCTCGCGCGCGGGGGCGGCGCGATCGGCATCCTCGCCGACGGCGGCTTCGCGATGGGCTACTGCGCGCGGGGCGGGACCGCCTTCGGCCCGCACACGATCGACGCGTCGGGTCGCGTCTCGGCGGCCGCGAAGAGCGCCTTCGCGACCTTCGAATGGTTCTTCGGCACGTGGCCGCCCAGCATGGCCTCGTTCTTCATGACGATCCTGACGCTGCTCGTCATCACGCTCGTCGTCGCCGGTCTCGTCGGCGCCCTTGCGTGGCGGGCGGCGATGCGCGAGGAGGGGCCGGAGCCCGGCATCCAGTGACCGTCACCGCGCTCATCGACATCACGCCGCCCATCACGCCGCGTCTCGCCGTCTTCCCCGGCGACACGCCGATGACGCGCGAGGTGCTGATGGATACAGCCCGCGGCGACGACATCACGCTCTCCACGCTGCGCGCGACGGTGCACCTCGGCGCGCACGCGGACGCCCCGAGTCACTACGGGGCCGGGGCCCGCACGATCGACGGGCAGGACCTCGATCTCTATTGCGGCCGCTGCCAGGTGATGCGCGTGGACGCGCCGCGAGGCACTCGGATTGCCCGGGAGCAGCTCACGGATGCGGTCGGGTCCGAGCGTCTGCTGATCGCGACGGACTCGTACCCGGACCCCGAGCGCTGGAACGGGGACTTCTGCGGCCTCGAGCCTGCGCTCGTGGACGATCTCCATGCCCGCGGCGTGCGCCTGGTCGGCGTGGACACGCCGAGCGTGGACCTCGCCGACTCGAAGGACCTGCCCGCGCACGGGCGTTTCCTCGCGAACGACATGGCGATCATCGAGGGCCTCGCCCTCGCCGGCGTCGCGGCCGGCTTCTACGAGCTGATCGCGTTGCCGCTGAAGCTGGTCGGGTTCGACGGGAGCCCGGTGCGCGCGGTGTTGCGCGAGTTGACCTGAGGCGTGGGCCCGGTCACGAGCGGCGGTCGTGACGGCGCGAGTCGTGCGTGTGCCGCGGTCTTGCGCAGCAAGGCCGGGCGGTGCAGGGACGACGTGAACCACGGCGTCACGCGGGCGCGGACACGCACACGGACGCGGACACGGACGCGCACACGGCCGCGGACGCGCACACGGCCACGGTCGCGCACGCGGTCGCGGTCGCGGTCGCGGTCGCGCACACGGTCGCGCTCGCGCACGCGCACGCGCACGCGCACGCGCACGCGCACGCGCACGCGCACGCGCACGCGCACGCGCACGCGCACGCGCACAGGCCCGCGCCCCGCCCGCGCGAATCATGCGTGTGCCCCCAGCGGCGGTCCTACTCACGCACCGCCGCGATCACCTTGACCTCCACGGCGATCGGCGTCGGCAGCGAGCCGATCCCGATCGTCGTCCGCGTCGGGTTCGGCCTGCCCTCGCCCGCGAAGTACTCGGCGTAGACGCGGTTGTAGGTCTCGAAGTCCTCCTTCATGTGCGTGAGGAAGACCAGCACGTCCACGATGTCGTTCCACGACGCCCCGGCGTCCTCGAGGATGACGCGGACGTTGTCGAAGCAGGAGCGGCACTGGGCCTCGACGTCGCGGGCTATGACCTCGCCGGCGCCGTTGAGCGTGACGCCCGGGATCTCCTTCGTGCCGCGCTTCCGGGGGCCGACGCCGGAGAGGAACAGGAGATTCCCGACGCGCTTCGCGTGCGGGTACGCGCCGACCGGCTCGGGTGCCCGCTCGCTCATGCCGGGGTCAGCCATCGTCGTTCGCGCTCCTCAGGCGTACACATACGTTCCGTGTCTCTGTGAAGAACCGCAGCGCCTCGTCCCCGCCCTCGCGCCCGACGCCGCTCTGCTTCATGCCGCCGAAGGGCACGCGGAGATCGCGCAGCAGCCAGCAGTTGATCCACACGGTACCCGCGTCGATCGCAGCCGCCACGCGGTGGGCGCGGTCGAGGTCGCGGGTCCACACGGACGCGGCGAGACCGTAGTCCGTCGCGTTCGCGAGGGCGATCGCCTCGCGCTCGTCGTCGAAGGGGATGATCGTCACGACCGGGCCGAAGATCTCCTCGCGGTTCGTGCGGCACGACGCATCGAGGCCGGTGATGACCGTCGGACGCAGGAAGTAGCCGT
>CAZXBB010000149.1:0-29705 GCA_964638815.1 uncultured Isosphaeraceae bacterium
GGAACCGACGGCCGCGCATTCAGTTTCGCCCTGCCTGAACCAGTTCCGGAGCGCCTCCACCAGATCGATCTCTCGGCTGGAGGGTCGATCGCGATGCCGGATCAGGTCACCAATCCGGAAACACGGGATCGGTACATCGTCAACTCGCTGATGGAAGAGGCCATCACGTCGAGTCAGTTGGAGGGTGCCGCTACGACGCGCGAGATCGGCAGGGAGATGATCCGGACCGGCCGCCAGCCGCGTGACAGAAGCGAGCAGATGATCCTCAACAACTACTCGACAATGCGGTTCATTGGGAGCGTGAAGCAGGAGGTGCTCACACCTGATCTCGTCTGCAGGATCCAGCGGCGTGTTACCGAGAGCACGCTCGACGATCCGTCAGCGGCAGGACGCTTACGGCGCGTCGATGAGCGGGTTGATATAGCCGACGAGTATGGCGAGGTATTTCACGTGCCTCCCCCGGCCAGCGAACTGAAGTACCGACTCAGCGCGATGTGCGATTTCGCGAACGGCAAGACGCCTACGAACACGTTTGTTCACCCGGTCATCAGATCGATCGTGCTGCACTTCTGGCTCGCTTACGATCATCCGTTCAAGGACGGCAATGGACGCACGGCGCGAGCACTGTTTTACTGGTCAATGCTGCGTCACGGCTACTGGTTGTGCGAGTTCATTTCGATTTCCCACATCATCCGCGACGCTCCTTCGAAATACTATCGAGCGTTCCTCTACACCGAGACCGACGACAATGATCTGACGTACTTTCTCGTATACCACCTCGAGATCATTCGTCGGGCCGTTGATGGGCTCCATGCCTACATCGCGGCCAAGATGTCCGAGGTCCGCTCGTTGGAACGAGAGCTACGGGGCGTGCAGTGCCTGAATCACCGGCAGCGCGCACTCGTCACGCATGCGTTGCGCCATCCTGACGCACAATATACGATCGAGTCGCACCGCGCCAGCCATGATGTCGTGTATGAAACAGCACGGACCGATCTTCACGATCTGGCAGATCGCGGCCTCCTGGAGTCGCGCAAGTCAGGGAAGACGTATGTCTTCTTCCCGGCATCTGATCTTGAGGAGAGACTACGGGTGCGGTGATTGAGAGATCCGCGACCGGCTGCCGGAGCTCTCAAGGGTCTTCGCCGTCGAGATGGTGACGGGGCCGCGTCTTGCTAATCACGGTCGTAGAACGCGAAGATCGTGGAGCCTGCGCGGGAGGCCGCCCGGGGCCACCCGACCCGTTGATCCATGTTGATCCTCGACGGTCCGGCGCGCAAGTGCTACCCGCACGGCCCCCACGCCGCCAGCACGATGAGGAGATCGCCGACCCCGACCGTACCGTCGTCGTCAAGGTCTTCCGGCCCGCCGGCGTTGCCCCAGGCGATGAGGATCGCGCGGACGTCGCCGAAATCGACGGCGCCGCTGTCGTCGAGGTCGGCCGGGCACGTTGTGCATTCCAGGACTTCGAGAATGACGGCTTCACCCGACCACGTGAGCGGACGGTCGTAGAGCGGTGCGCCGACGATCACGGTCGAGCCCGACGCTGCGACGGCATCGCCGAACCGATCGTTCGGTCCGGCGTCCGGTGACAGCACCGTCGCCATCTCGCCCCACTGCCCAGGGCCGCCCTGATCACGACGCAGGAAGTGCACGGCGCCGGCCGGCGTGCCGATCGGATGCTGGGCGAACGGCGCCCCGATCGCAGCGTTGTCGCCGCTCACCGCGACAGCGTGTCCGAAGTCGGTGGTGGGATCGCCTTCGATCTCGAGCACGTGCGCCCATTCGCCCGAATCGGGATCGCGATCGAAGAAGTGCACGGAGTCGCGGGCGCCGACGAGCAGCGTCGCTCCCGAGATCGCGAGCGACACGCCGAAGCGGTCCTCTTCCGTGGCGTCGTCGGCGGTCAGGAATGCGACCTGCTTCCAGCCGTTCGGACCGCCGGCGTCGCGCTCGAAGACGTACACCGCGCCCGCGTTCTCACCCGCATCATCGTCGAACGGCGCGCTGACGACGGCGGTCGTCCCGTGGATGGCCGTGGCGGATCCGAACTCGTCAAACGCGGACGGGGCCGCCGGCGCGAGTTTGGCGACTTCGACCCAATTGGCGCCCTCGTGCCGGTACACGTACGCGGAACCCGCGATGTCGTCCCCCGGCGCGCCAATGACGGCCGTACCGCCGTCGAGCGCAACATGGCCAAAGCGGTCGCCGCGCTCGAGTTCCGTGGGGGCGATGGTGGCGACCTCGTTCCAGGCGACGGGATTGTTCGCGTCACGCTCGAAAACCCACACGCGGCCGGCGTTGGTGTCGGGGGTGTCGTGCCATACGGAACCCACGAGTGCGATGTTGCCGCTGATCGCGACGTACTCGCCGAAGCAGTCGCCGCTGTTCGTGCCCGATCCCTGCAGGGTTGCGACGCGGCCCCACGCATCGGGTCCGCCGGCGTCGCGTTCCACGATGTACGCGGCGCCGGTGTCGAGCAGCAGCAAGGCACCGACGACCGCCGTGTCGCCATCGATGTGGACGGCATCGCCAAGCCGTGCCGGCGCGAACGGTGGATCGACGAGGATCCGCGCGACCGGATCGGCGCAGCGGCTCCCGTTGCCCAGGAACGTCCCTCCCGATGCAGCACAGTCGCTCGCGACGACGCCCTCGGTGCACGAGTCGTCGGCGGCGCAGCACGCTCCGAACGCCGGACACGCCACGTCCGAGCAGCGATCACCGGGGCCGATGAAATCGCCCGGGATGGAGAGGCAGTCGTCGCCGACCAGTTCGAGGCAGGTTCCGTCGTAGACGCAGCAGGCGCCAAGCAGATCGCAGCCGACGTCGAGACAGGTGCGATCCGGATGGAAGACGCCACCCGCCGTCTCGCACTCGTCGACGTCGGCGTTGCCGATGCACGTGTCGTTCGCCAGGCAGCACGCGCCGAGGGTCACGCAACTGGTCTGGAGGCAGGAAAGACCGAGTCCCTGGAACTCGCCTCCGGCTGCGACGCATTCCTTCGCCGTGAACTCATCGCTGCACGTTTCGTCCTCGAAGCAGCAGGCTCCGAGCGGCGGACAGGCGGTGTCGCCGCACGTCGTGTGATCCCCCCGCGGGCTTCCGCCCAGCGCGACGCAATCGCAGGTCGCCAGGTTGTCAAGACACGACGCATCGTCGAAGCAGCACGCCCCGGGCAGGGCGCTCCCGTTGAAGCCGTGCATCGTCCATCCCAGGTCGAACCGCGAGCCGGAGTACTCGCTCACGGGCTGGAGCCCGGCCAGGTCTTCGTAGTTCACCCAGCACTCGCGGCCGTTGACCGCCTCCCGCGTCAACCAGAAGTTGTTCTCCGGGCCCACGACCGTCGCTTCGAACCAGCACCCGCCGGGGCAGGACACGTACACCGGATCGAACGTGGCGTAGTGCTGCACTTCTTCCCGGCTGAACAGGATGTTGCCCGTATACACCTCGCTGTAAGTGGCCAGTTGCGCCGTCGCGATGGTGGCGCCCGGCGTGCCGTTCACGTCGGACCGGATGGAGAACTCCGCTCCAGTGCCCATCGCGCCGCCCATCGGCGTGTCCCACACCGAGCGCCATGACAGCGCATAGATGTATTCGATGTGACCGACCTCGAAATCATCGAGCAGCGTGCGCCGGGATCCGAAGACACCGGACGTTGCGTTGCTCATGCCGTTGCTGCCGTCCGGGTCGCCGTTGCAGAAGTCGAAGAAGTCGCCGTCGACGCCGCCGTCCGCGAGAACCGAACCATGCGCCCACGCGGGGCCGAAGGCGACGGAAGAAGCAAGGATCACACGAAGACGGGTGGAGCGCATGGCGTCGCGACTCCGATGGAGGATCACATGATCATCGCGGAAACCGACCTGCATGCAAGCAAGAACTCTTCATGTCGCGGCCGTCCGACCGGCCGCCACCGCGATCACGGGCACGGCCCCCACGACGTCAGCACGAGCGAAACGTCGGAGAATCCGGCCTCGCCGTCGTCGGCGGCGTCCTCCCGGCGATCCCCGCAGGGGCGCGTGATCGTCAAAGGCGAGCGATCATCGCCAGATCCGCAGGCTGGTCGAGGCGTGGTCCGACGCTGGCCGTCGAGGCATGGCCGACGCTGGCCGATCCGGTCCGGACACGTCGGCCGGGGCGCCGGCGCGGTTGCGCAGCACCGACGCCGCGCCGGGCGTGCCGCACTCGTCGAGGCTCGCCGTCACGACGTCGGCGCGGCCGTCCGCATCGCGGACGCGCATGACGTGTCCGCCCTCGACGTCCGCGTGCACGAGACACAAGTCGAAGCAGATCGTCGCCTCACTCCCCGGCCGGCGCCCGGGCGCGGCGGCGCTCGCGGATCGGGTTGGTTTCCCAGACGCGCAGCGTGTGATCGCCGGAGGCGCTGACGAGCATCGTGCCGTCGGGCGACCAGGCGAGATCGTGGACATATTCGGTGTGACCGGTCAGCGTCAGCGGCGACTCGCCACGACTCGTGTCCCAGATGCGAATCGTGCGATCGTCGGCCCCCGAGGCCAGCCGCGTCCCGTCGGGGCTGAAGCGCATGGCGTAGACGTTGCCCGCGTGACCGCGAAGGTCGAAACGGACCTCGCCCGTGGCGACGTCGTAGATCGCCGCGGCGCCTTCGATCGACGCGCTCGCCAGCCAGCGCCCGTCGGGGCTGAAAGCGAGCCGCTGGCACTTGCCGACAGGTTCCGGGAACGCGCGCAACACCGCGCCGCTGCGCGTGTCGATGACAACGATCTTCCCGGATTCGTCGGTCGCGACGATCGTGCCGTCCGGCGAAATCGCGGCCGCGCCGCCGCCGGCTCGGCGCGGACGCAGCGGCACCGTGTGCAACGTCTGCCCGGACCGCGGGTCCCAGAGCGTGAGGTGCTCCTCGGTGCGCGCAGCGAGCAGCGAGCCGTCATCCGAGAGGTCGAGCGCACGAACGGGCGCGGCGACGCCGAAGCGATGAAGCTCCTCGCCCGTGTCGAGGTTCCACACGTGCACCGAACGGCGGTGGCCGCTCGCAATCAGCGGTCCGCGCGCGACATCGACGGCGAAGACCGGCGATGAGCCTGTCGCGATCACGGCACGCGTGGCGCCGCTCCGGGCATCCCAGACCCTGATGTCGCCGTCCCACGCCCCCGAGATGATCCTCGATCCGTCGCCCGAGAACGCAACGCCGTAGACGTACGATGCGTGGCCGCGCAGCACCGCGGCGGGGGATTGCTCTGCAAGGTCGAAGACCCGGACGCTCCCGTCCGTCACGCAGAGCAGTTGCCTGCCGTCCGCGCCGTACGCAAGCGATCGGATCGGCCCATCGAGAGTGAGCGTCCGGATCGGCCGGAAGCTCACGGTGTCGCGCACCTGGATCACGCGATCCTCGGCCGCAGTTGCCAGTGAAGCACCGTCCGGGCTCAGGGCGAGGGCGGTGATCGCCCCCTCGTGGCCCGCGAGCACGTGTTCGAGCGATTTCGTCCGACCGTCGAACACGTAGACCCGACCATCGTCGGCCCCGAGCACCACGGAACGCCCATCGTTCGAGACGGCGACGGCTTCGCAGGCCGCCGTCGGGATCTTGCACGTTCCCGACCGTGTCGGTTCGATCCCGTCCAGAGCGAAGAGCGTGCAATACGCCGCCGCGTCGTGGCGCTTCCTGAAAGATATCGCGGCGTGGCGGCCGTCGGGGCTGAACGCGCCTGCGACAGTCGTCGAATGGACCAGGCGTGTCGGCGATGCCAGCCCCGGAGCGAGGAGCCAGGCGCCTCGCCCCACCTCGGTCGTCAGCCTGTCGCGCGAGCCGGCGCCTCCGACGATGGCGCGCCGGCCGTCGGGCGAGAGGGCGGTCATCCTCAGTCCCCCGCCGTCGGGCGTCGCGTGGACGAGGTCCGCGATCCGCCGGCCGGTGCCGGTATCCCAGAGCGCCGCGGCCCCGGCCTCTTCGCCGAATATGCCGGCGATGGTCCGACCGTCGGCGCTGAGCCTCGCGTTGTGAAGCGCGTGCTCGTCGAGCGAGACGCGATCGACGATTGCGGCACTGTCGGCTGACCACCGCTCGATGAAGCCGGACGACGTCACGACGATCACGTGGGCGCCGTCCTCGGTGAGCGACGCCGCGAGGATCGGCTCCCCGGGCTCGATCATCGCGACGCACGGATCGAGGAGACCGGCCAGGTACGAGTGCTCCCAATTGGCGTGCTCGGTCCCGGCGACCGCGAGGAAGCGAGACGCGGCGACCGGGTCGCCGAACTCGATCGACGACGCGGCGGACCGGACCGCCGTGCGGTACGACACCCACTGCGATGCCGTGAGCGCGGCGGCGCGATCGCTCGCCATCGCCCGCTGGCGCTCCGCGTCGCGCCACTGCGCGCTCGACACCACGGTCGCGATCGCCATCGCGAGGAACACGATCAGGATCGAGACCGCGAGCGTCCGGTTGCGCCGGACGAACTTCCGAAGCTGATAGACGCTCGACGCCGGCCGCGCGACGATCGGCTGGTCGCCGAGATAGCGGCGGATGTCCGAGGCCATCTCCCCCGCCGACGCGTAGCGCCGCTCCTTCTCGCGTTCGAGCGACTTCGCGACGATGGTGTCGAGGTCGCCGCGGTACAGGCGGTCGATCGAGCTCAGACGCGACGGTTCGCACTCCCGGATGACGCGCACGGCCTCGTGCATCACCTTTCCGCCGAGGTCATACGGGCGCCGCCCGCTCAGGAGTTCGAACGCGACGACCCCGATCGAGTACACGTCCGTTCGCGTGTCGATCTGCGCCGGATCGCCCGAGACCTGTTCCGGGCTCATGTACGGCACCGTGCCCACCATCTCCCCGACCTCGGTCTGCAACGTGGCGGCCTGGATGTCGGCATCGGTGACGCGCGCGATCCCGAAGTCGAGGATGCGCGGGTGCCCGGCGCCGCCCTCGCCGACCACCAGGATGTTCGAAGGCTTGAGGTCACGGTGGATGACGCCGTGCTGATGCGCGTGCTGCACCGCGTCGCAGATCCGCGCGATCAGCTCCAGGCGATCGCGCAGGCCAAGCGCCTCGCCGTTCGCGTACTCGAGAAGCGGCGCGCCTTCGACGAGCTCCATCGCGAAGTAGGGCTGGCCGTCCGCCGTTCCCGCGTCGTAGATCTGGGCGATGCCGGGATGCCGCAGACGTCCGAGCACCTGGACTTCGAGACGGAAGCGCCGCGCGACGTTGCGGGCGACGAGGCCGTAACCGGGGCGCATGAGCTTGAGCGCGACGCGACGCCGCGGCTCGTCCTGCCGGGCCTCGTAGACGATGCCCATTCCGCCGCGACCGATGACGCGGATGATCGCGTAGCGGCCGATGCGCTCCGGCACCGGGGCGGTGTCGGCCTCGTCGGGTGCGGCCCCGTTGGTCGAATCGGCGATCGCCCTCGCCATGTACGTCAGGCCGTGCCCCGACGTCACGTTCTCGATGAAGGGCAGCGGCGCGGCGTCGTAGGCAAGGAGCCGTTCGACGTCCGGCCGCAGATCGGGCGCGTCGCGGCAGGCCTCGTCGAGGAACGCGCGGCGTCCCTCCGGCGCGATGCTCCGGGCGCGCAGGAAGATGTCCTGGAGACGCTGGTGTCGGTCCGCGGTCACGGCGGGCCCTCGCCCTCGCCAAGCTGCACGCACAGCCACGATCGCGCCATCGCCCAGTCATCATCGACCGTCCGTTTCGAGACGCCAAGCACGCAGGCGACCTCTTCGATCGTGAGACCCGAGAAGAAGCGGTACTCGACCACCCGCGACTGACGCTCGTTGATCGCCGCGAGGCGAGTCAGCGCTTCGTCGAGCGCGATGACGTCCGGATCGCCGCCGGTCGCAACCAGGCCGGAGAGCGCAATCCGCGTCCAGTTGCCGCCGCGCTTCGCGGCCCGGCGCCGGCGAGCGTAGTCGGCCAGGATCCCGCGCATCGCGGTCGCGCACACGGCGAAGAAGTGGGCACGGTCCTCCCAGGCGATGTCGGTGCGACGCGTGAGCCGGAGGAACGCCTCGTGGACGAGGGCGGTCGGCTGGAGCGTGTTGCACTCCGGCTGCCCGCGGAAGCACTGCCCGGCAAGCGTCCGCAGCTCGTCGTAGACAACCTCCATGAGACGGGCCGTCGCGGCCGGATCGCCGCCGCGGACCTGCTGGAGAAGCTGGGTGACACCGTCCGGCCCGTCGGGCATGCGAAACTCCCTCGATCGACACGTCCCCGCTGCCCGGGCAGGGCGATCCTGTCCTGCTGCTCCAGGAACGCCATCGTACCTGCCGAGGCGGGAAATTCGCCCCCCTGTTTCTGCGCGGTCGGCCTTCCCCCTGCGGGTACGGGATGGCCCGGCCGTCGCGCGGGCGGGCCCTCACGCGGAAAAGCAGGAGCAAACGAATGAACACGACAACACGCATTCATCGCTGGGTACCGGGCATCGCGGTGCTCGGTGTGAGCCTCGGTCTGGCCGGTCCCGTCGAAGCCGAGGTCTTCACGATCAACTCCAACGCGGGCACCATCAACGGGGGTGCCTCGGGGATGATCAACGGGACGCCCTTCGAGTTCGACGGCTTCGTCCACGGCGACACCGTGGCCCGATTCCAGATCAAGGGCGATCTCGTCCTTACTGCCGATGACACGGTGGTCGCGACGGGCAGCCGCGGTGTCGCGCTCCTCGTCGCGAACGACGTGCTGATCGATCCTGCCGTCACGCTCGATTTATCGGGCGTCGGCAGCGTGCCGGGTCCGGGCGGTGGAGACCCCGGCGATGGACAGGGGATCGGTGGTCCCGGTGGATTGGGGCAGGTGGTGAACGGGGTCGGAGGCCTGTTCGGGACCGGCGGCATCGGTGGCGTGCCGTGTGTTCGCGGCGGGCACGGGATCGGGGGGTTCGACGGTACGGGCGGTCTGCCCGGCACGCCCGCGTCGCCTTTCCTCCAGGAGAGGAACTCGGGTACGGACGGCATCAACTCGCCCGAGAGCGGGGGTCTCGGAGACCAGGGTCTGGAACTCGGGGGCACCGCCGGCGGCGGCGGCGGCGGGAACGGCGGGGCGCGCGGACTGGGCGGTGATCCCGGTCAGCGCGGGGACGACGGGAGCAATGGCGCCCTCGGTGACGCGGGCGGCAACGGCGGGAACGGACAGAATGGCCAGAACGCTGCGCGAGGCGGCAATACAGGTGTCTCGACGACGATCTCCGGTGGCGGTGGTGGGGCGGGCGGCTCGGCCGGAACCGGCGGCGGCGGTGCTGGAGCGGGCGGCGGCGGCGGCGGTGGCGGCGGCGGCGGCGGTGGGGGTGGCCAATGTCTCCCGCCTGACGCCGGCGGTGCGGGCGGTCGCGGTGGCGTCGGCGGTGCGGGCGGAAACGGGGGCGCCGGCGGCGACGGCGGCCTCGGCGGGCGCGGTGGCGCCGGCGGCGGCGCCCTGGAGATCAGAGCGTTCGGTCGCGTCGCCAACGGCGGTGAGTTTCTCGCCCGCGGGTCGGGAGCTCAGGCGGGCGGCAACGGCGGTGCCGGCCTGAACGGCGGCAACGGGCAGAGCGGCAGCGGCGGCGTTAACGGAAATCCGGGCGGCGACGGTGGTCGCGGGGGTGACGGCGGCAATGGCAGGGCCGGTGGCGATGGCGGCAACGGCGGCGATGGCGGCAACGGCGGGCCCGGCGGCGGCGGCGGCGGCGGAACGATCAAGGTCGTCGGCACGGTCGTCGACGCACCTTCGATCGCGATCGACGTCACGGGCGGCGCGTCCGAAGGGCAGTCCGGCGACGGCGGGCGCATCATGCTCGGACACAACGCCTTCGGCACACCGGTCGTCGGATCGATGACCGGCGCGGTCCTCGAGCTGCTCGACGGCCCGCAGGAGCAGTCGCCCTACGTGAGCCCGGTGGCAACGGTTCCGTTCCTCGCCGGTCTCGTCGGCGGCGCCGACATCTACGGCCTTGCCGATCTGACCCCGGGTGACTTCGCGGGCGTCGTGGAGGGTGCGCCGATGAACGCGATCGCCGCGATCGTGCGACTGGACATCGGGCCGTCCGGTTATGACGACGACTACGACGGATTCGATCTGCTGGTCGTCATGAACCTGACTGCGGAGTCGCTCAGCGAACCGCGGTTCGGCGCCGGATCGATCGCATCGCCGATCGACCTCCAGGTGCGTGGCACGGTGAATCATCCGACGTTCGGTGGCGCCGGTCCGGTCACGCTGACGACGCTCGCGGCGGACGCGGTCTGGGCGACGCTCGTGCCGGACGACATCGAAGCGTTCAGCGCGAGCGCGGACGGCATCGAAGAGTCAACGGACATGCTTGCGGCGGGCGAAGCGTTCTACCTGGTGCGCAACTGCCCGGCCGACATCGACAAGAGCGGCGCCGTCGACTTCGGCGACATCCTCGCGATCCTCGCGGCATGGGGGGACGTCGGCGGACCGGAGGATCTCGACGGCAGCGGCTTCGTGGACTTCGGCGACCTGCTCATCGTGCTCGGCTCGTGGGGGCCGTGCGTATAACAGCGACGTCGTCCGTACGGGGTTCATCCTCGCACCGGCGCCGGACTTCCGGCGCCGGTGCGTTTTTGCTTCCGCGTGGCGTCGGCGGCTGCGCCCACGATCATCGCGCCCGCCCGGAGCGGTGTGCCGAATCCGCGCACGGCGCCGGGATCACCGCGGCTTGACTTGACGAACCGCATCCTTGACGATGCCGTGCCTCATCCGGCCCGATCCGGACGCTCGTGCCGGGTCAACCCAGCCGGGTCAACCCAGCCCGACCCAGCCCATGCACATCAACCACCGTCGTTCGGGCCTGCTGCCCCTGCTCCTCGTGCTCGGGGCGCTTACCGCGCCGGCCGGGGCCCGGCTCAACCGCCAGCTGTTCGTCCCGCTCGTGAGCACTGCGACCTCGATGACGGAGAAGGCGCCCGGCCTCGAGGACGCGAGGATGACGATGGTCCACGCCGCGGAAGCGCTCGGCTCGGACGGCTACGCACCCCGCTGGAGCATCGTCGCCGGCGCGGGCGCGACGATGGTGCCCGCGGAGGGGCCGAAGAGCTGGACGCGACACCTCATCTGGATCGTCCCGCTCGCGCTCCTGCTCATGATCCTGCTGCTGCTGATGCGGCGGACGGATGAGGAGTAGCGGATCGCGCAGCACCTCGCGGCGAGGGCCCTGGAGGGATCACATGCGAAGCCTGTTCGCGTTCGTGCCCGGCCTGCTGTCTGGTCTGCTGTCCGGGTCGCTCCTCGTCGTCGGCTGCGCTTCACGGACGGACGCGCCGCAGCCGCCTCCGGAGGCGGCGCCGCTGCCGCCGATGCGCGCGCCGAACACGCCGCCGCCCGGGTTCACGGCGATCTTCGACGGCGTGAGTCTCAACGGCTGGCAGGGGCTCGTGGGCAACCCGATCACGCGAGAGGAGATGCCCACGGTGGATCGGGCGCCCGCGCAGGACGCGGCGGACGCCGCGATGCGCGCGCACTGGCGCGTCGAGAACGGCGAGCTCGTCAACGACGGGGCGGGGCCGCACCTGTGCACGATCCGCGACTACGGCGACTTCGAGCTGCTGCTCGACTGGAAGATCAGCCCCGGCGCCGACAGCGGCGTGTACCTGCGCGGCTCGCCGCAGGTGCAGATCTGGGATCCCGTGAACGGAAGTGATGCCGCGCGCGTCGGCTCGGGCGGGCTCTACAACAACCAGCGGCACCCGGGCACGCCCTTGCGCGTGGCGGATCGTGTCGCCGGAGAGTGGAACACGTTCCGCATCGTGATGATCGGCGAGCTGGTCACCGTGCACCTCAACGGGCACAAGGTGGTCGACGCGGTCCCGCTCGAGAACTACTGGGACCGGTCGCGGCCGATCTTCGCGCGCGGGCCGATCGAGCTCCAGACGCACGGCGGCGAGATCCGCTTCCGCAACGTGTTCGCCCGCGAGATCCGTGCCGGCGAGGCGAGCGCGTGGCTGCGCGAGCGGGCGGGCGGGGCGGACTTCACGGCACTCTTCAACGGACGCGATCTCACCGGGTGGACGCGGGCGACGGAGGGCTATCTCGTCGAGGACGGCGCGCTGGTCTGCGACCCCGAGCGCGGCGGCACGGTGATGACCGCCGAGGAGTTCGCCGACTTCACGCTCCACTTCGAGTTCCGCCTGCCGCCGGGCGGGAACAACGGCCTCGCCGTGCGCGCGCCGCTCGAGGGTGATCCCGCGTACGAGGGGTTCGAGCTCCAGGTGCTCGACAACACCGCGTTGCGTCACGCGAACCTGCGGCCGCACCAGTACCACGGCTCCGTGTACGGCGTCGCGCCGGCGCACCGCGGTTACCTGCGTCCGGTCGGCGAATGGAACTTCCAGGAGGTCGAGTGCCGCGGGGGGCACGTGACGGTCCGCCTGAACGGAACGACGATCCTCGACGTAAACCTCGACGAGATCGGCCAGACGCCGGACGGGCGCCCGCACCCCGGGCTGCACCGGTCATCCGGCCATCTGGGGTTCATGGGGCACGGGGATCGCGTGGCGTTTCGGGGGATCACGATCCGGCGCGAGTAGACGCGGCGCGCGTGCCCGGGCCTTGCCGGCGCGTCACCGGCTGCGCATCACTGACCCTCGCCCAGGACGACCGGCGAGGACATCTCCTCGCCCCCGCGGCGGAATGTGACCTCGACCGTGTCACCGACCGCGTAGTCCTGGAGCGTGGCGAGCAGGTCGGCGGTGTCGTTGATGGGCTTGCCGTCGATCGCGGTGATCAGGTCGCCGAAGATGATGCCGCCCGGGCCCTCGCGTGTGCCCCGCAGCCCCGCGGCCTCACCGCCGGTGCCGGGGAATACGCGGTTGATGAGAACGCCGCGCATTCCGCGCCGCCGCACGAAGACGTCCTGGAACGGCTCGAAGCCGATCGTCGGACGCGTCACGCGGCCGGAGGCGATGAGCTGCGGGACGACGTGGTTCACGATATCGACGGGAACTGCGAACCCGATGCCCGCGCTGGCGCGGGATGGGCTCGCGATGGCCGTGTTGACGCCGATGAGGCGACCCGCGCTGTCGAGCAGTGGACCGCCCGAGTTGCCGGGATTGATCGCGGCGTCGGTCTGGATGACGTTATAGATCGTGACGCCCGTGATCGATTCGATCGCCCGCCCGAGCGCGCTCACGACGCCGGTCGTGAGCGTCTGGTCGAGGCCGAACGGATTGCCGATCGCGAGCACGTCCTGCCCGACCTCGAGATCCGCCGACGTGCCGAGCGCGATCGGCACCAGACGGTCCTTCGGCGCGTCGATCTTGAGCACGGCGAGGTCGCGGTCCGGGGCGAACCCGATCGGGACGGCGCTCCACGCGCTGCCGTCGGCGAGAATCACCTCTACGGGGTTGCGGCCCCGCGCGTTCGCGACGACGTGGAAGTTCGTGACGATGTGGCCGTTCTCGTCCCAGATGAAACCGGAGCCCGAGCCTTCGACCTGGCGCACCGACATGAACTCGCGCTGGATCGACTTGCTGCGGATGAACACCACCGACGGCGCCGCCTCGCGGAAGCGATCGATGACCGATCGCTCGTGCGGCGTCAGGTCGGAGCGCGGCACGATCGTGCGGCCCTCGCCCGACGCGACGCGCGAGTCGAACACGGCCTGCGCGACCAGCCATCCGGCGGCGCCGCCGATCAGGAGCATGAGTATCCACGCCGCGGGGGCGAGGCGCGGGGTGTGACTGGCACGGAGGGTGTGACTGGCGGTGTGACGGGGGGCGTCGCGCGTCATGCGGTCATCCTAGCCCGGCGCATACGCCTTGAGAAGGAATGCCGTTGAGCGAGCGCGCAACCGCGTTCGCGAGATGCGAGGTCGTACTCCGAGATTCCCGATTTCCCGTTTCCCATTGTTCAATTGACCGTTCCCAGTTCCCGATTCCCCGTTTCCCGTTTCCGGAGGTGTTTCCACAGGCAACGTCGCCGGACCGTGCCGACGTGCCGAAAGGGGGACGACATCGCCGCCCGTCTCGTGAAGTTCGCAGCCGGCGTTGAAGCGAACGAGCTCGCGGCCATCCTGAGCTCTGTCGGCATCGAAGAAGCTGGAGTCGGGCTGATCCGGCGGAATGGGGAACCGGGAACGGGGAATCGGGAACCTCGGAACGGTCAATTGAACAACGGGAAATGGGAAAAGGGAAACGCCCGACACTGGACGACGCGGTTCATGCATGATGCGGGCCACGCTCCCCGCGGAGTCCGATCCATCACGCGACGACACCCACTGGCGAGAACGCGTGCTGCGGCAGAATGGTCTCCAGGTGCGGATTCCCGAGATGCACGCGCACGAGCTCCGCCAGGACGTCGCGGAAGTCCGTCGTGTGCAGGAGGTCGCGGCCCTCGTGGAGCTGGTGGGGGGCGAGGCCGGGCCACTTCGTCACCACCTTGCGCGGCGCGCCCGCCGCGGCGGCGGCCGTGTTCGCGCGGGCGACGGGCCCGCCGAGCAGCAGCATGCAGTTCGCCCAGCCGTGATCCGTGCCGCCGGTGCCGTTCTCCGCCGCGGTGCGGCCGAAGTCCGTGAGCGTGACGATCACCACGTCGTCCATGCGCTCGGCCAGGTCCTCGGTGAACGCGGCGATCGCGCCGGCGAGCTGACCGGCGAGGTTGCCGAGCTGCCCCCCCGCGCCGCGCCCCTGGTTGCTGTGCGTGTCCCACCCGCCGAAGTCCACCTCGGCCACCTCGACGCCGACATCGGCCTTGACGAGCCGCGCGACCTGCATCAGGCGCTGCCCGATCTCCGTCTGCGGGTACGCCGCGCCCGGCTCGTACGGCATCTGCGTCACGCCGCGCAGCTCGCGGATGCCCTCGAGCGTCGCGCCGGCGGTGCGGGCGAGCAGGTCGCGTGCGCCGCCGCGGTCGTCGGGCGTGCGGGTGTAGGCGTGCTCGAGCGCCGCCGCGATCAGGTCCGGATCGCCGCCGGGCATGTCGAGCGTGAGGTCCTCGATGCCGCGCACGGCGTACGCCGGCGCGCGGCCGTGCATGAGCCGGGGCAACGCATCACCGACGGCGACGGCGCGGATGGTGCCGTGGCCCGTGCTCGTCGCGAGGTGCCGGTTCACCCACCCGTCGGAGTTCACCGTGTTGCCGACGACGCCTGTCTCCCAGACGTCCTGCTCCTCGAAGTGCGAGCGGGTGTTCCTGTCGTACCCGACGGCGTGCGCGGCGACGGCGAGGCCCGACGCGAAATGGTCCGCGAGCGGGGCGAGCCGCGGGTGCAGCCCGAAGAACCCGTCGAGATCGACCGTGCCGCGCCCGTCGGCGGTCGGACGCGGCATCGCGATCGACTTGCGCAGTGACGCGTAGGACGGATCGCCGTGCGGCACGACGAGGTTCAGCCCGTCGGCGCCGCCGCGCAGGAAGATCACGACGAGCGTCTTGCCCTTGCGTACGGCGACGGGCACGGCCTGCGCGCCGCCGTCGCCGGCGAAGAGATCGAGCGGGTTGACGCCGAGGTAGGCGCTCAGCGCGCCGGTGGACTGGATGAAGTAGCGTCGGGTGACGTGCATGGCGGGGACGCCTATCTCAGGTTCGCCTCGGGGAGAGACGCGATGAAGGGGCCGACGACCCGCACTCGCTCGTCACGCGTGCCGGTCGCGGCCGTCAGTACGTCGATCGCCGCCGCGTTCGACGGCGCGCTGAGCACGCGGCCGGTGAGCCGCACGGCGAGGACGTCGATTACCAGTTGAGTCCATTCGTCCTCCGGCACGTCGTCGCCGTAGCGCCAGGGGCCGGGCACCAGCGCCGCGATCTGCCAGACATTGTCCTTCGCGAGCTTGAGCCGCTGCACCATGGCGTTCGAGTCGGTGTACGCGGCGTCCTCCTGCGGATACCCGTCGGGCGTCGCGCGGTCGAACACGCCGTTGCCGCTGAGCTGGAGGAACTCGGCGAGCCGCCACGGATTGAAGTGGCTGGACGCGCGGAGGAGCCGCACACCGTAGTCGAGCGGCGTCGCGATGCGTTCGTACCCGTTCGGCGCGACGATCCGCGGATCCGCCGCGATCGTGAGCAGCAGCTCGCGCATGTCGCCGCCCGTCTCGTGGAAGCGCTGAGCCAGCGTCTCGACGAGATCCGACGGCGGCGGGCTCGAGACGTAATGCCCGGCGAGCTTGCGCGCGACGAACCGCGCCGTGGAGGGGTGCGCCGCGAGCAACTCGATGCCGAGGCGGGCGCGGTCGTAGCGGGCGTCCGGGTCGGCGCGGTCGAACGGCATGCCCAGCACGCGGATCGCGTCTCCGTCGTTGAGACGCGGGTCGTAGCGGAACGAGTACGTCTGTGCGTTCGGGCCGCCCCCGCGCCCGTCGCCCTCGAGGGCGGCGGTCCAGCCCGTGAGGAGCGCCGCGAGGTTCGTGACGTCGGTCTGCGTGTAGCCGCCGTCAACCCCGAGCGTGTGCAGCTCCATGATCTCGCGCGCGTAGTTCTCGTTGAGTCGGTCGGCGTAGCTGCCGTCCTGGTCGAGGTACGCGAGCATGGCGGGGCTCTCGGCGGATGCGAAGAGCAGCGTGTCGAAGGGAGCGGCGCCGAGGCGCCCGAACGCGAGGTGCTCCTCCCACTTGCGGCTGCCCTCGACCTTGCGGATCCAGGTCGAGAAGTGGTTCTCCGCCCAGAGGACGAAGCGGGCACGGGCGGGGTTCTGTGTGAGGAGAAGGTGGGACAGCGTGCGGCCGCCCACCTCGTACGGGTTGCGGTTGGCGAAGTGCGTCAGCCCCGCGCCGAGCGCGGCCTGCTCGGCGGCATCGTCGGCGCCGCGCGCGAGCTGGTCGCGCAGCCACGCCTCCGGTCCGCGCGTGAGGATCACCGCGAGGTCGGCGGCGGACGGCCCGTATCCGAACGCGTTCAGGACGCGGACGGCGTGCTCGTACGGCCCCGGCGCCGGCGGCGCGCCGGCCGTCACGACGATCGTGCGCGGCTCGGCGAGCGTCGAGTTGCCCGCCGCGTCCGTCGTGCGCACGGTGACCGTGTGCTCGCCCGGCGCGAGCGACCGGAGCAGCAGCGGGAACACCACGCGCCCGGGCTCGAGGTTGAGGTCCACGGTCGCCCCGGTCGGCACGTCGTCGACGATGAGCTCGGTGTGCGCGAGCGACGCGTCGTCCGAAACCTCCGCGACGAGGGCGTCGGCCAGGTGCACGCGCTGGCCGTTCTCCGGGTACCGGATGACCGCCTCGGGCGCCGTGGTGTCCGGCACCGTCGGCTGCTCCGCGAGCATCACCGCCTGGATGCGCAGGTTGCGGTCGCCTTTGCCCGGCTCGTGGTGGTCGTTGACGAAGGAGATCGTGAGGTCCTTCGGCCCCGGCGGAAGCTCGACCTCGCCCACGCGACGCGTGTCCCACCACGCCGGCGGCTCGACCGCGCCGATCGCGATCTTCCCGCCGGGCGTGACGAGCGCGACCTCTCCTCGCGGCGGGCCCTCGAAGTCCTCGCCGAGGGCCTCGACGTAAACGTCGAACCTGCCGACCATCCCTTCGGGCACGTTCAGCGTCGCGGTCGTGTTGGAGAAGAGCACGAGCGTGCGTCGCTCCTTGGGGTAATGCCCCGGGTGCAGGTGCGCGGCGACCATCGAGTCCCACGCCGGCTCGTGGATGCTGAACCGGCGGTGGTGACGCGGCGGCGGGCTCATCCGTGGCGCGGCCGGCCAATGCATCGTCTGCACGGGTGTCGTCGCGGTGGTGCCGTCGTCGAGCCGCGCGACGAGCCGGATCGTGTTGTCGCCTTCCCAGAAGTTCGACGGATCCACCCGGAACCGCGGCGCCCCCGAGCGCTCCTTCATCGCGGGGAAGTCGTTGACCATCAGCGTGACGGTCGGCGGGTCCGTGAACTCGTCGTCCACCCACCACGCGCGACCCTCGATCTCGATGAGCCCGGGGATCGGCAGACCGTCGAGCGGGCGCACGAACGCGATGCGGAGTGGCACGGCGGCGGCTCCGTCCGGATCGTCCACGTTCATCACGAGCGCCGCGTCGTCGTCGGCGCCGGCCATGCCGCCTTTCATCCCCCCCGCGTCGCCGGTCATGGTCGTCATCGGCGTCATGGGCGTCATGGGCATCATCGGGGCCATGGCGGCCATCGCGTTGCTGCGGTGGGCGTCCTCGGCGTCGCGCAGCCGCGCGACCTCGATGTAATCGAGATGGAGGTTGCGGTCGGCGCGACGCGGCACGTAGAAGTCGTTGGCGAAGAACGGCGTGATGATGCGGCGTCCCGCGTCGAGCCGGAACGGCACGCCGACGGCGATGCGGTGGAAGCCGGAGTCGAGCAGCCGGGCGTTCGTGATGGACTCGTCCGCGCCGTCCACGACGACGCCCACGGTGGGCAACGCCCCCTGCGCTTCCGTGCCGCCGGCGACGATCATCACCTGGTACCACCCCGGCGTCTCGACGTCCACGGGGAAGCACACCGCGGGCGTGGCGCCGGCATTCGCGAAGTACGCGCCGCCGGACGCGTCGGCGTGCCGCCCGACGTTCACGTGAGGGTCGGCGAAGCGCGCGGGGCGCTCGACGGAATACGTCGCCTCCGCCTCGCCCGCGGCGATCGCCGACTGCGGCGGCCGGACGACACGCACGATCGTCGCTGGCCCGAGCGGCGCGCCGTCGATCAGCGTCTCGAGCGCGAGCGGTCCCGGCTCGAACGCGTTCGCGTCGAGCTCGAACCTCAGGCGCCGGTAAGGACGCCCGGCGACGCCGGTATCGACCGCCGGCTCGAGGATCCGCGCGCCGGCGACGCGCACGCGGATCGCGGGGAGCGGCCCCGCGCCCGGCGCGAGACGCGTCTCGACGCCGACGGACACGACGCCCCACACTGCCGCGCCGGACACCGGCCCGACGATCGTGGGCGTGAACCGCGTCGCGGCGGCCGGTGCGCGGGGCGGGACGACGTCCACCTCGAGGGTGGCCCCGGCGACGTCGAGCGTCGCGCGCCCCGGCGTCTCGCCGCGGACGCGGATGTAACCGACCGTCGCGCCCGCTCCCGCGAATGCGGGGCGCACGATGGAGAGGACGGCCGGATCCGAGACGGTTGCCGGCAGTGTCCGGTCGGAGGGCAGGGGCGGATCGACGCGAATGGCGATGATCCGCGTGCGACCGACCTCGGCGACGGTGCGGGGGGCGAAGTGCCCGATCGGAGAGTCGGCGGCGACGACGCCCGCCAGGAGAAGAGTGACCCCGGCGATCCACCCGGTCGACTTCCGGCGTGCGACCATCACTGCGACCTCCTTGCTCATGAGGATACTCGCGCGGGGCGCGGTGGATCGGGCCGTTTCGCCGAAATGCCCGTGCGCTGCGTCCCGATCGACGTGTGCGCCGGTCCTGTCGCAGCCAACGACGGTTGACGACTTACGACGTCCGGGCCGGACACGGGCACACTCACCGGGGACCCGTACCGGGGGGCCGCACCGGGGACCCGTCGGGTGCGACGGTTCAGGACGTCCCTACGCCACCCGGCCCTTGCCGAGCCAAGGACCGGGGCACACGTACAGGGGACCCGGACCCGCGACCCGCACCCGCGACCCGTCGGGCGCGACGGTTCAGGATGTCCCTACGCCACCCGGCCCTTGCCGAGCCAAGGACCGGGGCACACGTACAGGGGACCCGGACCGAGCGCTCCGTCTACCGATTCCGCGCGATCACCGAGTCCGCCAGCACCTCGAAGAGATCCCGCGCCGCCGACGACGGCAACGCGTGCAGCTCGCCCCGGGCGTCGTCTACGAAACGGGCCGCCGCGGCGCGAGAGGCGTCCACGGCCCCGCTCGCGTGGAGGATCGCCGCGAGCGAGGCGGTGTCGCCGCTCTCGATCAGCCGCAGAGCGTCGCCGCGTTCGTGCTGGCTCGCCCCGGCGAGGTGCTCGATCATCGGCAGCGTCATCTTGCCCTTGCCGAGGTCCTTGCCGAGCGACTTGCCGACGACACGCTCGTCGCCGATGAGGTCGAGGAGGTCGTCCTGGATCTGGAAGGCGACGCCGAGCGCGATCCCGGTGCGGAAGAGCGCGTCCGTCACGGCCGCATCGGCGCCGGAGAGCACGCCGCCGAGCCGGCAGCATGCGCCGATGAGCGACGCCGTCTTGCGACGGACGATCTCGAGGTACGTGGCCTCGTCGATGCCATAGTCGTTGCGGTGGTGGAGCTGTGCGAGCTCGCCCTCGCAGAGCGTGTTGGTGACCTCCCCGAGCGCAAGGTTGATCGCGGGGTCACCGATCTGCGAGCACAGGTGAAAGCTGTTCGAGATGAGGTAGTCGCCGAGCATGACGGCGGCCTCGTTGCCCCAGAGGTGATTCACGGTCGCCCCGCGCCGGCGGATCTCCGCCTCGTCGAGCACGTCGTCGTGGACGAGCGTCGCCATGTGGATCATCTCGACGACCGCGGCGAGGATGCGGTGGCGGTCGGTCAGCGCGCTCCCGTCGCACGGTTCGCCGGCCGCCGCGATGCCGGAAAGGAGGACCAGCGTCGGCCGCAGCATCTTGCCGCGGTACTGCTCGACGTGGACGCACAGCCCGTTCACCGCCGAGAGCTCACTGGCGAGCTGCCGCTCGAAGATCACCGTGACGTCCTCGAGCTCGCGCGCGAGCAGCGCGGCGAGCGGCCGGTCGGAGATGGCGGGATCGAGCATGGGGGGATTGTAGAGAAGACGCGCGACGGCGGCGCGCGAGGCGGAAGCCGGCGGTGTGCGCGTCCCTTTCCCCTCCCCGGAAGGGAGGGAGGTGCGAGCTCAGCAATCGCCCCAGTTCCCGAGCACCACGAGCAGATCCCCGAAGTCCACCGTTCCGCTCCCGTCCAGGTCCTCGGGTCCGCCGGCGCTCCCCCACGCGCCCAGGATCGCGAGGATGTCGCCGAAGTCCACGGCGCCGCTGTTGTCGAGGTCGCCGACACACGGCGAGCCGGCGCAGCGCATGATCGTCACGAGGTCGGCGACCTCGTCGATGAGCGCCAGGTCGAGGTCGCCGTCGTTGTCGATGTCCATCGGGAGGGAGCAGGAGGCGGCGCTCACTGCGTTGATCTCCTGGTCGAAGATCATGATGCCGTCGCCATTGTTGCGGAAGATGCGCCAGTCGCCCTGGAAGCTGCTCGTCACCCAGTCGAGGTCGCCGTCGCCGTCGAGGTCAGCGAGGTCGGTGGCGAGCGGGAAGGCGTCGGTCGGGTACGTGACGAGCGCCCCGAAGCCGCCGGCGCCGTCGCCCAGGAGGATTGCGCCGTTGTTCTGGCCGCTGTTGGCGCTCGCGATGTCCTCGTGACCGTCGCCGTTGACGTCGCCGCAGTTGAGCATCCACGTCTGACCGCCGATCGACGTCGCGGGGCCGTTCGAAAACGTGCCGTCACCGTTGCCGGAGGCAATCACGACGCTCTGCGCAGTCCGGCTGCCGACGACGAGATCGAGGATGCCGTCCTCGTCCATGTCGCCCGCCACGAGCGACCACTCGCCGCTCACCCCGGCGTCGAAGTCCGTGCGTCCGCCGAAGACGCCGCTGCCGTCGTTGAAGTGGATCGACAGGTCGCTGCCCGCGCCCGAGTTCGTGTTGACGATGTCGATGTCCCCGTCGCCGTCCACGTCGAGGACCGCGATCCCGCGCGGCGCGTCGCCGACGACGAGCGTCTGCCGCGGTCCGAACGATCCGTCGCCGTTGCCGAGCAGCACCGAGACCGTGTCGTCGTCGATGTCCGCGGTCGTGATGTCCACGTTGCCGTCGCGGTTGAAGTCCGACGGCTCCGACGGGCTCGCGCGGTCGCCGACGTCGTAGTTCGTCACCACCGGGTCGAAGAGGCCCGTCCCGTCCGCGCGGTTCATGTAGATGCGGAGATCCGCGGTCGCCTCGTTCACCGTCGTGATGTCCAGGAACCGGTCGCCGTCGAGGTCCGACGCGATGCCGCCGTAGGGGATGGTGTTGCCGCCCGTCGTCATGACGTCGATCTCGTCGTACACCATCCCGCACGTGCCGGCAACGGTCCAGAACTGGTACGAGTACCCCGCCGGCCGGAATGGCGTCCCGTCCGCGCCCTCGATCGCGTTCGACAGGATCACCATCACCGACTCGCCGTTCGTGAACGGGAAGTCGGGGGTCAGCCGCGCCGTCCGGTTGCCGTTCTCGAACGAGATCGCGCCCTCGACGGCCCCGCTCCAGCGGGCGAACGCCCAGAAGGTGTCGCGCGTGACCGAGGCCGGTGCGATCGGGCGGTCGAACTCCACGGCGATGGTGGCGCCGACCGGCGCCGTCAGCGCACGGGCCGCGGGGGAGACGGAGGCGACCGTGACGACGTCCGCGCCGGCGACGGCGGGGACGGCGAGCATGAGCGCGGCGAGAGCGGCGAAGGCCCCCACGGGGCGGGCGACGAGGCGTCTGGTGATCATGGCTTCCCTTGCTCCTGGCTTCTTGCCCCCCGGCCATCATAAAGGACGCGGCAGCCTCGCGGGCCTCGTTTCCGCCCCGGTTCGCGACGATCGGAGGATCGGTTTTGGCCGCCGCGGCGAATCGACGGACGCGCACGACGCTATAAATCGATGGTCATTCACGTCCGCAATCCCCCGGAGGTGCCCATGCGTCCCCTTTGTCCCCCGCGTCTCGCCGTCGCCCTCGTCGCCCCGCTGCTGCTCGCCGCGACCGCTGTCCGCGCTCAGCAGGTCGCCGTCCACGAACACGTGCTCGACAACGGCATGACGTTCCTGCTCGTGCCCCGCTACGAGGAGCCCAACACCATCTCCGCCGGCTGGGTCGCGAAGGTCGGCTCCGTGAACGAGCGGCCCGGCATCACGGGCATCAGCCACTTCTTCGAGCACATGATGTTCAAGGGCACGACGACGATCGGCACCGACGACGCGGCCGCCGACGCCGAGTTCATGCGGAAGCAGAAGGCCGTCAAGGATCGCATCAACGAGCTGATCTGGGACGGCCAGTATCAGCGGTACCTGCGGGGCGAGATCGACGACCCGTGGGACGCCGCGAACGACACCGAGGAGCTTCGCGCCCTCCGGGCCGAGCTGCGCGACCTCATGGAGCGGCACCGCGAGATCATCGTCAAGAACGAGTTCGACCAGGTCTACAAGAACTCCGGCGCGTCCGGAATGAACGCGTTCACGTCGAACGACATGACCTTCTACTTCATCACGGTCCCGAGCAACAAGTTCGAGCTGTGGACGTGGATGGAGTCGGACCGCCTGAGCGACTCGGTGTTCCGGGAGTTCTACGCCGAGCGCGACGTCGTCCACGAGGAGCGGCGCATGCGGCTCGAGTCCAGCCCGACCGGCGAGCTCCAGGAGCAGTTCGACGCGATGTTCTGGCAGTCGTCGCCGTACCTGTGGTCGGTGATCGGCTGGCCGACGGACCTCAACAGCTACACGCGGGAGGAGTTCGACGCGTACTTCAACGTCTACTACCGCCCGAACAACCTCGTCGGGATCGTCGTCGGCGACTTCCGGCTCGACGAGACGAAAGCGCTGATCGACAGCTACTTCGGGCGGCTTGAGCGCGGCGCCGTCCCGCCGCCGCCCGTCGTCACGCTGGAGGTCGAGCAGATCGCCGAGCAGCGGATGATCGGCGAGTGCGACTGCCAGGACCAGGTCGAGGTGCGGTACCACACGGTTCCGTTCGACCACCGCGACAGCTTCGCGCTCGACATCCTCACCGAGATCCTGAACGGCCACACCGGCCGCCTCTACAAGTCGATGATCGAGGGCGACGAGATCGCGTCGCAGGCCCGCGCGATGCAGGAGAGCCGCAAGTACGCGGGCTACTTCGCGTTCACGGCCGAGGTCAAGGACGACGCGACGCCGGACGATCTCGAGCAGGCGTGGTACGCCCAGGTCGCGAAGCTGCGGAGCGAGCCCGTCACCGACCACGAGCTCCAGAAGGTGAAGAACCAGGTCGCCGCGGACTCCTACCGCCGGCTCCAGAGCAACACGGCGCTGCTGTTCCAGCTCGGCATGTACGAGGCGATGGGCGAGTGGGAGTACATCAACGAGAGCCCCGCGAAGCTCATGGCCGTGACCGCCGCCGACATCCAGCGCGTCGCGAACACGTACTTCAAGCCGACCAACCGCTGTGTCGCGGTGTACACGCGTCGCGAGGGCGTCGCGCCCGCCGGCGTGCCGGACATCAGCACGGTCCCCGAGGAGATGCGCCCGCAGATCGAGGCGATGCTGGGGCGGTTCATCACGAAGACCGATCCCGAAGAGCTGAGGCAGATCCTCGGTGCCATGGAGGCGCAGGGCGCGAACTTCCCGCCCGCGATGCGACCGGCGTACGAGTACGTGGTCGCGAAGCTCAAGCTCCGCATCGCCGAGCTGGAAGCGCAGCCGGGAGGTGGGCAGTGAGGGTGTATTCTCTTTCCCGACATTTCCTTTTCCGACATTTCCTTTCTCGACATTTTCCTTTCCGACCCGAGGTGAGATCCATGCCCATGCGCATGCGCGTGCTGCAACCGATCGTCGCGATCGCCCTCGCGGCGACGCTCCTGGGCCCGGCCGCGCCGGCGCGGGCCATCCCGCCCCATCCGGAGGCGCTGACGTTCCCGCCGCTCGACTTCGAGCCGCCCGTGGCGTCGGAGTTCCGGCGCGAGCTGCCGAACGGCGTGCCGGTGTACCTCGCGCCTTCGCACGAGTTCCCGCTCGTCACGATCACGTTCACCTTCAAGGGCGGCACGTATCTCGAGGAACCGGGCGAGGCGGGGCTCGGCAGCACGCTCGGCAGCCTGATGCGACGCGGAGGCACGATGACCGTCCCCGCGGAGGAGCTCGACGAGAAGTTCGACTTCCTCGCGGCGAACGTGAGCACGTACGTCGCGCAGGAGTCATCGGGGGCGTCGATCAACTGCCTCCGGAGCAACCTCGACGAGGCGTTCGCGCTCTTCATGGACCTGGTGAGGCATCCCGGCTTCGATGCGAAGCGGCTGCGCGTCCACAAGGACCAGGTGATCGAGGAGCTCAGGCAGCGGAACGATGCCCCCATGTCCGTCGCGATGATCAACATGCCCGAGCTGGTCTTCGGCAAGGATCACTT
Source organism: uncultured Isosphaeraceae bacterium (assembly GCA_964638815.1). Taxonomy (GTDB): domain Bacteria; phylum Planctomycetota; class Phycisphaerae; order Phycisphaerales; family SM1A02; genus CAZXBB01. The sequence continues at coordinate 24,923 of CAZXBB010000149.1, forward strand.
CAGCGCCCGGCAGCCGACGAAGATGTCGATCGATGCGATCACGCCGGAGCGTCTCCGTGCGCTCCACGCGAGGATCTTCCACCCCGGCAACCTCATCGTCGCCGCGACGGGCGACTTCGAGCCGAGCGAGCTGGTGGATCGCCTCGCCGGCGCGATGCAGGGTTGGGAGCGCGGCGAGACCGCGGCCGATCCGCCGGCGCCGGACCACCGCCACGAGCCCGGTCTCTACCACGCCGACGTCGCGCAGGAGGACCTGCCGCAGGGCACGACGCTGATCGTGACCCGCAGCATCAGACGCGACGACCCCGACGCGGTGCCGCTGATGGTGATGAACCACATCCTCGGCGGCGGCGGCTTCACGAGCCGCATCACGAACCGGGTCCGCAGCGACGAGGGCCTGGCGTACGCCGCGTCCTCCTTCGTCCAGCCCGCCGTCCACTACCCGGGCGTCTTCGGCGCGTTCTTCCAGTCCAAGAACCGCACGGTGGCGCTCGCGACGAAGATCATCTTCGAAGAGATCGACCGCATCCGCACCGAGCCCGTCACCGACGAGGAGCTCGCGACCGCGAAGAACTCGTACATCGAGCAGTTCCCGCAGCGGTTCTCCTCGAAGCGCGCCGTCCTGAACGTGCTCGTGAACGACGAGATGACGGACCGGGACCCGAACTACTGGCACACGTACCGCGACCGCGTCCGGGCGGTGTCGAAGGACGACGTCACGAAAGTCGCCCGCGAGTACCTCGACCCGAGCGGCATGCTGGTCCTCGTCGTCGGCGACTGGGAGGAGATCTACGGCGGCGACCTCGAGGGGCGGGCGACGATGAACGACTTCTTCGATGGAGACGTGAAGCACCTGCCGACGCGGGATCCGCTGACCCTTGAGGTCGTGAAGGAGCGGGCTCCGCCGCCTCGTTACACTCCGGTTACAACCCGCCCGCGTCCCGAGCCGACAATGGAGAGGTGACCCGCCTCCTTGTCAATCGAAGACGATCGTGCCATCCGGCGCGGCCTGGCGGACGCTCTCGCGTTCGCGGGATACGACGTCACGGAGGCGTCCGACGGAGCCGCGGGGCTCGCGCTGGCGCTCGAGCGATCTTCGCTCCGTTCGAGCGCGGGGCGCGGGAGCCGGGGGACGCGACGCCGGGCGTCGGTCTCGGGCTGGCCCTGTCGCGCGGTCTCGCCCGGCGGATGGGCGGCGACCTGCGTCTGGTCGCGGCGGAAGGGAGCGGCGCGTGCTTCGAGCTGAGTCTCCCGTGCGGCGCCCCGGCGCGCACCTGACGTCCGCGACGCTACACTACCGCACCATGACGAAGACCGCGGACAAGCCGAAGAAGCACAACAAGCACAAGAAGAGCAAGGACAAGCAGCGCCGCAAGGAAGCCGAGGCGAACGGCTGGCTGACCGCGAAGAAGTGCGACCGGCACGAGCTCTACGAGAAGTCCGTGCAGGAGCCCGAGGCGGAGTGCGACCTCATCGAGCAGGTGTGGAAGGAGCAACGCGGTCGCGAGTGCGTCTCCATCCGCGAGGACTTCTGCGGCACCGCCGCCGTCTGCATGGAATGGGTCAAACGCCGGCGGAAGCACACGGCGATCGGCGTCGATCTCGACCCGGAGGTGCTCGGGTGGGGCCGCGCCCGCATTCCGCAGCGGCTCAACAAGGAGCAGGCCGAACGCGTCACGCTGCTCGAGGACAACGTGCTCACCGTCGAGACGGGGCCGGTGGACAGCGTGCTGGCGATGAACTTCAGCTACTTCCTGTTCACCACGCGGGACGAGCTTCGTCGTTATTTCGCGCGAGCACGGGAAGCGCTCGTCGACGACGGCCTGTTCCTGGCGGACGCCTACGGCGGCAGCGACTCCTTCCTCGAGATCGAGGAGGAGCGCGACATGGACGGCTTCACGTACGTCTGGGATCAGCATTCGTACAACCCGATCACCGGCGCGGCGACCAACTTCATCCACTTCCGCTTTCCGGACGGCTCGCAGATGGAGCGGGCCTTCGAGTACCACTGGCGTCTCTGGACGCTGCCGGAGGTGCGCGAGCTGCTGATCGAGGCGGGCTTCCGCGAGGTCGTCGTCTACTGGGAAGGCACGGACGAGGAGACCGAGGAAGGCGACGGCGAGTTCTCGATCAGCGAGCGCGGAGAGGCGTGCCCGGGCTGGGTGGCGTACCTCGTGGCGAAGAAGTAGTCACGACGCCCGCGCCGCCTCGACGCGATCCGGGTCGCCATGATCATGATCTTCGAGTCCGTCAGCGGGGCCCGGAATGACATTCGTCGTGGCCGAAGGTGAGGCGCAGGTCCGTGACGCCGAGCGTCTGGCAGAGGCGCTCGACCTCCCGCTTCTCGCCACGCATGCCACGCGCGGGCCCCCCCCCGCCGCCGACACCCTCCTCCTCGTCGTCACGCCCACCGGCCTGGAGCTGCGCAATGCCGGCGAGCCGCGCACCGGCGGCGTCCGCGCCCGGCTTCGTCCGGCCGGGCGCCGCGTCTCGCGACGCCAGCCCCTCGGCCGCGCGATCGGCGCCCGCGCGCGCACCGTGCTCGACGCCACGGCCGGTCTCGGTCACGACGCGGGGCTGATGGCGGCGATGGGCTTCGACGTGACGGCGGTCGAGCGCTCGCCCGTGCTCGCGGCGCTCCTGCGTGACGCGGCGGAGCGCGAGGGCGTAGCGATCACGATCATCCTGGGCGACGCCCGCCGGGTACTCGCCGGGATACATCCGCCGCCCGATGTCGTCTACGTCGATCCGATGTACCCGCCGAAACGCAGGGCGTCGGCCCTCGCGCGCAAGGGCGTGCGTCTCGTCCGGCGGCTCGTCGGCGACGACCCCGACGCCGCGGACCTGCTCCGCGAGGCCCGGGTGCACGCCGCCCGGCGGGTGGTCGTCAAGCGCCCCGGCCATGCCGAGCCGCTGGCCGCCGACGTGTCGTTCACGATCGAGAGCAAGCTCGTGCGGTACGACGTGTACGTGACGCGGCCGGGGGAGGCGTGCGACTGAGCCGCTGTGGCCGCCGGCCGCACGCGCCGGTATCCTTGGGGCATTGGTCAGCCGCCGGGACCGCGAGTTATCGGTCCCGCGCGACGCCGCCGGCCGGACGGATCTGCAGCCGAAGGTGATCACGGACCGATCACACCCGCTTCGCTGTGCGCCGCGGCGCCCGCTCGCTGCGCGTGGCAAATGAGGAGCCGTTCGATGCCGCCACGGGCCACATGGAAGGGGCACCTGAAGCTGTCCCTGGTCAGCTTCGGGGTTCGCGTCTACAACGCGACGACGTCGTCCGGCAGGATCACGCTGAACCAGCTCCACAAGGACTGCCACCAGCGTCTCAAGCAGAAGATGGTGTGCCCCGAGCACGGCGACGTCGATCGCGACGAGATCGTCAAGGGCTACGAGTTCGAGAAGGGCCGTTACGTCGTCGTGGACGACGAGGATCTTCAGAAGGTGCGGCTCGAGACGACGAAGACGATCGACGTCGTGCAGTTCATCGACCGTGACGAGCTGAAGCCGATCTACCTCGACGCGCCGTACTACCTCGCCCCCGACGGCCCCGTCGCCGAGGAGGCGTTCCGCGTGATCCGCACCGCGCTCGAGAAGTCGAACAAGATCGGCATCGGCCAGTTCGTCCTCGGCGGCCGGGAGCACGTCGTCGCGATCGAGGTCGAGGGACGCGGGCTTCGCATGACGACGCTGCGCAGCGATGCCGAGGTGCGCAGCGCCGAGCCGTACTTCGAGGAGATCGCGAACGGCGAGGTTGACGGGAATCAGCTCAAGCTCGCACAGCAGCTCATCGACGCCAGCGCGGAACCGCTCGACACGTCCAGGTTCCGCGACCGCTACCAGGAGGCCCTGCTCGCGGTCATCAAGGCGAAGGTCGAGGGCAAGGAGCCCGCGATCGTCGAAGAGGAGCACGCGCCGGCGGGCTTCAGCTTCATGAAGGCGCTCGAGGAGAGCCTTGCCGCGGCCGGCGCGAGGAAGAAGAAGGCGCCCGCGGCCAGCGTCAGGAAGACGGCACAGAAGTCGAGGAAGAAGAAGGCCTGAGCCCCCTGCTCGCCTCGCGCCGCCCGCGCCACGCCGCCCCCCCCCCTGCTCGCCTCGCGCCGCCCGCCCCGCGTCACGGAGTACCCCGCATGGCCGTTTCCGTGCTCTACGACCCGCTCACTCGCCACGGCTGCCTGGTCTCTACGTCGACCGGCAGCGTGTTCGGCCCGGTGTTCGAGGATGTTGACGACGTCCGCCAGATCGAGGCGTTCGTGGAGTGGCTGCTCCGCGCCGGCGTCGATCCGCGCGAGGAGCACGACGAGGGGCTGCGCGCGTCGTTCTCGCAGTTCGTCGTGGAGAGCGCGGTCGAGACGAAGGTCGCGTTCCGGTGCGAGCACTGCGAGCGCACCCTGGCCGCCCACGAGATCCACTCGGTCCAGACGGGCGTCGTCGCCGGCGAGAACGCCTACGCGACCCCATGCCCGCGCTGCGGCCGCGGCGACGGCGACTTCGCCGAGATCGAGATCTGCGCCGCGTGCGGCAAGGTGTGCGAGACGCGCGCGGCCCACGTGGGATGCGCAACGGCTGCGCGAGCCGTCGTACGCGAGCGGAAGCCGCCGGCGCGGAGCGTGCGCGCGCCGTCGTGTCGCCTCAAGGAGGCCTAGCAGCCCGTTGAAGAACTGGAACGCCGCCGGAGCACGATCATTTCCGCCGTGGACGGCGTCGCCAAACCTCGCTGTATCGTCAAATACGGCGTCGGTTCGGCTCCTTGCCACGACGAAAAGCATCGCACTCGGGCAAC
>CAZXBB010000150.1:0-2957 GCA_964638815.1 uncultured Isosphaeraceae bacterium
ATTCGTTGACCGGTGCGGGGGAACGGACGAGCGCCTCGACTGCCAGACGCCCGACGGCGACTGCCTCTGCACCTTCGGCCGAAGGCCGTAAGCCCGACGTGGACGCCTGGGGGAAGTCGGACGGTCGCGTAGTACCGGCGGGAGCTGCCGAACAAAGGCGCGGCCGATGCGTCCGCGACCATGCGTGTCCGCGCGCGCGTCTGTCCGCGCGGTCCGGGAGGGCCGGGGTACGTGCCGGCCACTCGGGGCGCCCGGGTCACTCGGGTCACACGCGTCACTCGGGTCGGTTGATCCGCCACCGCCCGGTGAGGTCAATAACCCGCACCCGGCGGTTCCCCTCGAGGTCGTCCCAGTCCTCATCCGCCTCGGTGCCGTCGGTGAGGTGTTCGAACCGCGACTGGGTCTCGACGTGACCGTCGAGCATGAGCATCAGGCAGACGCCGCTGTAGCGGAAGTCAACCTGCATCCGGGTGAGTCCATTGCCGCCGGCAATCTCGCCCGGCAGTCATGTGTGCTCCTCGACGTCGCAGAAATGGCTGGCGTCGATCACCTCCCCGGCGAACGAGTCCACGAGGTACATCGATCGCTCCGGGTGGCGGATCAGCGCGTTCGTGAACGGACCGTCGGGGTTGTACGTCGGCGATTCCTCGTCGTCGTCAAAGAAGCTGTTCGCCGCGAAGAAGCCCGGATCGGCCCGCTCGAGGGCGCCGTTGCCGTAGGGCAGCGCGATGTCGCCCCCCGTCACGTCGATCGTGTTCCCGACGGGCGAGCGCAGGGGATTCTCCATCACGCCGACGAGGTCGTAGAGACGCTCGTCGGGCGAGTCGTAGCGGTAGTCGTCGCCGAGCACCAGCCCGGCCTCCGGGAAGACGCCCAGTTCGTTCCGCGTCCACAGGATGTCCGCCCAGGTCCCGCGCAGATGCCACGCCTCGTCGATGGAGGCGGCGCTGCGGGCTCGACCCGGGTACGCAGCCTGCCTGTGGTTGAACCGGCTCGGGACGATGCAGTCGCGCGCATCGGCCGAGTACACGCCCATCATCACGCCGATGCGACGCATATTGCCGGCGGCCTCGGTCATGCGCGCCGTCACCATGGCACCGCGGAGCACCGGCGCCAGCAGGGCGAGAAGGATCGCGATCACGCCGATGACGACGAGCAACTCCGTCAGCGAGAAGCCTCGGCGTGGGGGGTCGCTTGCTGCACGGTCGGCCATCGATCGCCTCCTGACACGGGATGCCCCGACCCCGACCCCGGCCTGCCCCGCCCGTTCCCCCGGATGCCGCCGGGGCCCCCCTCCGGCGGCATCCCGAAGATTTGATCGCGCCTGATCGCGGTATCCGCGCCGCAGCGCCCCGCCGATCCCACGATCCCCCGCCGACCCCCCCGCGTACACTCCCCGCCATGAAAGCAATCCTGCTCGCGCTGGCGGCCGGTCTCGCCTGGGGTGTCGGCGAGATCTTCACGAAGAGCGTCCTGCACGGCGGTCGCGTCGGACCGCTCACGGCGATCGCCGTCCGGACGACGGTCGCGCTCCCGGTGCTGTGGGCCGCGTGCGCCGCGGCGACGCTTGGCTGGAAGACGGAGCCGCGGGACTGGGCCGCGGCCGGTGCGTCAACGCTCCTCAAGCTCGTCCTCGGCTCCGGCCTCGTAGCCGGCGCCGCCGGGATGATCTTCTTCTACGCGGCGCTCGGGGCCGGGGAGATCTCGCGGGTGAAGCCGATCGCGTTCAGCGTGGCCCCGGCCGTCGCCGTTCTCCTGGGGGCGCTGGTGCTGGGCGAGCCGCTCACCGCGCGGAAGCTCGCTGCGGTGGGGCTCATCATCGCGGGGGTCGTCATGCTCAGCACGCCGGCGCGCTGAGCGTGCGCCGGCCGGCACTACCGCTTCATCGCCTTCTCGATCGCGGCGATCGTCTTCGGGATCTTCGCCGACAGGTTGCGCGAGCCGGTCTTCGTGACCAGCACGTCATCCTCGATGCGCACGCCGAGCTTCTCGACCGGGATGTAGATGCCCGGCTCGATCGTGATCACGGCGCCGGCGCGCAGCGGGCCGGCGGGCGTGATGTCGTGCGTCTCGAGCCCGAGGTGGTGCCCGATGCCGTGGATGAAGAAGTCGCCGAAGCCCGCCTTCGTGATGACCGCGCGGGCCGCCTTGTCGACTTGCGCGATCGTGACGCCGGGCTTCACGGCGTCGATCGCGGCGTTCATCGCGTTCAGCACGACGGCGTAGACCTCGCGCTGCCGTTTCGTGAACGTGCCGGAAGCGGGAACCGTGCGCGTGATGTCGGCGCCGTAGCCGCCGAACGCGGCGCCCGAATCGATGCACACGAGGTCCCCCTTGCCGATCGTCCGGTCGTTGTCGTGATAGTGCAGCACCGTGCTGTTGATGCCGCTGCCGGCGATGGTGCCGTAGGCGGGGCCGCGCGAGCCGTTCGATTTGTACGCGTGCTCGAGCGTCTCCTGCACGTCGAACTCGCTCATGCCGGGCCGGAGGGAACGCATGACGGCTTCGAAGCCGGCGCGCGTGATGTCGACGGCGCGCTGGATCATCGCGACCTCAGTCCGCGACTTGACCGAGCGCAGCCGCGCGATCTCCTCCGTCGCGTCGGTGATGGTCACGCCGGGTATGCGCTCGGCGATGCGGCGGAACACGACGAGGTCCGGCGAGACGGGCTGGTCGTACCATGCGAGAGGATGCAGGCACGCGAGCGCCGGCGTGCGCTGCGCCGCCTCGGACAGGAAGCGGGGCAGGTGCCCGGTGCGGAACACCGCCTTGAAGCCGGTCTCGCTCCGCAGCGCTTCGCTTACCTCGAGGCGGTAACCGTCCCACTTCTCGACCTCGGGGTTCAGCGGGCGCAGGAAGAGCATCTCCCGGCGCGCCTCCACCGGCGACGCGGGGTCGAGCACGAGCGCGGCGCCGGGCTCGCCCGTCACGCCGGTCAGGTACTCGAAGTGGGGGTG
>CAZXBB010000151.1:0-7832 GCA_964638815.1 uncultured Isosphaeraceae bacterium
TCGTACTTGCATATCGGGACTTCGTAGCGTGAGCTGCAGGATGCAGCGTCGCCGCGCGTGACGGGCAAAGGTGTAAACACACGTCACGCGCAAAGGGGCTGCACGACGCAGCCCCCCGGACGTTCGAAGGACCCCGCACGACAGGTTGCGCCCCCAACGCGCGACCGTCCCAAACGTCCCACGCGCAGGCGGCAGGATGCCGCCGTCGCACTGGCATGTCGGGACTTCTTAGCGTTGAGCTGCAGGATGCAGCGTCGCCGCGCGTGACGGGCAAAGGTGTGAACACCACGTCACGCGCAAAGGGGCTGCACGACGCAGCCCCCCGGACGTTCGAAGGACCCCCCGCACGACAGGTTGCGCCCCCAACGCGCGACCGTCCCAAACGTCCCACGCGCAGGCGGCAGGATCCCGCCGTCGCCCTCCCGGAAGTGTTTTCACAGATCCCCGGAGCCGCGGCGGAAACGGACATATGTTGAGCCCGATCGGCATCCCACCCGGGGGGCCGAACCTGCATCCGTCCAGTGAGGTGTGGCATGCGTGAGCGTTCGTCCGTGCGCAGGAAGATCAAGTCGTCAACCACCACTGCGCCCGAAATCGTCCTCAGGATTCCAGGTCCCTGGGCAAGCGGGCGAGGGTTCGCCGATGCGCTGCCAGACGGGGTCCACGCTCGGGGGGAGCGGCTGGTCTTGCCGGACCGATCATCGGTGATGCTGCGGTTCCTGCCGGCGGACGACCAGTTCCCTGCCATATTCGCAGATGCGTGTCGCGGCCGCCTGTCCGCCGCGACACGCCGCGCGGTTGATCAATACGCGGTCAATGCCTGTCTGGCAGGCCCCGCCGGCTCGCTCGAGTGTGTGCGCAGGATGATGTGCGCAGGCGCCGCGGTTCTGCGGGCGGGTGGGCATGGTGTCTTTCTCGATACCTCCCTGATTGCGCATGATCACGACGCGTGGCTCGATATGACGGCATCCGGCGACACGTACGCACTCCTGACGGCGTTCGTCAACGTCCTGCGTCTCGACCGCGAGCTCCTCTCGATCGGGATGCACGTGTTCGGACTGCGCGACGCCTGCGTGGTGGTGCCGAACGGGAGGAACGCCGACCACCGTGAAGACGTCGCATGCCATCTTCTGCACGATTTTCTCGGATACCTCCTGGCCACCGGCGGCGACATGATCGACGGCGCGCTGTTCGGCTCCGGCGACGCGCACGCGTTCGTGCGCGAGGCGCCACCACTGCCGCTCGTTGCGCGCACGGCCCCCGCGTTCAACCCCTACGGACGCTGGCGGATCGAGCCCCGGTCGTCCCAGGAAATCGACCGCGACGCTGGTGCCGCGTGAGGCAGCGCTATGCCTGTCCCGCGCGACAAGCTCCCAGGCCCGGCGGCCAACGGGCTTGCCGCTCATCTCACAGGACGTGGGCAAGCAACGAGCAAGCGCACGACGACGAGCGCGATCGTCCGTCGCCGGCCCATGACGGCCCATGCCGGCCCATGCCGGCCCATGCCGGCCCATGAGATTGCTGGCGCGCCGATCGTCGTCGAGGCTCGGGAGCGGGATGGGCTTCATTCCGGGCGCCGCGCCTCGCAGTCCCAGATCCGGACGGTCCGGTCGTACGAGCCCGACACGAGGCGCTCACCGGACGGGTCGAACGCGACCGAGCGGATGGCGTCGCGGTGTCCCGTGAGCGTCGCGACCTGGTCGCCGGTCGCGACGTCCCACAGAATGATCTTCTCGAACCACGATCCCGCGGCCAGGCGACGACCGTCGGGACTCAGCGCAAGCGACGTGACGAGCTGCCCGTGCCCTGCGAGCACCTGGATCGCGGCGCCGCTCGCGGTGTCCCAGACCCGCACCGTCTGGTCCCGCGACCCGGAGTAGAGTCGCCGCCCGTCGTGCGAGAAGACGACGGCAAACACGTCGGACGCGTGGCCGGTGAGCGTGTGCACGGGCGCACCGGTTTCCGCGTCCCACACGCGGACCGTGGCGTCGCGCGACGCCGACGCGAGGAACCGCCCGTCCGGGCTGAACGCGAGGGCGTTGACGCGCGCCGAGTGTCCCTCGATCACGTGCACCGTCGCGTGAGTGGCCGGGTCCCACAACCGGATCGTCGTGTCGCTGGAGCCGGACGCGAGGCGACGACCGGACGCGTCAAAGGCGACCGCGCTGACGTTCATCGAATGTCCCTCGAGCGTCGCAAGAAGCTCGCACGACGGAAACCCCCACACGCGAACCGTCCGGTCGTACGAGCCGCTCGCGAGCCTTGTCCCGTCAGGGGCGAACGAGAGGGCGCGCACCCGGTCCGCGTGCGCGTCGAGCGTGCGCACCGCCCTCCCCGTGGCGGCCTCCCACAGCCGGATCGTCCCGTCGTCGGAGGCCGAGGCGACGATGGCACCGTCCGGGCTGAACGCCGTTGAAAGGACGTGCGCATCGTGTCCGCGGAGCACCTTCACCGGGCCCGTCGCGTCGCGATCCCAGGCGCGCACGGTTCCGTCCCACGAGGCGGAGTAGATCCGCCCTTCGTCCGGACTGAACCGTATCCGCGACACGGCCTCCTCGTGTCCGAAGAGCACCGTCTCGGGCCGGTTTGCCCCGAGGTCCCACATGAAGATGCCGCGACCGACCCCCGCCGCGAGGCGTGTCCCGTCCGCGAAGAACGTGATCGATCTCGAGATGGTCGAATCGAGCCCGATCTCGTGAACCAGTTCGCCGGTGGACACGTCCCAGACGTGCGCGACCGAGCCCGCCACCGCCACGATTCGCCGGTCGTCGTCGCGCCACGCCACCGCGGTCAGCGGCGCGCGCGCGATGAACTCTCGCTCGACCTCCCGCGTCGCGGCGCCGCGGACGGTGAGCGTCGGACCGGCGCCCCACGCCGCGAGCCTGCGGCCGTCGGTCGAGAACGACACGCCCGACTTGCCGCCATCGACGGTCCGGAAGCGCTCGATCACGTCGCCGGTGGCGGCGTCCCAGACCCAGACGACGCCGTCCCTCGACGCCGAGGCGATCACGCCGAGCCGGCTCCACGCGACCGCGGCGACGCCGCTCTCGTGGCGGTCGAACACGAGCAACTGCGCGCCGCTCGATGCGTCCCAGATCCGGGCGGTCGAGTCCTCTGATCCCGTGACCACCTTTCGCTCGTCGGGGCTGTAGGCGATGTCGAACACCCACGTCTCGTGACCGGTCCCGGTCGCAATGAGCGCATGGGTCTCAGGATCCCAGATCCGCATCGTCCCGTCGCGCGAGGCCGTGGCCATGCGTCGACCGTCGGCCGAGAGGTCCATGCCGAAGATCATGTCGTCGTGCGCGACCCAGCGGTCCTGGCTCGGCTCGGCGAGCAGATGGAGGAACTGCCATTCCCAGCCGCGCAGGGACGCCGGCGCGTCGCGGAGCCGCGCCCGCATCCACTGGAACTCGCCGGCTTCGTGGGCGTAGAAGGCGGCCCCGACATTCGCCACGTAGGCCTGCCAGCGCGCGGTGTCGCGCTCGCCGATCGCCGCGACCTCGGCCGCGCGGCGCCGCGACGCCTCCGAACCGGCCCGCACCGCGAACGACACGCTCGCCGCCGCGCCGCCGACGATCGCGAGCGCCACGACGATGGCGGCGGCGATGAGCCGGCGATTGCGCCGGGCGAAGAGCTGGACCTGGTAGAGCAGCGTCAGGGCCCGCGCCTCGATCATCTCGTGCTCGAGGTGGCGCCGAAGATCGCGGGCGAGCGCACCCGCCGACCCGTACCGATGCCCGCGATCCTTGTCGATCGCCTTGAGTATGATCGCCTCGAGGTCGCCGCGCAGCGCACGATCGATCGCGACCGGGCGCGCGGGCGATTCCTCCTGGATCACCCGGAGTGCCTCGACCACCGGAAGCGAGCCGAGATCGTGCGGCAGCCTCCCGCACAACAGCTCGTACAGCACGGCGCCCAGCGAGTAGACGTCGGCCCGAACGTCGAGGTCGGCGGCGGCGCTGCCGCACTGCTCCGGGCTCATGTAGTTGAGCGTGCCGATGAGCTGGCCGGTGCTGGTCTCATGCGTGATCGCCGCCCGATCCGGATCCGTCAACCGCGCGATGCCGAAATCGATGACCTTCGGCTGCCCGTTCGCATCGACCAGGATGTTGCCCGGTTTCAGGTCGCGGTGGATGACGCCCTTCTGGTGACCGTGCTGCACGGCGTCGCACACGTCAGCGAACAGGGCGACCCGGTCGCGCGTTCCGAGCGCGTGGGTGCGCGCGTAGTCCGTGATCGGCCGGGCGCTCGGAATGTGCTCCATCGCGAACCACGGGACGGTCCCCGTCTCGTCGTCGTGCGTTCCCGCCTCGTAGATCTGCGCGATCGCGGGATGACGCAGTCGGGCGAGAACCTCCGCCTCGAACTCGAATCGGCGCCGGGCCTCGGGCGTCGCCATACCGCGCTGCATCACCTTGAGCGCGACGCGGCGCCGCGGTCGCTGCTGCATGGCTTCGTACACTGCCCCCATGCCGCCGACCCCGATGACCGACGTGATCTCGTAGCCGGCGATGACGTCGCCGGGGCCGAGCGTGCGCGGCGCGGGGCGACGCGGCCCGGTCCGCGCGGCCGGCGTCTCGAGGAATCCGCCCGTCCGGTCGATCGCGGCCACGAGCGCCTCGACCCGGCGCCGGAGACCGGTGTCGTCGCCGCAGGCATCGACCACGAACGCCGGTCGCTCGTGCGACTCGACCTCGAGCGCCCGCCTGAAGACGGCGAAGCTGCGACGCGTCAGGCCTTCAGACATCCGCCGCGCCCCCGTCGCCCGCGAGACGGCAGTAGAGCCACGCCTTCGCGCAGGTCCAGTCGCGGTCAACGCTGCGGTGGCTGATCGAGAGGAACTGCGCGACCTCCTCGATCGTCAGCCCGGCGAAGAACCTGAGCTCGACGACCTGGGCCTGCCGGCCGTCCAGGTCGGCCAGCTCCCGCAGCGCCTCGTCGAGCGTGACGAGATCGACGTCGGACGCGTCCGCGGCAATCTGGACGCGTTCGAGAGGAATGCGGTCGCGTCCTCCGCCGCGCTTCGCACTCGCGCGGGCCCGCGCGTGGTCCACCAGGATGCGGCGGATGATCCGGGCGGCGACCGCGAAGAAGTGCAGCCGATCGTGCCATTCCGTGGACCGCTGGTCGACGAGCTTGAGATACGCCTCGTGAACGAGGGCCGTGGGCTGCAGCGTGTGATCGCCGCGCTCCCCCTGCATCTGCTTCGCGGCGAGTCGATGGAGGTCGTCGTAGATCGCGGACAGCAGGGCATCGAGGTCGGTCGGGTTTCCGGCCTTCACGGACCGCAGCAAGCGCGTGACGTCAACCGCTGGTTCTCGCACGGGGGTCGAGGCCCTCCATGTTCCGCATCAGGGCCGAGGTGGATCAGGCCCGAGGTGGATCAGGCCTGAGGCGAATCAGGCCCGAAGTGGATCATACCCCGGGCGACATTCCCTCCGAATTCCCTGGCACAGGATCGGCGTGGTCTTCGCGTCCTCAGCGGGGGGGTGGGGCAAACCCTCCCGCGCCCATCATGGAGACCACGATGAACACCCGCACGCTCGCCCTGGCCCTGATCGCGACCCTCGCGCCGGGCTCCGGCGCAATCGCCGAAGTCACACACGCCGAGTGGACCGACGACGACCACTACCACTTCCACGTCAACTTCATGCCGGACCTCGATCAGGACCGCTTCACGCTCCCCGGCAACGGGAGCATGTTCTGCGTTCCGACCGCCACCATGAACATGTTCGCCTACGCCGCCGCATGGGGATTCGAAGATCTCCCGCCGGGCCCCGGCGTGTGGCAGGGCCAGGTCGGCCACTTCGCGATGACCCAGATGCTGAGAGACCTTGGCGAGCTCATGGATACCGGCACGACGGGGACGAACCGCGACAACTGGTACTCGGGCGCGCAGACGTGGATCGACGGTCATCCGCTCGTTCGCTCCCGGTATTACAAGACCGCAACGAGCTGTCCGGTCCTCAGCGACGCCGCCTCGCGCGCCCGCTTCGGCTCGCTCGTTGCGGTGTGCTACGGACGCTACAACTTCAACCCGGGGCCGCAGCCGGTGCTCGGTTCTCGCACGGGCGGACACTGCGTCACGGCCATGCACATGCGGGCGGACGGAAGCGTCGAGGAACTCTGGGTGCGCGATCCCTCGGACGGCGGGAGCATCTTCAGCGAGGCGCCGTGGGCGATGAAGGTCTACGACAGCGTCGAGACGCGGAGCGTCCTGCAGGACTGGGACAACGACTCGGCCTACCACCCGGTCGACGCGACGGTTCTCCAGTACAACCCCGACGCGGACCAGATCCGTCTCATCGATCTCATCCTGACGATCCAGCCGGCCACGGGCTGGAGCTGGAGCACGCACGAGCTCAACGTCGTGCCCTTCTCGGGCGACTTCCAGTGGGCGCAGCCGGTGATCCCGTCGTTCGAACCCCTTGTCGGCTACGACTTCGCCGCGGCGCAGTGGCATCCCGAGCATCACTCCTTCATCACGCTCCAGACGAGGCCGGGTCGCGACGCGGAGCTCGTTTCCCTCGATCGCATCTCCGGCGACGCCACGCGCATCGGTGGCTACGCGGGCGCGACGGACTTCGTCGTCGGCCGACACCACGAGCTCTACCTGCTCGCCGGCCGGGACGTTCACCGCCTCGCGCTCGACGGCGCGATCGTCGCCACGGCGCAGCTTCCAGCCGTCGCCCAGGCCATCGCCTGCCGCGACACGACGGACGAGGTGATCGTCGTCTCGACGACGGGCCGGATCATGACGGTCTTCCCGCGCTCGCTCGGCGTCGACGGCAAGCCGGTCTACGAGTACGCGATGAACCAGACGATCCCGCCGACGACGGATCCCGCGATCGCGGTGCGCGAGGAAGACGGCGCGGTGGCGATTCTCGCCCCGGAGGTGAACCTTGTCGTGTACGGCGTGCGTCCGATCGCGCGGGGCGGCGGGCTCGAGTATTCGACCTTCGTGCTGCCGGAGGCGGGGCGAAGCCTCGCGATCGACGACAACGACCACCTGGTCGTGGCCGCCGTCGACAGTCTCGAGGTCTATGAGTTCAGGGTCGGCCTGGAGACCCAACACTGGTGGGACTGGGAGCCTGTCCTCGGCGGCCCCTACGCCGGCCTTGAGGCGGACGGCGCCTTCAACATGCTGCGAAGCCGCGACAACTACGACGAGAGGATCAACGCCGACGACGACGTCAACATCCCGTCCGAGGAGCTGCTCGACATCGGCACGCTCGTGCTCGACTGCCCGGGCGACCTTACCTTCGATGGCCATGTGACCTTCGCCGATCTCCTCGCGGTCCTCGCGGCGTGGGGACCGTGCGACGAATGTCCGGAGGATCTCGACTTCAGCGGCGACGTCGGCTTCGGCGACATCCTCGTCGTGCTGGGCAACTGGGGACCGTGCGTGCCGCAGTAGCAGCGTGCTCGTTCGCCGTCGACACGAACGCACGATAACACGTGGTGCGGGGGTTGGTGGACGTTCGGGGGGCTGCGTCGTGCAGCCCCTTTTGGCGTGACGTGGTGTTCACACCTTTGCCCGTCACGCGCGGCGACGCTGCATCCTGCAGCTCACACTGCGACGTCCCGACCCGCTAGTGCGACGGCGGCATCCTGCCGCCTGCGCGTGGGACGTTTGGAGCTGGGTCGGGCTGGTTTTCGCAGACCCTCCGGGTCTGCAGAAGTCGCGCGGCGACCGGCGGCATCCATGCCGCCTTGGTTTGGGACGTTCGGGGCCGCGCGCGATGGGGGTGTACCACGTGGTGTGGGGGTGGGTGGACGTTCGGGGGGCTGCGTCGTGCAGCCCCCTTCGCGCGTGACGTGGTGTTCAC